>NZ_JBSVRG010000002.1:0-339095 GCF_054052045.1 Luteimonas sp. A277
CGACGCCGATCGAGATGGCCTGGTGGAGACGGTGGCCGGTGCCCTGCTGGGCGGCGTGCGCAGTCCGGTGCTGGAACGCACGTTCGAATACTGGAAGTCGATCGATCCTGACGTGGGCCGCCGGATCGAGGAAAAGGTGCGTCACGGAAGCGCACCCGAGCCAGCCTCGGGCATGAGCGAAAGCTGATGCACCCTGCACCGCTGGCGGCTGTCGCCAGCGGTGCGCGGGCTGCCTTGATCGCCACGAGCACCGGAGGTTCGAGATGATCGAACTCATCATCCAGCAACGCCGTCGTGACCTGGGGGCGTTTGAAGTCGGGCGGGTGCTGCCGTTTGCCAAGCGCCGCATGATCGGTCCCTCGGCGGGCCCATGGATGGCATCCAGGCCTGGGTAGCCCTGCCCAATGAGCGTGAAGAAATGGATCCGGGTTTCTGGCACTACACCAGTGAAGCTCTCCCGGTGTTCAGCGGGGATGGCGTTGTTGGACGCCTGATCGCCGGGCGCCTGGCCGGCGTGGAGTCGCCAGTGAAGGTGGATTCGCCTCAGTTCTACGTCCATTGGCAGCTGCGGGGCGGCTCGCGGACATCATTGCCGCCCGAATACACCGAGCGCGCGGTTTACGTGGCCAATGGTGACGTCGAGGTGGCCGGCCAACGCGTGGAGGTCGGAAGCATGGCCGTCTTGGCTCCGGGAAAATCCGCCGACATCACTGCACTGAGCGACGCGGTGGTGATGGCTTTGGGTGGAGAGCCGGTTGGCCCGCGCTACATCGACTGGAACTTCGTTTCCTCATCCAGGGAGCGGATTGAACAGGCGCGTGCCGACTGGGCTGCCGGGCGTATGCGATTGCCTGATATGGATGACAAGGAGTTCATCCCCCTGCCCCCCAAGTTTGGTGCGGCCCCGGAACCCATGTCCTGATTGAAGCGTCTGTGCAGGCAGAAGACAGCATTTCCCGTGAGATGCGTCCAAGGTGTTGCGCTTAATCAAAACCCCCATTACAATTTCCGGCTCCACACGATGTGGGGCCATAGCTCAGCTGGGAGAGCGCCTGCATGGCATGCAGGAGGTCGGCGGTTCGATCCCGCCTGGCTCCACCAAAATTTGAAGGTATCCGGCCACAGGCCGGTCGGATATCATGACTGCATCAGCGTCCCCATCGTCTAGAGGCCTAGGACACAACCCTTTCACGGTTGCGACCGGGGTTCGAATCCCCGTGGGGACGCCACTTATTCAAGCAAAAAGGCTCGCTTCGGCGGGCCTTTTTGCTGTCTGTCATCCGCACTGCGCCTGTCTGCTGCAGTCTCCATTCGTGCGTTCCGCGGGCTCGTCTTCATCCATCGTCGTACCGGGTACCATCGGTCTGGTTCACGTCATCCGAAATCCCCCGGCTGTTCCAACGCCGGCCATTCCGGCGGTGCGGCCTGTGGCGCATCGCTTCGAATAGCGGAGTTTCATGGATCTGAAACGACAGCGGCCCGGCTCCTCCTTGGCCTCTGCCCTGCCCCGCCCCGTCCTGCGTCCCCGGGATGCGTTTGCGATCACGATTGGCATCGTGGTGGGTGCTGGCATCTTCCGCATGCCGTCACTGGTGGCCGGGGCGTCGGGCAGTGAAGCGGTCATGTTGGGCGCCTGGCTGGTGGGCGGCCTGCTGTCGATCATTGGCGCGCTCTGTTACGCGGAGCTTGCGACCACCTATCCCCAGGCCGGCGGCGACTACAACTACCTGCGCCGGGCTTATGGACCGCGGCTGGCGTTTCTGTACGCGTGGGCGCGGCTGGCGGTGATCCAGACCGGATCGATCGCGCTGCTGGCCTTCGTAGTGGGCGATTACATGTCGCAGGTGTTCAGCCTGGGAGCCGGGTCGGCCGCCCTCTACGCTGCGCTGTCGGTGGTGGTACTTACGGCCATCAACTGGCTGGGGATCCGCCAGGGTGCGGCGGCGCAGTTCTGGCTGACGGTGTTGGAGATCGGCGGCGTGGTGTTGATCATCGTGGCTGGATTGCTGCTGGCACCGGGAGATACCGCGGTTGCGGCGCCTGCCGGCGGGGACAGCGCCATGGGCCTGATCCTGGTGTTCGTGCTGCTCACTTTCGGCGGCTGGAACGAGGCCGTCTACATCACCGCCGAGGTGCGCGATCCGCAGCGCTGGATGCCGCGGATCCTGGTGCTCAGCCTGGTGGTGATCTCCCTGCTCTATCTGCTGATCAACTTTGCCTACCTGCGCGTGCTTGGGCTGGGAGGCATGGCGGACTCCGACGCAGTAGCCGCGGACCTGATGGCGCACGTGTTCGGTGACCGTGGGGCATGGCTGATGAGCGGGATCGTGGTAGCGGCGGCGCTGACTTCAGCCAATGCCACGCTGATCACCGGCGCACGCAGCGTTTATGCGGTGGGCCGGGATTTTCCGGCGCTGGCCTTCATCGGCCGTTGGGACGAACGCAGCGGGTCGCCGCGTACCGCCATGCTGGTCCAGGGTGGACTTGCCCTGCTTCTCGTGGGGCTGGGGGCAATGGCGCTGGATGGCTTCCGGATGGCGGTGGAATACACCGCGCCGGTGTTCTGGCTGTTCTTCCTGCTGGTGGGCATCAGCCTGTTCGTACTGCGCCGCCGTTCGCCAGGCATCGAGCGGCCGTTCCGGGTGCCGATGTATCCCCTGCTCCCGCTGGTGTTCTGCCTGACCTGCGCGTACCTGCTCTATTCCAGCCTGGCCTATACCGGCGCCGGGGCGGTGGCCGGCGTAGCGGTGCTGCTGGCCGGCGGGGTGTTGCTGCTGTATCTGAAACCATCCGATCCAATTGAACGGGAGAGCCGCGAATGAAAGTGATCAAAACCCTTGCCTGCCTGGTGCTGCTGGTGCCGCTGCTGTCGGCATGTGCGGACGAAGCCGTGGAGCCCCGCATGCACGCGGTGGAGGCAACCGGGCAGGACGACATCGGGACCCTGCCTCCGATCACGGCCGCGACCGGGCCGGAGTCACCGTATGAAGACGGCGCCCCGCCCCCGGCCCGCACGCCGGACGTGATCTACGTGCCCACGCCCGAGCCGGTGGTGGACGCCATGCTGGAAATGGCAGGAGTGGGTCCTGACGACGTGCTCTACGACCTGGGCTCGGGTGACGGCCGCATTCCGGTGACCGCAGCCAAGAGGTTCGGGATCCGCGCGGTGGGCATCGATATCAACCCGGTGCGGATCATGGAAGCCAATGCCAACGCCGAAGCGGCCGGGGTGACCGACAAGGTGACCTTCATCGAAGGCGACCTGTTTGACGCCCACATCAGCGACGCCACGGTGGTGACCCTCTACCTGCTGCAGAGCCTGAACGTGAAACTGCGGCCGAAACTGCTGAGCGAACTGCGCCCGGGGACCCGCATCGTCAGCCACTCGTTCGACATGGCCAACGAGTGGGAGCCGGAGCAGACCCGCGAGGTCAACGGCAGCATGGTCTACCTGTGGACGGTGCCCGAGCGCTGAACAGCGGGCAGAGGTGCCGCATCGTCACGCACCAGCGTGGCCACCCCGTGGCCACGTTCAGCCAGGTAGTGCAGCCACTTGCCGAGAAAGGTGTTCATGCGCATCCGGTGCCCCACCAGGCGCGCCGGCGGCGGGTGCATGCCGATCACGTCCTGCCAGCGCCGGCCGAGGTAGCAATGGGTCGCCTCCACCTGCTTGGCATCGTGGTAAAAGCGCAGGTAGGCGGAGGGATCGGGCTGGCCGGTGACCGGGTCGCACAGCCCGTAGCTCAGGCGAAGCTCGGTGGTGTAACGGTGGCACTCGATCACATCCAGCCGCAAGTCGATGCCATCCCCTGCGCGAGACAGATAGCTGCCGGGCAGCAGGTCGGCCGGCTCGAACAGCCGGGTCAGCAGCGCGTGGTTTTCCGCGTACAGCGCCATCAGCCAGCTCAGGCGGCTGAGCCCGGGAACACGCTTGGCGCGGGTGGCAACGTGTGACATGCAACCGATGCTACACGCTCAGAACTTTTCCCGATGAATGTCCAGATGGGACAGGATCCGGCTTGAAATCTCCTCGATCGAAGCGTGGGTGGTGCTGAGCGTGGGGACCCGTTCCATGCGCAACATGGTCTCGGCGGCGGCGACCTCGCGCTTGCAGGTTTCCAACTCGGCGTAGCGGGAATTGGGCCGCCGTTCCTGGCGCACCTGGTGCAGGCGCTGGGGATCGATGGTGAGTCCGAACAGCTTGCGACGGTGCTTGCGCAGCCGTGCGGGCAGCCGGTCCTGCTCCAGGTCTTCTTCGGTCAGCGGGTAGTTCGCCGCGCGGATCCCGTAGTGCAGCGCCAGATAGATGCAGGTGGGCGTCTTGCCCGCCCGTGAAACCGCGACCAGGATCACCTCGGCCTCGTCGTAGTTCACCGACATGCCGTCGTCGTGGCTGAGGGCGAAGTTCATCGCGTTGATACGGCGGTGGTAGGTGTCGAAATCCACCATGCCGTGGGCCTGCCCCACGTTGAGCTGACGCTTGGTGTCCAGCAATTCCTCCAATGGCTGGATGAACGGGGCAAATACATCCAGCATCAGCGCCCCGCTGCCGATCAGGATTTTGTTCAGCTCCGGGTTGACGCAGGAATTCACCACGATCGGACGCGTGCCGTGCGTTTCCCCCGCCGCGATGATCTCGGCGACCGCCTTATGAGCCTTCTCCTCGGTGTCGATGAACGGCATCCGATCGGTCTGGAAATTGACCTGGGCGAACTGGGTCAGCAGGCTGTGGCCGATGGTTTCGGCGGTGATTCCGGTGCCGTCGGAGACGTAGAACACCGGCCTGACGGGAAGTTGCGACAAATCAGTGGGCATGAAAGGGCCTTAAAGCGTGGAGGGTTGCTAAAATAGCGCGGTTTCCGCCGGACCGTGCCCGGCATCCCACTTCCAAATTCCTCCCGGAGCATCGCTTTGAGCGCCAATACCCTCTGGCTGCAAGACCTGCGGCTGAATGACCTGGCCCAGGTGGGCGGCAAGAATTCCTCGCTGGGCGAGATGATCGGCAACCTGTCCCAGCTGGGGGTGACCGTACCGGGCGGATTTGCTACCACTGCGGATGCATTCCAGGTATTCATCGCCCACAACACCTTGTACCAGCGGATCTTCGACCGTCTTGGTGCACTGGATGTGGAAGACGTGCAGGCGCTAACCGAGGCCGGCCGGGAAATCCGCGGCTGGGTGGTGGACGCGCCGCTGCAGCCCGAGCTGGACCGCGATATCCGCGAGGCCTACGCAAAGCTGTGCGCCGACAACGGCGGCGGCGACGTGGCGGTGGCGGTGCGGTCTTCGGCGACCGCCGAAGACCTGCCCGACGCCAGCTTCGCCGGCCAGCAGGAAACCTTCCTGAACGTGACCGGCGCCGATGACGTGGTGCTCAAGGTCAAGGAAGTCTTCGCCAGCCTCTACAACGACCGGGCGATCGCCTACCGCGTGCACCATGGCTTCAAGCACGAGGAAGTGTCCCTGTCCGCCGGCGTGCAGTTGATGGTCCGCTCGGGATCCGGCGCTTCGGGCGTCCTGTTCACCCTGGACACCGAGTCCGGTTTCCGCGACGTGGTGTTCATCACCGCCAGCTATGGCCTGGGTGAAATGGTGGTCCAGGGCGCGGTGAATCCGGACGAGTTCTACGTCTACAAGCCCACCCTGAAGAAGGACAAGCCGGCGATCCTGCGCCGTTCGCTGGGCAGCAAGCAGCTGCGCATGGTGTATTCCGATGTCCCCGGCGAGCGCGTGCGCACCGAGGACACCCCGGCCGAACTGCGCTCGAAATTCTCGATCACCGACGAGGATGTGCACGAGCTGGCCCGCCAGGCACTGACCATCGAAGAACACTACGGCCGCCCGATGGATATCGAATGGGGCAAGGACGGCGTGACCGGCCGGCTGTACATCCTTCAGGCGCGCCCGGAAACGGTGAAGTCGCGCGCCAAGGCCACCCAGATGGAGCGCTATCAGCTCGGCGAACGCGGCAAGGTGGTGGCTGAAGGCCGCGCCATCGGCCAGCGCATCGGCAGCGGTACCGCACGGGTGATCCGCAGCATCGACGACATGCACAAGGTACAGCCCGGCGATGTGCTGGTCGCCGACATGACCGACCCCGACTGGGAGCCGGTGATGAAGCGCTCGGCGGCGATCGTGACCAACCGCGGCGGCCGCACCTGCCACGCGGCGATCATCGCCCGCGAGCTGGGCGTGCCGGCGGTGGTCGGCACCGGCAACGCGCTGGAGCTGATCCAGGACGGACAGGAAGTGACCATCAGCTGCGCGGAGGGCGACACCGGTTTCATCTACGACGGTGCCCTGCCCTTCGAACGCATCACCACCGATCTGGACGCCATGCCCGAGGCGCCGCTGAAGATCATGATGAACGTGGCCAACCCGGAGCGCGCATTCGACTTTGGCCAGCTGCCCAACGCCGGCATCGGCCTGGCGCGGCTGGAGATGATCATCGCCAGCCACATTGGTGTGCATCCCAAGGCGCTGCTGGAATACGACCAGCAGGACGCGGCCATCAAGCGCCAGATCGATGAACGCACGGCCGGCTATGCCGATCCGGTGTCGTTCTACGTCGACCGCCTGGCCGAGGGCATTGCCACCCTCACCGCCTCGGTGGCGCCGAACCCGGTGATCGTGCGCATGTCGGACTTCAAGTCCAACGAATACGCCAATCTGATCGGCGGGCAGCGCTACGAGCCCGAGGAAGAGAACCCGATGATCGGCTTCCGCGGCGCCAGCCGCTATGTCGATCCGTCCTTCTCCGACGCCTTTGCCCTTGAATGCCGGGCCGTGCTGCGCGTGCGCGAGGAGATGGGCCTGGACAACCTGTGGGTGATGATCCCGTTCGTGCGCACCCTGGATGAAGGCCGTCGTGTGATCGAAGTGCTGGCCGAAAACGGACTGCGCAAGGGCGAGAACGACCTGAAGATCATCATGATGTGCGAAGTGCCCTCCAATGCCCTGATGGCCGACGAGTTCCTCGACATCTTCGATGGCTTCTCCATCGGCTCCAACGACCTGACCCAGCTCACCCTGGGCCTGGACCGCGATTCCTCGATCGTGGCCGGCCTGTTCGACGAGCGCGATCCGGCGGTGAAGAAGCTGCTGTCGATGGCTATCAAGGCCGCCCGCGCCCGCGGCAAGTACGTGGGCATCTGTGGCCAGGGTCCGAGCGACCATCCGGACCTGGCCCAGTGGCTGATGGACGAAGGGATCGAATCGGTCTCGTTGAACCCGGACACCGTGGTGGACACCTGGCTGCGGCTGGCCAAGTCCAAAGCGGGCTGACCGGAGCCGGCAATGGCAATCGATTGGGGCCGCTACCTGCACTGGCTGGAACAAACCAGCCTGAAACTGCTCGGGGCGGCCCTGATCCTGCTGGTAGGCGTCTGGCTGGCACGCCGGCTGAGCCAGCGTCTGGAGCTGGTGCTCAAGCGCATCGGCGCGGAAAGCACGGTCTCCAGCTTCCTGCGCTATCTGTCGTACGCCGCCATGCTGGTGGTGGCGGTGGTTGCCGCCCTGCAGCAGTTCGGGGTGCCGGTGGCTTCCATCGTGGCGGTGCTTGGCGCCGCCGGCCTGGCGATCGCGCTGGCAATGAAGGACTCGCTGTCCAACATCGCCGCCGGGATCATGCTGGTGGTGCTGCGTCCTTTCCGCGAAGGTGATGTGGTCCAGGTGGCTGGCCAGGAAGGTACGGTGGAACACATCCGCGTGTTCCAGACCCGCCTGCGCACGGCGGACAACCGGGTGGTGGTGCTGCCCAACAGCAGCATCACCACCGCAGCGATCGTCAACTTCACCGCCTACCCCCGGCGCCGCTTCGAGATTCCCCTGCTGCTCGATTACCGGGACGACCCGGAGCAGGCGCGCGATGCGCTGCTGGAGCTCGCCGGTGCACACCCCGGCGTGATCGACGATCCAGCGCCGGCAGTGGTGTTCAATCGCCTGGGCGAGAACGGCGTGGAGCTGACGTTGTTCGCCTGGGCCAAGTCCTACGAGCTGGGCAGCACACGCAGCGACCTGTTGCTGCGCGTGCACAGCCGCCTGCAGGAGATGGGCATGAATCCCGGCTCGGCGCCACGCGACGTGCGCGTGTTCCACCACGACCCCCAAGGCGCGCCCCTGCCCCAGGCTGACCGCCCCAAAGCCCCGCCCCACCGGTAATCCCCGCCGCCGGATGGATACCCCCCGGTAGGAGCGCGCCATGCGCGCGAAACCGCGTGAATCATGTCCATGCCGCGAAGGGCCGGATGGAATGGACGTTCCCGCCAAAACCGCGTTCCATGGCGATGCGTCACGCGGTTTCGCGCGCGTGGCGCGCTCCTACGAGGTGCCGGCCAATTGCGCCATGTGTTTGCGGTAGTGACGCAGCTCCGCAATTGAATCGTGCACATCGCTCAGTGCGGTGTGGGCGGCGTTCTTTTTCACCCCGGCAAACACCTCGGGTGCCCAGCGGCGGGCAAGCTCCTTGAGCGTGCTCACGTCGAGGTTGCGGTAATGGAAATAGCGCTCCAGCTGCGGCATCCGGCGGTACAGGAAGCGCCGGTCCTGGCAGATCGAGTTGCCGCACATGGGAGACACCCCGGCTGGCACCCATTCGCGCAGGAAGGCCAGGGTCTGCTGTTCGGCTTCATCCATCCGCACTCCCTCTTCCAGCACCCGGCGCCAGAGGCCGGAACCACCGTGCTGATTGCGGTTCCAGTCGTCCATCGCCTCCAGTACGGCGGAATCATGGCCAATGGCGAACACCGGGCCTTCCGCCAGAATCTCCAGCTGCGAATCGGTCACCACCGTGGCGATCTCGAGGATGGAATCACGCCGCGGGTCCAGCCCGGTCATTTCCAGGTCGAGCCAGATCAGGCGGGTTTCAGCAGCATCGGGGGAGACAATATTCATACGCGGGTCCGGCAGGGTCAGCCGGTCATGATAGCGCAGCGACGGCGCCGGACCCGGTCGCTTTCAGAGCGGCGCCTTGCCCCGCTTGCGCCGGAAATAGTTGGTCAGCCGCCGGCCCGCTTCTTCGGCCAGCACCCCGCGCACCACCTCAACGCGGTGGTTGTGGCGGGGATCCTCCAGCAGGTTGAACACCCCGCCGGCCGCGCCGGTCTTGGGATCCGGGGCTGCATAAACGACACGCGCAATGCGCGCATGCACCATGGCCATCGAGCACATGGCGCAGGGCTCCAGGGTCACGTACAGGGTGCAGCCGAGCAGGCGGTGATTGCCCAGCGCCCTGCCCGCCTGGCGCATGGCGATGATCTCCGCGTGGCCGGTGGGATCGTGATCGGTGATGTTGCGGTTCCAACCCTCGCCCAGCACATCTCCGTCCGGCCCCAGCAGCAGCGCACCGACCGGGATCTCATCGAACTCGCGTTCGGCGTGCTCGGCCAAGGCCAGGGCGCGACGCATCCAGGCCTGGTCCGGCCCATCGGCATCACTGCCAGCGATCAAAGGTGCTTCGGGCTGCATGGCCGCATTCTACCGTTCCGCTCCGAGCGCCCCGCCCTAGGTATCCGCCGGGGTGCGCCGATGCATCAGTATTCCGGCCAGGCAGACGCCCAGTGCCACCAGCACCACGATGATCGTGGCCAGGGCATTGATCTCGGGCGTCACGCCCATCTTTACCTTGGAATACACCACCATCGGCAAGGTGCTGGAGCCCGGGCCCGAGGTGAAGCTGGCAATCACCAGGTCATCCAGCGACAGGGTGAACGCCAGCAGCCAGCCCGCCAGCAGCGCGGGCGAGATCAACGGCAGGGTGATCACAAAGAACACCCGCCAGGGTTTGGCGCCCAGGTCCATGGCGGCTTCTTCCAGGCTGTCGTCCATGCCCGCCATGCGCGATCGCACCACCACGGTCACGTAGCAGGCGGTGAGCGTGATGTGCGCCAGGGTGATGGTGACCATGCCCCGGTCAGGCCAGCCGAACGCCTGCTGCAGGGTCACGAACAGCAGCAGCGAGGACAGGCCCATCATCACGTCGGGCATCACCATCGGCGCCGAGTTCATCAGGCTCAGCAGGCCGCGGCCGGGAAACTTGCCGAAGCGCGACAGCGCCAGCCCGCAGGCCGTGCCCAGCATCACCGCCGCGCTGGCGGTCAACGCGGCGATCAGGAAGCTGCGCTGCACCGCGTCCAGCAGTTGCTGGTTGCCGAGCAGTTCCACGTACCAGCGGGTGGAGAACCCGCCCCATACCGTGGAGATCCGCGAGGCGTTGAACGAGTAGACGATCACCGAAATGATCGGGATGTACAGGAACGCATATCCCGCCACCATGGCCGTGTACAGCAGCGTCGGGTTGCGCCTCATGCCTCGGCCTCCCGCTCGTTGCGCCGGTTCTCGAAGTACTCGAACAGCAGCGTTGGCAGCACGATCAGCACCAGCATGGCGATGGTCACCGCGGCCGCCAGCGGCCAGTCGCGGTTGGTGAAGAACTCGATCCACAGCACCCGGCCGATGGTCAGCGCATCCGGCCCGCCGAGAATGTCGGGGATCACGAACTCGCCCACCGCGGGGATGAACACCAGCAGCGCGCCGGCAATGATGCCCGGCATCGACAGCGGCAGCGTGACCCGCAGGAACGCCTGCCAAGGCCGGGAGCCCAGATCCTCCGCGGCTTCCAGCAGGGTGAAGTCCAGCCGCATCAGCGTCGCGGTCAGCGGCAGGATCATGAACGGCAGATAGTTGTAAACGATGCCGATATACACCGCGATATCGGTATGCAGCAGCGCGAAATCAGGGCCCACCAGGCCCAGCGCCGACAGCGCCTGGGCCAGCAACCCATTGGTCTTGAGGATGCCGATCAGCGCATAGGTGCGCAGCAGAGAGCTGGTCCAGAATGGCAGGATCACCAGCACCAGCAGCAGCATCCGCACCGTCGGGCGTGCGCGGGCGATGCCATAGGCGATCGGGTAGCCCAGCAGCAGGCAGAACACCGTGGACACGGACGCGAACAGCAGCGATTTCACGTAGGCCGATACATACAGCGGATCGGACAGCAGCATCGCGTAGTTGGAGACGTGCAGCCGCAGCGAGGCCGCCCCATCGGCGGTGTGCTCGATGAGAGCGGTGTACGGCGGTGCCTGCCCGAACACGGCCTGGGCGAAGCTGATCTTCAGCACGATCAGGAACGGGACCAGGAAAAACAGCCCCAGCCACAGCATCGGCAACGCGGTCACCAGGAAGCGGCCGCGGCGGGTGCGGAATTCCTGCCCGACCGCGCGGAACCAGCCGAACAGGTTGCGCACCACGTCGAACCAGAAGTCCCACAGGCCGGCGTTGCGCCCCCGGCTGCTCATGTGGTCAGCACCACCGCGCTGGCCGCCTCCCAGGACAGCCACAGCGTGTCATCCCAGTCGTAATGCGGCTCCGAGCTGCGCGCCACGTGGGTTTCCTGCACCCGCACGATGGCGCCGGCTTCCGTCTCCACCCGGTAGATGGATACGTCGCCCAGATAGGCGATGTCACGCACCTTGCCCACCACCACGTTCTCGGTGGCGGCGGTGCCGCGCTGCGGCTCGGTCTCGTGCACGTCCACTTTTTCCGGACGCACCGCGACGCTGACCGCCGTGCCTTCGGGCAGCGGGTCGGTATGGCGGGCCAGCAGTTCTGCATCCAGCGCATCACACTGGATCCGCACCTGGCCGGACGCCTCGTCCATGCCCAGCACCCGGCCCTCGAAGATGTTGATGCCGCCAATGAACTCGGCCACGAAGCGCGTGGCCGGGTACTCGTACAGCATCGCCGGCGTGGACACCTGCACGATGCGCCCGGTATCCATCACTGCGATCCGCGACGACATGGTCATCGCCTCTTCCTGATCATGGGTGACCATGATGAAGGTGGTGCCGACCCGCTCCTGGATGTTCACCAGCTCGAACTGGGTGTGTTCACGCAGGCGCTTGTCCAGCGCGCCCAGCGGTTCGTCGAGCAGCAGCAGCTTGGGCTGCTTGGCCAGCGCCCGGGCCAGCGCCACGCGCTGGCGCTGGCCGCCGGAGAGCTGGTGCGGCCTGCGGTTGCCAAGCTGGGGCATGCGCACCAGCTCCAGCATTTCCTGCACCCGGTCGCGGATCTCTGCGGACGGCATGCGGTCCTGGCGCAGGCCGAAGGCAATGTTCTGCGCCACGGTCATGTGCGGAAACAGCGCATAGCTCTGGAACATCATGTTCACCGGCCGCTGGTAGGGCGGCAGGTTGGTCACGTCCAGGCCGTCGATCAGGATCCGTCCCTGGTCGGGCTGTTCCAGCCCGGCCAGGATCCGCAGCAGCGTGCTTTTGCCGGAGCCCGAGCCGCCGAGCAGCGCGAAGAACTCGCCGCGGTAGATATCCAGCGAGATGTCATCGCAGGCGTAGGTCTGGCCGAACACCCGGGTGACGCCCTCGATGCGGACGAAAGGCTGTGCACCCGGATCGCGCCAGGGTTCGGCAATCACGCTGCGCGCTGGAACCGACATTGCCTAGCGGCCGCTCTTGATGCCGGTCCAGGCGCGCACGCGCTGGCGCTGCACGTCATCGGGAAGTGAGACCGGATCCACCAGCCGCTCGCGTACATCCTCAGGCGGATAAACACCCACATCAGCGGCGATGCCGGGATCGATCAGCTCCGTGGCCGCCAGATTGGCGTTGGCATAGGCCACGTGGTCGGTGATGGCGGCGATCACCGCCGGCTCCATCAGGTAGTTCACGAACGCGTGGGCGTTGCCGGGGTGGCGGGCGTCCTTGGGAATCGCGATCACGTCCATCCAGCGCACCGCCCCCTCCTTCGGGATCACGTAGCGGATGTCGGGTGCGGTGCGACCGGTGGCTTCCGCGGCCTCGGTAGCCACATCGCGGGCCTGGCCGATATCGCCCGAATAGCCCATCACCAGGCAGGCGTCGCCGTTGGCCAGCGCGTCCTTGTATTCAGCGTTGTTGAAGGTGCGGATATGCGGACGGATGGCGGCATAGGCCTCCCTGACCGCGTCGATCTCATCGGCGGAACCGGCATTGGGATCGCGGCCCAGCCAGATCAGGGCCGCGCTGAACGCTTCCTGGTCATCATCAAGCACATGGATGCCGCAGGAGGCCAGCTTCGCCGCGTTGGCCGGATCAAACAGCAGGCTCCAGGAGTCCAGCGGCGCATCCGCCCCCAGCGCCGCGGTCACCTTCCCAACGTTGATGCCAAGGCCCGTCGTTCCCCACATATAGGGCACCACATGGGCGTTGCCCTCGTCGATGTCGGTCAGCCCTTCCATGATGTCCGGGTCCAGATGCTCGAGGTTCGGCAGCTGCGCCTTATCCAGCGGTGCGTACAGGCCGGTGCGGATCTGGCGCTGCGCGAACGGGCGCGCCGAAGGAAAGACCACGTCATAGCCCGAACCGCCGGCCACCAGCTTGGTTTCCAGCGTCTCGTTCTCGGCGTACACGTCGTAATTGACCTTGATGCCGGTCGCCGCCTCGAAGTTGGCGATCGTGTCCGCGGCCACATAGTCCGACCAGTTGTAGACGTTGAGGACCTTTTCCTCGGCGCCACCGGTTGCGCCGGAACCATCGGCACCGGGCTGGCTGCCACCGCAGGCGGCGAGGATCAGGGCGCAGGCAAGGGGGGCAAAGCGCAGGGACACGGCATTCTCCGGGGAAATTTCGGGGCAGGCATGGTGGGAGCGTACCCTGCCCTGTCAACGCGAATTTACGCAGGGGCCGCTGGCGTATATTGTCGCCCGGTTTGCCCGTCCGGGGCTGGAGTCCAGGAAATGATGAAGTCCACGATCTGCGCCGCGCTGACGGCCGCTTTTGCCGTTGCCGCCCTGCCCGCCCACGCCCAGGAGGCCGGCGGGGATACCGCCTGGTCGTTCGGCGGCGAACTGGTCGCCGCCAGCGACTATGTGTGGCGCGGCGTCTCGCAGACCATGGAAGATCCGGCGCTGCAGCTGGACCTGATGGTTGAGCATGCCAGCGGGTTCTATGTGGGAGCCGCCGGCTCGAACGTGGATTTCGGCGATCCCGATGACGGGATGGATTACGAAGTCAGCGCCTATCTCGGCTGGGCCGGGGAACTGGGTGCCGGTACGGAACTGGACGTGGCCATCTCGCACGTGGCCTACCCCGGCCACAACGGCGCCGATTACGATATCGACTACACCGAAATCGAGGCCAACCTGGCATTCGCCGATTACTACAACGTCGGCGTCGCCTACTCGCCCGACATCTTCAACCTCGGCGCCAAGGGCTGGTACTACTACGCCGGCGCCGACTTCCCGCTGGGCGAGACCGGCTTCACTCTGGGCCTGCAGGCCGGCCACTACGACCTGGACGACGCCGCTGGCGACAGCTACAGCGACTGGCTGGTGGGCCTTGACCGCGACTTCGGGCCGATCAACGCCCGCCTGCAGTACAGCGATACCTCCAGCTACAGCGAGCTGGTGGCGGCGTCGGTGGGTGATGCGCGGCTGGCGGACGGGCGCGTGGCGCTGGTGTTGAGCTGGGGGTTTTGAGCCTGCGGCTCAATCGGGTCGGCAGGCCGAGCCATAAGCGTCGTTGTAGGGCTTGCCGAAGCAGTTGAGCAGGCCCTCGACCACATCGATGTTCGGCGGCCAGCGCAGCCTCATCGGTGGCTGGCCCGGCTGCGTCGGCAGCACGATATAGCCCTCGACCAGAGGCGGCAGGCCTGATGTCTCGTCATGGGGCACTGCGGCCAGCCGGTCTCGCGCCCGTTCCAGACCTTCCCTGTCGCCAGCAAGGAAAGCGATCGTCGCGTCGACGTAGTGGTTCCACCCGGCGCCATCCAGGACTGGATCCTTCCTCGCGCTCTCCAGTGCCGGAATCGCCTGCTCATGCAGGCCGGCAGACGCCAGCATCTGGCCTTCGTGCCACGCCACCGTGGAAGACGATCCCGGGTGCCGCGCCCGATAGGCTGCGATCAGCTCCGCCGCCGCCACCTCGCACCCCGGGATGTTGCCGATCTTCCGCCAGCCCCCGTCAGGAAGGTCCTGGTCAAAAGCCGCCTCATCGAGGGCGAGCATCGCTTCCTGGTCGTATGAACACCTTGCATCTGGCGGCTGCCCGGCAGTAGCAGCCCAGGAAGTGAGGCACAGCACGATCGTAAGTAACAGTCGCATCAATACTCCTGTCAGCCCTGCGGGACCTGGGTTTTCTCGATGGTCATTCCGTGGTCAACCTGTTCCGCCGGCCCAAATCGCAAGCGCCACGCAGTTGACGATGACATGGGGCACGGCCGCCGCCACAAAGCCATGTTTGAACGAGCGCTGTCCCCAGAGCAGGTAGCCAAAGCCGAAAACGAAAAAACTCCAGACTGAACCGGCGAAACGGATGGGCTCAAGCAGACCGTGCGCGAGGCCCCAGATTACCGCCGAAACAACGCAGGACCGCAAGGGCCCCAAACCCGACAGCAGTTTCAACAGCCCGGCGAACAGGAAGGTTTCGACAACGGGAGCAAAGATGAGTGTTCCTACAACGTCTGCGACGCCCAACGACCCTCCAGGGCCGTCTGGCATGGCATCCACTCCGAAGACGCCGGCCACTAAAACGACTCCGGCAACAAGCGCGAATGACCCGATCAGCGCGGCGACTCCTGCGACAAGGCAGTAGGCCGCAAGTGGAAGCTCTTCCACGCGCCGCTTGATCGCAAGGAGAATGCTCATCCGGTCGCGCGGCTGATCATACGACGTGTCCAAGCCACTACCCCGCGCGTTCCTGATCGCCGCTGCCACGCTGACTTTTAAACCGCTGGACCACCAGAATGGCCAGCCCGACGGCCCATACGAGCCAACCTGCCAGGGCCAGGTCAAGATTCGGCGCAGTCGGTGAGAACTGGTTGTAGTACAGCGCAATCAGAAGGCCACCGAAAGTGAGTACGAAACCAAGGATCTTGGCCACGGACCATCGAACTCGGGTTTGTTGCGGACTCCACGTCATCGAGGATTTGTCTGCGGTCATCGAAGAGAAACCACCACAAGGTTCGCGAAGAGCAACATGATCGACAGCACGAGAAATGAGGAGCCCAGTGGCTTGCCCTTGTCCAGCTTGCTGCCCCGGTTGATGAGCCAGCATACGCCAAGTGACACGAGCCCGACGCCCATCAACGCGTCTGAAATGTCACCGAGTTTGAAGACGCGGAAGAGGTACGGGAGCCCAAAAAGGATGGCGGCGAAGGGGTGATTCCTTCAACGCGCGAGCCGTTGCGGCCTGCGACTTCCCGCTCATGGCGCACCGGTGTTATCCGTATCTTCAAGCGGTCTTGGCGAACAATGCCACGTCGGGCAATCCCTGGAAATGGGCATCACAGGTGAGCAGCTCCGCTCCCTCGTGCCGGGCTGTTGCGTAAACGATGGCATCGGCGGTGGTCAATTTGTGCTCACGGTGCAGGTCCGCTGCGAGCAGAGCGATGGTCGTATCCAGAGGCACCACGACACACTTCTGGGTATAAGCGATCATCTGATCGGCTTGGTCATCGCCGAGTTCACGCACCAGCCATTTCGAGAGTTCGAGCTGGACGATCGTCGGTACGATGCATTCCTGCTTGTCCGGGATCTGCTTACCCAGGCGCTTGCCCAGTGCGCTGCCGACCAGCCACTCGATCCAGGCCGAGGTGTCGACCAGACGCAGCGCCGCCGCCATCAGTAGCGATCCCCGCGGTCGCGGTATCCGTCAGTGCGAGCGCCCTTGGCAATTCCGGCCAATTGTTCCAGCTCGGGCACCGGTATGACCAGAACACCCTTACCCTTTGGAATGAACACAAATTCCTGCCCGGCTTCCCAGTTCTGCTCTTCCCGCACGGCCTTCGGGATGGAAATCTGGTACTTGCTGGAAAGAGTGGTTGTCGCGTTCATTCTCATACTCTCATCGCATCGATCAGGACTTGGTAAGAGTGCGTCATTGCGGCTGCGAAAGCCAGCGGCTCCGCGCGGGCGGTTTTATCGTCACTCCCACTCAATGGTGGCAGGCGGCTTCCCACTGATGTCATAAACTACGCGAGAAACTCCGCGCAACTCATTGATAATCCTGTTGGATACGCGCCCCAGGAACTCATGTGGCAGGTGCGCCCACCGGGCGGTCATGAAGTCCACCGTTTCCACCGCGCGCAGCGCGATCACCCATTCGTAGGCACGGGCATCGCCCACCACGCCCACCGACTTGATCGGCAGGAACACGGCAAACGCCTGGCTGGTCTTGTCGTACAGGCCGGCGCGGAAGAGTTCCTCGATGAAGATTGCATCGGCGCGGGCCAGCAGTTCGGCGTATTCGCGCTTCACTTCACCGAGGATGCGGACGCCAAGGCCCGGGCCGGGGAACGGATGGCGGTTGACCATCTTCTCGGGCAGGCCGAGCTCCACGCCCAGACGGCGCACTTCGTCCTTGAACAGCTCGCGCAGCGGCTCCACCAGGCCGAGGTTCATGTGCTCAGGCAGGCCGCCCACGTTGTGGTGGCTCTTGATCATGTGGGCCTTGCCGGTGCGGCTGCCGGCCGACTCGATCACGTCGGGATAGATGGTGCCCTGGGCCAGCCAACGGGCGTTCTTCAGCTTGTTGGCCTGCTCTTCGAAGATCTCGATGAACAGGTTGCCGATGATCTTGCGCTTGGCTTCCGGGTCGCTGACTCCGGCCAGTGCGCCGAAGAAGCGGTCGGCCGCATCAACCTTGACCACGCGCACGCCTAGGTGGTCGGCGAAAGTGGCCATTACCTGGTCCGCCTCCTGAAAGCGCAGCAGGCCGGTATCGACGAACACGCAGGTGAGCTGCTTGCCGATCGCCTGGTGCAGCAGCGCGGCCACCACCGAGGAATCAACACCGCCGGACAGACCCAGGATCACCTCGTCGCTGCCCACCTTGGTGCGCACCTGGCCGATCTGGTCTTCGATGATGTTGGCCGCGGTCCACAGGGTCTGGCAGCCGCAGATATCGACCACGAAGCGCCGGAACATCGTCTGGCCCTGGGTGGTGTGGGTGACTTCCGGATGGAACTGCACGCCGTACCAGCGCTTGTCGTCATTGGCGAAGGCGGCCACCGGCACGCGATCGGTGCTGGCGGTGACCACGAAGCCCGGGGGCTCCTTCGAGACGTGGTCGCCGTGGCTCATCCACACATCCAGCCGCGCGGGCGTGCCGGGATGGTCGGCCAGTCCGGCCAGCAGCCGGTCTTGGGCCAGGCGCTCGATCACGGCGTGGCCGTATTCGCGCTGGTCGGCGGATTCGGTCTGCCCGCCCAGCTGGCGGGCCATGGTCTGCATGCCGTAGCACACGCCCAGCAGCGGCACGCCGCTGTCGAAGACTTCCTGCGGCGCGCGCGGCGAGCCTTCCACCGTGGTCGACTCCGGGCCGCCGGAGAGGATGATCCCCTTCGGCGCGAAATCGGCGATCTCGGACGGGTCGTGGTCCCATGCCCAGACTTCGCAGTACACGCCGATCTCGCGGATCCGGCGGGCGATGAGCTGGGTGTACTGCGCCCCGAAATCGAGGATCAGGATCTTGTCGGCATGGATGTCGGTCATTGGCAGGTTCTCGGCCCGGGGTGCGGGGAACGGTGGATCCGTTGGCGGGCGTGGGTGATCCGGGGGGTGTCTGGGTTGGTCGCTGAACGCGGGATGGGGGAAGTCACGCGGTTTCGCGCGCATGGCGCGCTCCTACAACATCGCCAGCCGAAAGGGCCACGTGGGCAAAACGGGCCGCCTCCGTAGGAGCGCGCCATGCGCGCGAAACCGCGTGAAGACCGGGCACCCGCCTTCTTCACCCCATGCGGTAGTTCGGTGGTTCCTTGGTGATCTGCACGTCGTGGACGTGGCTTTCGCGCTGGCCTGCGCCGGTGATCTTCACGAACTGCGGCTTGGTGCGCATCTCTTCAACGGTGGCGCAGCCGACGTAGCCCATGGTCGCGCGCAGGCCGCCGATGAGCTGGTGGATCACGCCTGCCAGCGGGCCGCGGTAGGGCACGCGGCCCTCGATGCCCTCGGGCACCAGCTTGTCGGCGGTCGCGGCCTCCTGGAAGTAGCGGTCGCTGGACCCCTTCTCCATCGCCGCCAGGCTGCCCATGCCGCGGTAGCTCTTGTAGCTGCGGCCCTGGTAGAGCTCGGTCTCGCCCGGGGTTTCCTCGGTGCCGGCGAACAGGCCGCCGATCATCACCGTGGAGGCTCCAGCGGCCAGCGCCTTGCCGATATCGCCGGAATAGCGGATGCCGCCATCGGCGATCAGCGGGATGCGGTCCTGCAGTGCTTCGGCGACCATGTCGATCGCGGTGATCTGCGGCACGCCTACGCCTGCCACCACGCGGGTGGTGCAGATCGAACCCGGCCCCACGCCGACCTTGACCGCGTCGGCACCGGCATCCATCAGCGCCAGAGCGGCATCACCGGTAACGATGTTGCCGCCCACCACCTGCAGCTGCGGATAGTGCTTCTTGGCCCAGGACACGCGGTTGAGTACGCCCTGGGAATGGCCGTGGGCGGTATCAACGATGATCACGTCGACGCCGGCCGCGGCCAGGCGCTCGATGCGCTCTTCGGTGTCGCCACCGACGCCAACAGCGGCACCCACCAGCAGGCTCTCGGAGTTGTCCTTGGCCGCGTTCGGGTTGTCCTGGGCTTTCTGGATGTCCTTGACGGTGATCAGGCCGCGCAGCTGGAACTGGTCGTTGACCACCAGCACCTTTTCAATCCGGTGGCGATGCAGCAGCTCGATCACTTCCTCGTCGCTGGCGCCCTCGTTCACCGTGACCAGCTTGTCCTTGCGGGTCATGATGTTCTTCA
This sequence comes from Luteimonas sp. A277, assembly GCF_054052045.1. The sequence continues at coordinate 19,733 of NZ_JBSVRG010000002.1, forward strand.
CCGGATCGTCGAGCTTCTTTTCGAAGCGCATGTCGCGCCCGGTGACGATGCCCACCAGCTGGTCGCCTTCGACCACCGGCACGCCGGAGATGTTGCGCGCGCGGGTGAGTTTGAGCACCTCGCCGATCGAGGTCTGCGGGCTGACGGTGAACGGCTCGCGGATCACCCCGGCCTCGAAGTTCTTCACCTGCAGCACGTGCGCGGCCTGGCGCTCGGGGCTCATGTTCTTGTGCATGATGCCGATGCCGCCGAGCTGGGCCATGGCGATCGCCAGGCGCGCCTCGGTCACCGTGTCCATGGCAGCGGACACGATCGGCAGGTTCAGGTGCAGGTTCCTGGTCAGCCGGGCGGCGAGCAGGACGTCCTTGGGCAGGACGGTGGAATGCGCTGGGACGAGGGAAACATCGTCGTAGGTGAGCGCTTCGGCCTGGATGCGCAGCATGGGCGGTCCGGATCTGGGGAAGCACGCCATTGTACCTCCTCCGGAGGGCAGCGTGCGCCAGGAACCCTGCGTTCTAGCGGGCCGCGCTCCAGCGGTTGGCGTCATGGTTCTCGGCCGCTTCGGCGGCTTCCAGGGTGTTCTGCATCAGGGTGGCCACGGTCATCGGCCCTACCCCGCCCGGCACCGGGGTGATCCAGCTGGCGCGCTGCGCTGCGGCTTCGAATCCAACGTCGCCCACCAGGCGGCCATCGTCGAGCCGGTTGATGCCCACGTCGATCACCACCCCGCCGGGCTTGACCCATTCGCCCGGCACCAGATCCGGCCGGCCCACTGCCACTACCAGGATGTCGGCGTTGGCCACACTTTGGCGCAGGACCTCGCGCGGGGTGAACTTGTGGCAGCAGGTGACGGTGCAGCCGGCGATCAGCAGCTCCAGCGCCATTGGGCGGCCCACGTGGTTGCTGACGCCCACGATGGTGGCGTTCTGGCCGCGCACCGGGCGGTCGGTCCAGGCAAGCAGCGTGGTGATGCCGCGCGGCGTGCAGGGCCGCAGGCCGAACTGGCGCAGGGCCAGGTGGCCGACGTTTTCCGGATGGAAGCCGTCCACGTCCTTGCGCGGGTCGATGCGATGGATCAGGCGGGTGGCGTCGGGGATGCCCGGCAGCGGCAGCTGCACCAGGATGCCGTGCACGCCCGGATCGGCGTTCAGGCGGTCGATCAGTTCCAGCAGCTCGGCCTCGGTGGTGCCGGCCGGCATGTCGTAATCGAGCGCGCGGATGCCGACTTTTTCGGCCGCGCGGCGCTTGTTGCGCACGTAGGATTGCGACGCTGGGTCACTGCCCACCAGCACCACGGCCAGGCCGGGAGCAGGCTTGCCATCACCCAGCCGGGCCTCGACCTTGAGGCGGAGCGAATCGAGCAGGCTGTCGGCAATGGCCCTGCCGTCGAGGATGCGTGCGGTCATGCGGAAAGAGGTGCGCTGCGATAGAGTCGAAGCCCCTATTCTCGCCGTTTCATCCCGTGGGCGAAAGCACCGGGATTCCCCACACATGACCGAAGCAGATCGCACCACCACCGAAATCGAAGCCGCCGTGTTCCGCCGCCTGCGGGATCACCTGCTGCGGCAGCGCCCGGATGTGCAGAATATCGACCTGATGATCCTCGCCGGCTTCTGCCGCAACTGCCTGGCCGACTGGTACGGCGAAGCCGCTGCCGAACACGGGATCGAGATGGATCGCAGCGCGGCCCGTGATCATTTCTACGGCATGCCTTTCAGCGAGTGGAAGGCGCAGCACCAGCGCGAGGCGACACCGGAGCAACTGGAAGCTTTCCAGGCCCTGCAGCGCACCCCGGACAAGGGCTGAGCCTTTGCGGGCCGTCGGCGTCCTGGTCGCGGTCCTGGCACTGGCCTATCTGGCCCTGTGCCTGCTGATGTTCCTGCAGCAGCGGAGCTTCGTTTATCTGCCGGCGCAGACGCGCGCGGATGCGCCCGGAACCGACTTCGCCATCGAACGCGATGGCGTCATCCTGCGCGGTTGGATCGTCAATGAAAGCCTCGGTCCGCCGGTGCTTTATTTCGGCGGCAACGCGGAGAGCGTGGAGCACAACCGCGATGATTTCCGTGCGTGGCTGCCGCACCGCAGCGTGTACCTGTTGGCCTACCGCGGCTATGGAGCCAGCGAAGGCGTGCCGCGGGAGCAGGACCTGAAGGCCGACGCGCTTGCGCTGTTCGACCACGTCAGCGCGCTGCATCCCGGCGAGCCGGTGGGCGTGATCGGGCGCAGCCTGGGCAGCGGGGTGGCCGCCCACGTGGCCGCGCATCGCCCGGTGGCCGGATTGGCCCTGATCACTCCTTTCGACAGCATGGCGGCGGTGGGCCAGGCGCACTTCCCGTGGCTGCCGGTGCGCTGGCTGCTGCGCGAGCGCTACGACTCGGCGCAGGCGCTGCGCGACTTCACGCAGCCGGTGCTGGTGCTGCGTGCGGCGAACGACGAGATCATTCCTGCGCGCAACACGGACCGGTTGATCGCCGCCCTGCCCCGGCCGCCGCAGGTGGTCGATATTGCCGATGCCGGACATAACGACCTGTCGCTGGATCCGCCGTATGGGCACGCTCTGTCGGAGTTCTTCGGCGCGGGCGAGTAGGCCGGCCCTACGTGGTCGACGGGGACCGCAGCTACGCGCCGGAGCAGAAAGCGGCGTAGTCGATGTAACCGGGGAATGGACGGCCCGGCGCACACAGCGGGCAGTCCGGATCCGGTCCGAGCCGGGTTTCACGGAAACGCATTCCCATGGCATCGAAATGCAGCAGGCGCCCGCGCAGCGGCTCGCCGATGCCCAGCAGCAGCTTGATCGCTTCGGTGGCTTCCAGCAGCCCCACCACCCCTGGCAGGATCCCCAGCACCCCGGCTTCGGAGCAGTTGGGAGCGAATTCCGGCGGCGGCGGCTCCGGAAACAGGCAGCGGTAGCACGGCTGGGTGCCGCGGTTGCGGCCGGCGTCGAACACGCTCACCTGGCCTTCGAAGCGGTGCACCGCGCCGTAGACCAGCGGCTTGCCGAGCTTCACGCAGGCGTCGTTGAGCAGGTAGCGCACCGGGAAGTTGTCCGCGCCGTCGATCACCACGTCGATCCCCTCCAGCAGGGATTCCACGTTGTCGCTGGTCACCAGCTCGGCCACCGCCTCGATGCGGGTGCGCGGGTTGAGCGCGCCCAGCGTGGCCGCCGCGGAGGCGACCTTGGGCGTGCCGATCGAGGCCTCGGTGTGCAGGATCTGGCGCTGCAGGTTGCTGCGGTCCACCACGTCCGGATCGGCGATGCGCAGGGTTCCAACGCCCGCCGCAGCGAGGTAAAAAGCGGCCGGTGAACCCAGGCCGCCCGCGCCCAGCATCAGCACGCGCGACGCTTCCAGCCGCTGCTGGCCTTCCACGCCGATCTCCGGCAGCAACAGGTGGCGCGAATAGCGCTCGTGGAAGTCGGCATCGAAGTCCGCGCGCGGGCCGCTCATGGGCAGGCCTTCCTCCTGCCAGCGGCCGGTGCCGCCGAGGACCGAATCGACGTTGGCATAGCCAAGCGCGGCGAGCGCCTCGGCCGCCTGGCGGGATCGCCCGCCCATCTGGCAGATCAGGATGACCTCATCGCCGGGTGCCGGAATATGCGCGGTGGGGGCCCGCTCCAGTTCGGCCCGGCTCACCCCAAGCGCACCTTCAGCCATGCCGGCAGCGCGCTCGTGGTCATCGCGGATGTCGATCAGCCTTGCGCCGCGGGCAACACGGCGCTGGGCTTCGCGGGGAAGAATTTCATGGATTGACATGCCGGCATTATCCCGTGTCCCGCCTGTGCCTGCGCGGAACGCCGGCCAGCCGGTCAGTAGGGAATGATCTCCACGACCTCGCCAGCGGCGTAGTCGCGCGCGCCTTCCTGCAGGACCAGCAGCGCATCGGAATCGGCTGCCGCGCGCATCCGGTGGGAACCGTCGGCGGGATTGGGCTCGATGGTCAGCACACCATCTGCGCCGCAACACAGCCGCCCGCGCAGGAATTCCAACCGCTCGTTGCGCTTGCGCCAATCGGTCGTCAGGCGTGCGTACATGCGCTGGCGTGGCTCGCGGCCGCGCATGGCATCCACCAGCGGCCGTCCCAATGCCAGCCAGGTGGCCAGCACCGACACCGGGTTGCCCGGCAGGCACAGGAACAGCGCATGGCCCAGGCTGGCGCCGTCGGCCAGCAGCACCGGCATGCCGGGCTTGAGCCGGGACTTCCAGAACAGCACCCTGCCCTGGGCCTGCATGAGCGCGGGCAGGTAATCCTTCTCGCCGGCGGAGACGCCGCCGGTGGTGATCACCAGGTCGAATGCGTGGCCGGCGTGGCGCAGCGCAGATTCCACCTGGGCTGGTTCATCGGCGAGGTTCGGCCACGCCACCGGGTCCAGGCCGTCGTTGCGCAGCAGGCCCATCAGCTGTTCGCGGTTGGAGTTGTAGATCTGCCCCGGTCCCAGTGGCAGGCCCGGTTCGATCAGCTCATCACCGGTGCTGAATACCGCCACCGTGGGCACGCGGGTCACTTCCAGTTCGGCCAGCCCCTGCATGGCGCACAGGCCGATCCGCGCAGGGCTGAGCACATCTCCGGCCCGCAGCAGCAGATCACCGGGCGCGGTGTCCTCGGCAGCGTGGCGCACGTTGCGCCCTGCCGTCGGTGCCACCACCACATGGACGGTGTCACCTTCGACCCGGGTGTTCTCCTTCATGACCACCGTGTCGGCGCCCGGCGGCATCGGCGCGCCAGTGGTGATCCGCACACACTCGCCCGGCTGCAGTGGCGGCTGGCCGGCAGTGCCGGCGAACTGCTCGCCGGCCAGGAGCAAGGTGGTTTCCCCTTCCGCGTCGAGGTCGGCGTGGCGCAGTGCAAACCCGTCCATGGCCGAGTTGTCGAACGGCGGCTGGGCCACCGTGGCCACTACATCGGCGGCCAGCACCTTGCCATGGGCCCGCTGCAGCGCGCAGCGCTCAACCGGCATGCGGTGGGTGGAACCAGTGTCTTTGATAATCGCTGAAGCTTCAGCGTAGGAAATACGGGTAGGAAAATCGGTCATCCAGTTTCAATGCCGGCGTCGGCCAGGTCCTGTGGGGTATTGAGATTACCGAAGCGTACCCCTTCCAGCCGAAGCGGAGTCATGCCCAGCTTTGCCTGCAACGCATGGACGGCCAGCTGGCCAGATTCGATCGCGGTAGCGAGCGCCGGCCGCAGCCGGTCAACCGGCCACAGTGCAACCAGCGGCTGCGGACCGTCATCGTCCACCACCCAGGCGCCCTGGTCGCCACAGGCCAAGAGCCTGCGCAGCAGGCAGTCGTTGATGTTCACCACGTCCACCGGCACGGTCAGCAGCCACTCACCCGAGCAGGCTCGGGCCAGGGCATCCAACCCGCCGAGCGGACCGATGCCGGCCACCCGATCCGCCACCGTGGCCAGGCCTATGCGTGCATAGGCGTCGTGGTTGCGGTTGGCGCTGACCAGGACCTCTCCGACACCGTCGGCCAGCCGCGCGGCCAGCCGCTCCACCTGCGCGATCCCGCCGCGCTGCAACCAGGCCTTGTCCAGACCACCCAGACGCAAGGCCTGCCCACCAGCCAGAATGCCAAGTGTCGTTGCCGCCTGCATGGTTCAGCCCTTGCGTTTGACGTGTCGGATCATGCGCTTTTTCTTGCCTTCCTGCCGCGTGGTAAGCACGTTCTTGCGGTCCTTGTAGGGGTTTTCCCCCTCCTTGAAAAAGAACCGCACGGGCGTGCCCACAAGCTTGAAGCGCTTGCGGAAGAAGTTTTCCAGGTAGCGCTTGTAGCTGTCCGGCAGGGTCCGCAGCCGATTGCCATGAATCACGATGGTGGGCGGGCTGATGCCACCCGGATGACCGAAGCGGAGCTTGGGCGCATGCCCACCCCCCGCCGGTGGCGGGTTCGCTTCACTGGCGATTTCAAGCGCCAGGTTGATTTCCGAAGTGCTGAGCTGGCGGGTGGTGGCCGCATGCGCCCGATGGATGGCGGCAAAGAGTTCCTTCAGCCCGGATCCGTGCAGCGCGCTGATGCGCACCGACTCCGCCCACGGCACGAAGGCCAGCTTGCGCGAGAGCAGCGCTGCCGTCTGTTCGCGCTGATAGGTGCTCAGCCCGTCCCATTTGTTGACCGCGATCACCAGCGCCCGGCCGGCATCCAGCACTGCGCCCAGCACGCTGGCGTCCTGGTCGGTGACGCCCTCGCTGGCGTCCAGCATCACCACGGCCACCTGGCAGTGCTCGATCGCCTGCAGGGTTTTGATGATGGAGAACTTCTCCACCACCTCATCCACACGCGCCTTGCGACGGATGCCGGCGGTATCGATCAGAGTGTACTTATGGCCCTCACGTTCCAGCTCGGCGGAGATCGAATCGCGAGTGGTGCCCGGCACGTCGGAAGCGATCATGCGCTCCTCGCCCAGCAGGCGATTGACCAGGGTGGACTTGCCCACGTTGGGACGACCGATGAAGGCCACCCGCTTGCGCTCCGGATCATCCTCGAGCTCAACGCCCTGGGCCGGTAGCATCGACAACACCTGGGCCAGCAGCGGATCGATACCCTGCCGGTGCGCTGAAGACACCGGGAACACGTCCTTGAAGCCGTAGCGCGAAAATTCGGCCTGCGCAACGCGGGCGTCGATGCCGTCGGTCTTGTTGACCACCAGCAACACCGGGCGGCCGCTCTTGCGCAGCCAGCCCAGGAGCTCGTCATCCAGCGCAGAAGCGCCTTCGCGGCCATCGACCACGAACAGCACCAGGTCGGCTTCTTCCGCCGCGGTCCTGGACTGGCGCGCGGTGGCGCCGGCCAGCCCTTCTTCCTCGTCGGTGATGCCGCCGGTATCGACCAGGGCGAAAGGTCGCTCCGGATCCAGGCGGCAGATACCGTAGTTGCGGTCGCGGGTTACCCCCGGCTGGTCATGGACCAGCGCGTCGCGGCTGCGGGTGAGTACGTTGAACAGGGTCGACTTGCCCACGTTGGGGCGTCCGACCAGGGCAACCAGGGGGAGCATTGGGGGTTTGCGCCTGTCGTATCAGTGCTGCAGCCGGTAAGCGCTCAGGTCGCCGCGGACCGTTTGCACTACCAGAATGCCGTCGGCGACCAGCGGTGCGCCTTTGATCGGATGGCGTCCGGCACGGACACGTGCTGCCAGCTCACCGTTGTCCATGCGCAGCCAATGCAGGTAACCATCGAAGTCGCCTACGACGGCGTGGTTGTCATGGATCGCCGCCGAGGTCAGGTTGCGTCGCGCCAGTGCCGCCTGCTGCCACAGGCTGGAGCCGCTGTTCTTGTCCAGCGCCCACACCGTGCCATGACGATCGGCGATCACGAGCCGGTCGAAACCCTGGCCCAGGCGACCCGGGCCGCCGCGATCGCTGACCCAACGCGGCCGGCCGGACGGTGCGTCGATTGCCATCGTCTGCCCGCGGTAGCTGCTGGCATACAGGGTGACGTTGTCGAGCACGGGGCTGCCATCAATATCGGCCATGCGCTCGAGCTCGGTGCGTCCGTCGGGCATGCCAACCTGCTGCTCCCAGATCGGCTGGCCATCAGCCATGCTCAGGGCGATCACGGTGCCGTCGTCATTGCCGACGAACACATATCCGGGACCGATCGTGGGTGCATCATTGCCGCGCACGGTCAGCGAGGGCAGCTCCTGCACCCAGAACCAGCGCTCTGCTCCGCTGCGGGCATCGAACGCGGTAATACGGCCATCGTTGGAACGAACCACTACCAGCCCCTGGCCGATGGCGGGCGGTGCGATGACTTCGTTGCCGAGCTGGGCGGTCCAGAGCTCTGCGCCGGTTTCAGCGTCAAGCGCAACCACCTTGCCTTCCAGGCTGCCCACGGCCACAAGACCCTCGCCCACGCCGGGCGTACCGGCGAGCTGGAGATCGGAGTCGTAATGCCACAGCGTGCTGCCGCTCTGCAGGTCCAAGGCGCGCACGCCTTTGGTCAGCGCTGCCGCATAGACCCGGCCGTTGGCGATAGCCGGGCCCTGGCGCGCACCGATCCGGCGCTCGCCCTTGCCGACCCCGGTGCTCCAGATCCGTTGCACTGACGCGCTTTGGGTGAAATCCTGCAGCGGCATCGGTTCGGTTGCGCTGGGCTCATCATCACTACTGCCAAACCAGCCGCGGACCGTGCCGCAACCGGCCAGGGCCACGGCGCAGGACAGCACCACCGCTCCGCGCAGCAGCGCCGTTCCCATGCCTGTGTTCACTGACTTCATCAAATTGCCCCGGCTTGCGCCGGCTTGCCGCCAGCGTCGATGAGTTTGAGTTCGACCAGCCCGCGCTGCGGCGCTGCCACGTCCAGGTTGCGCAGGGCGGCCTGGTAGGACTCGCGTGCGTCTTCGCGGCGATCCAGGATCACCTGGGCATCGCCCAGCGTTTCCAGCGAAGCCGGATCCTGGCTGTCCACCAGAAGGTCGACGGCTTCGGCGGCCTGCCCGGTTTCGATCAGAAGCTGGGCCAGCCGGTGCTGGCGGATCGGCTCGAGTGCCGGATCGGAACTGCCGGCCCCGCGCAGCGTCGCGATTGCAGCTTCGGCGTCTCCGGTTTCGAACTGGGCCTTGGCCAGGCTGAGCGCGGCCAGGATGGTATAGCTGTCCGAGTCCAGCGTGTCCGCATGCGCGCCGGCCTGCTCCAGATCGCCCGCGGCGATGGCATCCACCACCGCCTGATACCGCTCGCCCTCAGCCACGCGCTGGCCGTGCTGGTGCTTGTTCCACCACTGCCAGCCGCCGATCAGCGCGAGTCCGATCGCAATGCCACCGGCCAGCCCGAGGCTGTTGCGCCGGAGCCAGTCGCGGACGCGCTCGCCCTGTTCGTGATCGTCGTAAACATCGTCAATTGCCATGCTTTCTCCCACCCGGCGCGCAAGCGCGGGCAGCTCCTGTCATCTGGATATGTGTGGCCCGCGACCAGTGGCCGGCCGGCCTTCGCCCGCGCTGCGGGCGACGTCAGTCGGCCAGCGGAGCGAGCGAACCGTCGGAGGATACCGTAAAGCGCGCCACGTTCGCCCGCTGGAACGGCTGGATATCCTGAACATCGCCGAACCGGATCACCTCCACCGCGCCCGCATTGCCAAGCACGATGCGGCTGACTTCACCGGCTGCGTAGCTGCGCTCCTCGCCGGCGCGGAGCAGTGCCTGCTCCAGCTGGCGGCCGTTGCGGCCGCTGATCTCCACCCAGCTGTCTTCGTTGAAGCGCAAGGTCAGGACGGGTGCCCCGGGCGTGCTCCCCTCAACCGCCGCAGGCGGCTGGGCCCGGCGGGTCTGGATGGGGGTCATGGAGGCTGCCAGCGGGCGCTGTTGCCGCTGGGCGGAGTCATTCAGCGCGGTAGTGCCCTGCCCTTCGTCCAACGGCCCGCGAGCCAGGTCCAGCGAAGCGACTTCGGCGGGCGAACCCTCCATGTGGCCGCGGGTCACCATCCACACCGGGACCACCAGGGTTGCTGTGATTACCACGTACACCATGCGCCGTGCAGCCTGCTCGGCAATGCGCCGATAGCGCGGCGTGAAAGTACGCGGCTGGAGTGCGGGCGGTGCAACCGGGGGCAGCTCATCGGCCACCGGAAGATCAGCCTCGGCAAGGCCGACGATGCGGGCATAGCTGCGCAGATGGCCACGGACGAACACAGCCGCACCCAGGTGTTCCCACCGCCCTTCTTCAAGCGATGACACAACACGCGCGGGAACGTGCATTTGCGCTGCTACTTCGGCGATACCCAGTCCGGCGGCCTCGCGCGCCTGTCTGAGGCGAAGACCGGACCCCTGCTGGGGAACGCCTGCATTCGCTGCGGATGACATGTGGACTGCTATCCCCCGGGGGTCTGCTGCGACGCGTGAGGGAATTCCGTTCCCAGCCGCTGACGATAACGTTCTGCGGCGACACTGTCGCCCATTCTCTCTTCAATCTGTGACGCAAGCATTAAAGCCTCGCCGGTTGCCGGTGCTGCTGCCAGCCGCCGCTGCGAGAAAGCCCGCGCTTCCAGGTACCGGCCGTTACGGTACTGGTATTCAGCCATCGCTGACAATGCCACGCTGTTTTCAGGATCGAGTTTGAGCGCGGCACGAAGGTAAGCCTCGGTGCGATCGCCGCGACCGGCGGTCTCTGCGCAGGCGCCCGCATTGGCCAGGGCATCGGCCCGGGCCGCGTAGCCGGGGTCGGCTACTGCCCGCTCGAAATAGTCCATCGACTCGGCTGCCCGACCCTGCCGGCACAGCCACGCACCGTAGTTGTTCTGGATCGCGCCGTTTTCAGGAGCGTGTTCGGCGGCGCTGGCGTAATAGCGCCCGGCCTCTTCGCTGCGGCCGCGGACCATTTCCACCAGGGCCATCATGGTCAGTGCCCGGGGGGCGTGGCGATCGATCTTCAGCGCGGCGCGTGCCGACTCCTCCGCCTTGTCGATCTGGCCGGCATCCAGGGCGCGCCCAGCCGCTGCTATGTGATTGTGTACCTGCGAGAGCCGACGGCTCTCCGCGGAGTCGCCGAAACGGTAGTCGGGCGCAACCTGGTCGTAGTGGCCGCGCTCCGCACTGGGCTTGACGAAGGTGAGGCGTGAACAGGCCGTGGCCGCCAGGGCCACCACCGCTGCCAGCAGCAGCGCGCCACGCACGCCCATCAGCGCTTTTCCTGTTCGGCCAGGTGTTTCTGGAAGTCCGCCTGGCGGCGGGTGCGGTCCATCACCTGGCCCTTGAGCTGACCGCAGGCGGCATCGATATCATCACCGCGCGGACGACGCACCGGGGCGATCCGGCCAGCGTCGTTCAGCAGTTTCTGGAAACGCCGCACGGCGACGTCGTCGGGGCGCTCATAGCGCGTACCGGGGAACGGGTTGAACGGGATCAGGTTGATCTTGGCCGCATCCTTCATCTGCAGCCGGTTGTCGAACTCGCGCATCAGCTGCACCAGCTCGCGGGCCTGTTCGGGCTGGTCGTTCACGCCCTTCATCAGGGTGTACTCGAACGTCACCGACTCGCCCTTCTTGCGCTGGGCGTAGCGCACGCAGGCGTCCATGAGTTCGGCCACGGGATACTTCTTGTTGAGTGGAACCAGCTGCGTGCGCAGCTCATCGTTGGGCGCGTGCAGTGATACCGCCAGCGAGACGTCGCTCTCCTGCCCCAGCCGGTCAATCATTGGCACCAGGCCGGCGGTGGACAAAGTAACGCGCCGGTTGGCCAGGCCGTAACCCAGGTCGTCGCGCATCACGCTCATGGCCCGCACCACGTTGTCGAAGTTCATGAGCGGTTCGCCCATGCCCATCATCACCACGTTGGTGAGCCTGCGCTGCTTGTGCGGCACGTTGCCCAGGTGTTTGGCCGCCACCCACACCTGGCCGATGATCTCGGCGGTGGACAGGTTGCGGTTGAAGCCCTGGGTGGCGGTGGAGCAGAAGGTGCAGTTGAGCGCGCAGCCGACCTGAGAGGACACGCACAGGGTGCCGCGGCCCTTGTCGGGAATGTAAACGGTCTCGATGGCGTTGCTGCCATCCATTGCCAGCAGCCACTTGTGGGTGCCGTCCACCGAAGGCTTTTCGAACTGGATCTGCGGCACGTGCACTTCGGCAAGCTCGTGCAGCTTGGCGCGCAGGGTCTTGCCCAGGTCCGTCATCTCATCGAAGTCGGTGACGTGGCGGTGATGGATCCACTTCATCACCTGGTGCGCGCGGAAACTCTTTTCGTCCAGCGCTTCCACGAAGAAACGCTCCAGGCCTTCACGGTCCAGGTTAAGGAGGTTCTGCTTGGCGGCTGTTGCAGTCACTTCGGTCGGGATTCCTGATTGGAGGTGGCCACGGATCACGCGCTGGCGCGGATCCGTGGCCGGCAGATCAGCGTGCGTAGACCTCGTTATCGCCAAAGAAGTACTTGATCTCCTCGGCAGCGGTCTCGGCGGCATCGGAGCCGTGCACGGCGTTGGCATCGATGGAGTCGGCGAAGTCGGCGCGGATGGTGCCCGCCTCGGCTTCCTTCGGGTTGGTCGCACCCATCAGCTCGCGGTTCATGGCGATTGCGTTCTCGCCCTCCAGCACCTGGATCATCACCGGGCCGCTGATCATGAACTCTACCAGCGCGCCGAAGAACGGACGTTCACGGTGCACGGCGTAGAAGCCCTCGGCCTCTTCGCGGGTCAGGTGTTTCATCCTGGCGGCAGCGACCTTCAGGCCGGCCTTTTCGAAACGCGAATAGATTTCGCCGATGACGTTCTTGGCGACGGCATCGGGCTTGATGATGGACAGGGTGCGCTCAAGCGCCATGGGGAGGTCTCCGTTAGCGGGCCCGCCACCACGTGGCGACCCAGATTAGCATGTAAAAACCCGCGAAAGGACGCGGGTTTGGCCAGTTCAGCTGTCGCCAATTCTATAGGAATCCGGGCCCGGTTGACAGCTTCGTTTGACCGCCGGTGTGGATCCGCTTAGCATCCAAACAAACGTTTGAACCGGCCTTGCAACAGATGTCCAGCACCCGTTTTTCCACCAAGGAGCGCATTCTCGGCGCCGCAGAAGAGCTGTTTGCACAGCAGGGCTTCAGTGGCACGTCGCTGCGCCAGGTCACCTCCCGCGCCGAGGTCAACATTGCCGCGGTCAACTATCACTTCGGCAGCAAGGAAAACCTGGTCAACGAGGTGTTCCGGCGGCGCATGGACGAAATGAGCGCGCAGCGCCTGGACATGCTGCGCAAGGCGCAGGAGGACGCCGCCAGCCTGGAGACGATCCTGGCCGCGTTCGTGGAGCCGGCGCTGGCCCTGGCAGCCAACCGCAACGGGGGCGGCGCTTTCATCAGGGTCATCGCCCGCGCCTATGCCGAGACCAATGACGGCCTGCGGGCTTTCCTGTCCGAACGCTACGGCCACGTGCAGCGTGATTTCGCCCGTGCACTCGCCGCCTGCCTGCCGGAGTTGTCAAAGGAAGAACTCTACTGGCGGCTCGATTTCCTGGGCGGGGCACTGACTTACGCAATGGCGGATTTCGGCCTGATCAAGCGTCCTTCGGGTGTCAGCGAAGTTGAACACAGGCGGCGGGCGGGGAGCGAGCTGATCCGCTTCGCTGCAGCCGGTTTCCGCAGCGCGGGATTGGCAAAGAGCCATCATTCCGTAACTGAATAAAATCCATTCGATCATGGAGTTGCAGCACATGTCTGAGAAATTGCTTGTACGGCGCGCGGCAGTACTTGGCGCCGGCGTCATGGGTGCGCAGATTGCCGCCCACCTGACCAACGCCGGCGTTGACACGGTGCTGTTCGATCTGGCGGCGAAAGACGGCCCTCCCAGCGCCGTCGTCGCCAAGGCCATTGCCAACCTGGGCAAGCTCAGCCCTGCGCCGCTCGCAGACCGGGCGCTGGCCGCACGGATCGTGGCTGCGAACTACGACACCGACCTGGCGCTGCTTGAAGAGTGCGACCTGGTGATCGAGGCGATCGCCGAGCGGATGGACTGGAAACAGGACCTCTACCGGCGGATTGGGCCGCACATTGCCGCGCACGCGGTGCTGGCTTCCAACACCTCGGGCCTGGGGATCAACAAGCTGGCCGATGTGTTGCCGGACGGACTCAAGCCGCGCTTCTGCGGCGTGCACTTCTTCAACCCGCCGCGCTACATGCACCTGGCCGAGCTGATCCCGGCCGAAGGAACCAACAAGGCGGTGCTGGAGGGGCTGGAAACCTTCCTCACCACCCAGCTCGGCAAGGGCGTTGTGTATGCGCGCGACACGCCGAACTTCATCGGCAACCGCATCGGCGTGTTCTCGATCCTGGCCACGGCGCACCACACGCATGAGTTCGGACTGGGCTTTGATGAGGTGGACGCGATCACCGGCCCCCTGATCGGCCGGCCGAAGTCGGCCACCTACCGCACTTCCGACGTGGTGGGCCTGGACACCATGGCCCACGTGATCGGCACCATGGCCGACACCCTGCCCGACGATCCTTGGCACCCCTACTTCAAGTCGCCTGCCTGGTTGACCGCGCTGGTCGAAAAGGGCGCGCTGGGCCAGAAGACCCGCGCCGGCGTATTCCGCAAGGTCGGCAAGGACATCATGGTCCTGGACGTGGAAAATCAGGACTACCGCCCGGCCGACCGCAAGGCCGCCGACGAGGTGGTGGAGATCCTCAAGACCAGGAACCCGGCGGAAAAGTTCGCCAAGCTGCGCGCCAGCGAACACCCGCAGGCGCAGTTCCTGTGGGCGATGTTCCGCGATCTGTTCCACTACAGCGCCTACCATCTGGCCGACATCGCCGATACCGCGCGCGACGTGGACCTGGCCATCCGCTGGGGCTACGGCTGGTCGCTGGGGCCGTTCGAGACGTGGCAGGCCGCGGGCTGGCAACAGGTTGCGCAATGGATCGACGATGACATCAAGGCCGGCAAGGCCATGAGCGATGCGCCGCTGCCCGGCTGGGTGCTTGATGGCCGCGAAGGCGTGCACAGCGCCGCGGGCAGCTACAGCCCCGCGTCCGGCAACCTGGTGCCCCGCTCCACCCTGTCCGTCTATGCGCGACAGCGTTTTCCCGACCCGGTGCTGGGTGAGCGCTTCGACCAGGGCCAGACGCTGTTCGAGAACGACGGCATCCGCCTGTGGACCGACGGGGACGGCGTTGGCGTGATCAGCTTCAAGACCAAGATGCACACGGTCAGCGACCAGGTGCTGGATGGCATCCAGGAAGCGATCGGCATCGCCGAACGCGATCTTCGTGCCGTGGTGATCTGGCAGCCGAAGGAGCCCTTCTCCGCCGGTGCCGACCTCGCCGGGGCGCTGGGGCTGTTGCAGGACGGCAAGGTGGATGCGTTCGAGGAGATGGTGGCCAACTTCCAGCGCACCAGCCAGCGCATCAAGTATTCGCTTGTGCCGGTGGTGGCAGCGGTACGCGGGCTGGCCCTGGGTGGCGGCTGCGAATTCCAGATGCACAGCGCCCGGACGGTTGCCCACCTGGAAAGCTATATCGGCCTGGTAGAGGCCGGCGTGGGGCTTCTCCCGGCCGGTGGCGGGCTGAAGGAACTGGCGGTACGCGCTGCGCAGGCGGCAGGTCCGGGTGGCGACGTGCTGGCAGAGCTCAAGCGCGGCTTCGAGACCGTGGCGATGGCCAAGGTCTCGACTTCTGCCATGGAGGCGAAGTCGCTGGGGCTGCTGCGCCAGGACGACGTGGTGGTATTCCATGCCCACGAGCTGCTGCACGTGGCGCGCCAGCAGGCGCTGGCGTTGGCCGAAGCCGGCTACCGCCCGCCCCTGCCCGCACGTGCCATCGAAGTGGCCGGCGACGTGGGCATTGCCACGCTGAAAATGATGCTGGTGAACATGCTGGAAGGCCGCTTCATCAGCCCCCACGACAACGAGATTGCCGAACGCATCGCCGACGGGCTGTGTGGCGGCGAGGTCGACCGCAGCGCGATGGTGGATGAGGACTGGCTGCTGCGGCTGGAGCGCGAGCACTTCGTTGCCCTGGCGCAGATGCCCAAGTCGCAGGAACGCATCGCGCACATGCTCAAGACCGGCAAGCCGCTGAGGAACTGAGGTCCGCCCGCGCCGTTCGGCGCGGGGCACCGAGACCCTTTTCCCGAATCAGGACCCATGGAGTTCAAGAGATGACCAGACAGATCCAGGACGCCTATATCGTCGCCGCCACCCGCACCCCGGTGGGCAAGGCGCCGCGCGGCATGTTCCGCAACGTCCGCCCCGATGACATGCTTGCCCACGTGCTCAGGTCCGTGGTGGCCCAGGCCCCGGGCATCGACGTCAACCGCATCGAAGATGCCGTGATCGGCTGCGCCATGCCGGAAGGCGAGCAGGGAATGAACGTGGCGCGCATCGGCGTGCTGCTGGCCGGCCTGCCCGATACCGTGGCCGCGCAAACCATCAACCGCTTCTGCTCGTCCGGCCTGCAGGCGGTTGCCCTGGCGGCCGATCAGATCCGCCTGGGCACCGCCGACCTGGTGCTGGCCGGCGGCACCGAGAGCATGAGCATGGTGCCGATGATGGGCAACAAGATTGCGCTGTCGCCCAGCGTGTTCAAGGATGACCACGTGGCCATTGCCTACGGCATGGGCATCACCGCCGAGAAGGTTGCCGAGGAATGGAAGGTGTCGCGCGAGGAGCAGGACGCGTTCGCGCTGGCCTCGCACCAGAAGGCGATCGCCGCCATCCAGGCCGGCGAGTTCAGTGACGAAATCAGCCCGTATGAAATCGTCTCCCATCAGCCGGACCTGGGCGATAACGTGGTTCGCGTGCACAAGCGCTTGGCGGACACCGACGAGGGTCCGCGCCCGGACAGCTCACTCGAGGGCCTGGCCAAGCTGCGCACGGTGTTCCGCAACGGCCAGTTCGGCGGCACGGTGACCGCGGGCAACTCCTCGCAGATGAGCGACGGCGCCGGTGCGGTGCTGCTGGCCTCCGAACAGGCAATCAAGGACTACGGCCTGACGCCGCTGGCCCGCTTCGTCAGCTTCTCGGTGGCCGGAGTCCGGCCCGAAG
Organism: Luteimonas sp. A277; assembly: GCF_054052045.1. Next base: position 36,181 of record NZ_JBSVRG010000002.1, read on the forward strand.
TGATGGGAATCGGCCCGATCGCGGCGATTCCGAAGGCGCTGAAGCAGGCGGGCTTGAGCAAGGACCAGCTGGACTGGATCGAGCTCAATGAAGCCTTCGCCGCGCAGGCGCTCGCCGTGATCCGAGATTCGGAGCTGGATCCGGCCAAGGTCAACCCGCTGGGCGGCGCGATCGCGCTCGGCCACCCGCTGGGCGCGACCGGCGCAGTGCGGACCGCCACCCTGGTGCACGGCATGCGCCGCCGCCAGCAGAAGTACGGCATGGTGACGATGTGCATCGGCACCGGCATGGGCGCTGCGGGAATCTTCGAGGCCCTGTAACCCCGGCATTCGTAGGAGCGCGTCGTACGCGCTCCTACAGGGGCAGATCAGTCGTTGTCGGCGGCTGCGAGTTCGTCCAGCGCCTGCTGCATGCTCGCGCGGGCAGGCCCGCTGAGCTGCTCGTGATCGAGGGCAAAACGGATGGTCGCCTCGATCAGGCCGATGTGGGTGCCGCAATCGAAGCGGTCGCCTTCAAACCGGTAGGCATCAAAGCGCTTGCCCTGCCCCACCATCGCCGCGATGGCATCGGTGAGCTGGATTTCCCCGCCGCTGCCGCGGCCGGTGCTTTCCAGCGCGTCGAAGATGCCCGCCGGCAGCACGTAGCGCCCCACTACGCCCAGCGTGCTCGGGGCGTCTTCCGGACTGGGCTTTTCCACCATGTTGCGAATGACGCCGTGGCGGCCGTCGAAGTCGCCGGTATCCACGATGCCGTAGCTGGAAGTGCGTGCCCGTGGGACATCCTGGACCGCAATCACGCCGCCTCCGGCCTGCTCCGCATGATCAGCCATCTGGCGAAGAGCGCCGGGACCTTTCCTGTTCCAGATCAGGTCGTCCGGAAGCAGGACGGCGAACGGTTCATTGCCAACCACCGGCTTGGCACACAGCACTGCGTGCCCGAGACCCAGCGCTTCGTGCTGGGTAACAAAGACGGCGCGCACGTGGGAAGGCAGCGGGTTGCGGATGAGTTCGAGCAGCTCGGTCTTGCCGCTTCGCTCCAGCCTGTCCTCCAGCTCGTAGGCCTTGTCGAAGTAATCGGCTACCGCGTGCTTGTAGCGGTTGGTGATGAACACCAGCGTGTCACAGCCCGCATCGATGGCTTCATCCACCGCGTACTGGATCAGCGGCCGGTCGACGATCGGCAGCATCTCCTTGGGGACGGTCTTGGTGACGGGCAGAAAACGGGTGCCCAGGCCGGCGACGGGAAAAACTGCCTTGCGGATACGCTGTGTAGTCATGTCTTCCTTGCGTGACGGGCGGGGAACTCGACGACCGTAGCCACCTGCGGCGGGCGTGGAGCAGCCTGGGGGCAGAACTCCGGCACCGAATCACGCAAAAGCTGCGCAAGCCGGTCCAGGTCGTAATCGGCCACCGCTTCACGCATCTGGCGCACCGCCTGGAACACTTGCTCGGTGGCGATCTCGCGGGCTTCAGCCTGCAGGATCTTCGGATGGGCGGTGGGGCGGTAGCGCTCGTCGGCGTGGAACAGGGTCTCGTGCAGTTTTTCACCCTGGCGCAGGCCGGTGTAGACGATGGCCACGTCGCGCTCGGGGTGCTTTCCGGCCAGGCGGATCATCTGCTCCGCCAGCAGGCGGATCAACACCGGTTCGCCCATGTCCAGGGTGTAGATCGCGTGCCGCGATCCAATGGCCGCGGCCTGCAGGATCAGCTGGCAGGCCTCGGGGATGGTCATGAAATACCGGGTCACCTCGGGGTCGGTGACCGTCACCGGCCCGCCGTTGCGGATTTGCTCGCGGAACAGCGGTACCACGCTGCCGGCGGAGTCCAGTACGTTGCCGAAACGGACGGTGACAAACCGGGTTTGCCCGGGCCTGGCGGTGGCTTGGCAGATCATCTCGCCCAATCGCTTGGTGGCTCCGAGCACGTTGACCGGGTCAACCGCCTTGTCGGTGGAAATCAGCACGAAGGTGCCAACGCCCGCTTCCAGGGTTTCGGACACCACGGTTTCCGTGGCCACCACGTTGTTGCGCACGGCTTCGCGCAGCTGTGTCTCCAGCACCGGCACCTGCTTGTAGGCAGCGGCATGGAACACGGCTTCCGGAGAAGACAACTTCAAGGCGTAGCGGATCACGGCCGGATCGCCGCAGTCGCCAAGCACCGGAACGCACTGGATGTGGGGGAAATCACGCCGCAACTGCATTTCGATGGTGGCCAGGGCGAGCTCGTCCATCTCCACGATGGCGATCTGGCGGGCGCCGTGGCGGGCGCACTGGCGACACAGCTCGGAGCCGATCGAACCGCCACCGCCGGTAACCAATACGCTGCGTCCGCCCAGCCAGCCGCGGATGCCCTTCCAGTCGGGCGTGACCGGCTTGCGGCCCAGCAGGTCCTCGATTGCGACTTCCTTCAGTTCGCCCGGCAGCGAGCGCCCTTCAAGCAGGTCGTCGATCCGCGGCACGGTGCGGAACGGCAGCCCGGTCTCCTCGCAGGCGGCCACCACCTGGCGCATCTTCGCCGCATCCAGTGACGGCACGGCGATGATCAGCAGCTTGGCCGCGGTTTCGGGTGCAATCCGGGCCACGTCCGCAATCCGGCCCAGCACCGGCACGCCCTGGAGATGGCTGCCATGCAGCTTCACTGCGTCATCGAGGAATCCGACTGCCTGGTAGGAGCCCGTGCGGCGCAGGTCACGCAGCAGCGCCTCGCCGGCCTGGCCAGCCCCCAGGATCAGCACCCGCACTGCCGACTGGTCGGTGCGGTTGACGCTGTAGTCCTTCCAGCTGCGATACAGCAGCCGCGGCATGCCCAGCAGCGCGGTCAATACCACCGGGTACATCACCAGCACCGTGCGTGGCACCGGATCCAGCCGGTTGTACAGGAACAGGACGAAAACGATGGCCAGCAGCCCGAACAGGCTGGCCTTGAGGATGTTGATCAGATCGGGAACGCTGGCGAACCGCCACACACCGCGATACAGCCCTACCCGCCACAGCACCAGGGCCTGGGCGGCAAGGATCAGTGCGATTTCACCCGACCACCAGGGAATCTGGGGCGCGAAGGGCTGCATGGACAGGCGGAACTGGTGCAGCCCGATCCAGCACAGCCAGACCATGGCCAGGTCATGGGCAATGATCGCCAGGCGCGGCAGCGCGATGATCGCCCGATCCTTCCAGTGCTTCATTGTCGGTGCGCCCATCCCTTAGCTTTTCCGCGATGCCGATTGCAGGAGTGTCCAGACCAGACACCCGGCAAGACACCAGCCGACCGCTGCAATCGTCGCAATGATAAACGCATGGCCCGCGTCCGTCATGCCGGACATGAATGCCACTCCAATCAGGGACCAGCCTGCGTAGGCCAGCGTCACCGGTACGTGACGGCCCAGTGTGCGCGCCCACGCCTGATACGCATGCTGAACGTGTGGCTGCCACCAGGCTTCGCGGCGCAGGATACGCCGCCCCAGAGTGAGCGATGCATCGACCAGAAATGCGGACAAAGGAAGCACAAACAGCGGCCACGAGCCGGCCGCGAAGCCCGTCTGCGGGCTGGTCATCAGCAGCACAAGCAGCAAGGCCAGCGCCTGTCCGAGCGCGCCGCTGCCCACGTCCCCCAGGAAAATCCGCGCCCGGGGAAAGTTGTACGGCAGGAAGCCGCAGCACGCGCCGGCCAGCGCCAGCGACAACCACTTGGCCGCGCCCGGCTCTGCCAGCAGCGCATAGCCAAATCCGGCGATTGCTGCCTGGGTGGCGGCCAGGCCGTCGATGCCGTCCATGAAATTCCACACATTGACCAGCACCAGCACGGCACCGAAGGCGAACAGGGCTGGGAGCGCGCCATGGCCGGACATAAGGAGCGCGACGGCCAGCAGACAGGCGGAGAGTGCGTGGGCGGCAAGGCGCAGCAGCGGCGACAGCGGGCGGTGATCGTCGATCCAGCCGACCGTGGCTACTGATACCAGTCCCAAGGCGCCCGCCAGCAGCACTGGGCGCAGCCCCGGCTCGGTGTACCCCAGGGCCAGGATCGCCAGCAGCAGCGCCGCGACGATGGAAATTCCCCCGCCTCGCGGCGTTGCCACGGCATGGCTGCGACGCTCGCCAGGCTGGTCGAAAAGTCCCCGTCCCCGCGCGTAGCGCAACGCCATCCAGGTACCGGCCATGGCAATGGCCAGCGGGATCAGGAACCAGGCTGTTGCAGAGGTCGCCGCCGCCGGCACGTCAGACCACGGCGAAGTTCAGCAGCGGCTTGATCGTGCCCCATTCCTTGCAGCTCGGGCACTGCCAATGGTGGCTGCGTGCCCCAAAGCCGCAGCGGCTGCATCGGTAGCTGGGGTTGCGCACCAGCAGCTGGTCGGTGATCACCTTCAGGTCCTGCAGGGTGGCCATCGGGTCGCCGGACTCTTCATCGGCCAGAGTCAGCTCTATCAGCGCTGCCTCGCCCCGGACCGACGGCCGGTCCTTCAGCTGTTGGGTCAGATAGGTGCGTGCTGCGGAAGTGCCCTTCTCCAGCTCCAGCAGACGGGTCAAGGCCAGTACCGGTGCGATGCCGCGGTAGTGCTCGGTCATCTCGGCGAGGAAGTTGCGGGCGCCGGTGTCATCACCCATGCGCTCGTAGGCGGAGCGCAGCAGCGGCAGGATCTCCGGGAGGAAGTCCGTGTCGTGCCGCGCGGCCTGCTCAAGCGCACGGATTGCGGCCGCGTCGTTGCCGGCATCGATCTCCACCCTGCCCTCCAGGATACCGGCCCGTACCGACTTGGCATCGGCGGCGTACGCACGGCGCACGGCTTCCCGTGCTTCGTCGATGGCACCCGTGGACAGATGGCGCTCGGCCAGCTCGGACTCGAAGTGCGCGATCAGCCGGCCCATGGGCTCGCCGGTGGCGGCCTCAAAGCGGGTGGCATTCTCGATCGCCTTGGCCCAGTCGCGTTCGGACTGGTAGATGCTGATCAGGTGGCGCAGCGCCTGCGGGGCGCGCTGGTCCAACTGTGCCAGCTCGGTGAATACGGTCTCAGCCCGGTCCAGCAGGCCGGCCTTCATGTAGTCCTCGCCCAAGGCCAGCAGCGCCTGCACCTTCTGCGCATCGCTCAGGTCGCCGCGTTGCACCAGTCCCTGGTGCAGGCGGATCGCACGATCCACCTCGCCGCGACGGCGGAACAGATGGCCCAGCGCTATCTGGGTTTCAAAGGTGTCCTTGTCCAGCTCGGCGATATGCAGGAACAGCTCGATCGCCTTGTCCGGCTGTTCGCTGAGCAGGTAGTTCAGACCCCGGAAATAGGTGGTCGACAGGCGGCTGACCTGCGTGTCGCTGTGGCGTTCCCCACCGCGCCGGCCAATCACCCAGCCCGACAGGGCCGCGATCGGCAGCAGCAGGAAAAACCAGAACCATTCGGTTACAAAGGCCATGCGGTCATGCTCCCGGCATCCGGCCCATCAATCTTCGTTGGGAAGCGGCAGGACTTCGCGCACGCGCTCGCGCAGCTCCTTGCCCGGCTTGAAATGTGGCACGTGCTTGCCCGGCAGCGCTACTGCGGCACCGGTCTTCGGATTGCGGCCGGTACGTGGCGGCCTGTAGTGGAGCGTGAAGCTGCCAAAACCACGGACCTCGATACGGTCCCCCTCGGCCAGTGACGCGCCCATGATCTCCAGCAGCGACTTCACTGCCAGATCCACATCATCGGCCTTCAGGTGGGCCTGGCGACCGGCAAGAATTTCGATCAATTCCGATTTGGTCATGGCCCCCTGCGCCCCCTGCAGTCGAAACCGGCGGCCCGGGTCATCCGGGCCGCCGGCGAGTGGATTCACTCCGACTTGCCTTCCAGCTGTTCACGCAGCAGCGCGCCCAGCTTGGTGGTGCCGCTGGAAGCATCGGCCGCGACCTTGTTGTACTCGGCCAAGGTGGCAGCGGTCTCGGCTTCGTCCTTGGCCCGGATCGACAGCTGCAGGGTGCGGCCGCGACGATCCATGCCCGTGAACTTGGCTTCGATGGTGTCACCAACCTTCAGGTGCTGGCTGGCGTCCTCGATGCGCTCATCGCTGATGTCGCGCGCCATCACGTAGCCTTCCACGCCCTCGGCCAGGTCGATGGTGGCGCCCTTGGCGTCCACTTCACGCACGGTACCGGTGACCTTGGAACCCTTCGGATGGCCGGCCATGAACTGGCCGAACGGATCCTGCTCCATCTGCTTGACGCCCAGGCTGATACGCTCGCGCTCCGGGTCGACCGCAAGCACCACGGCCTGCAAGGTGTCGCCCTTCTTCAGCTCGCGCGCCAGGTCTTCGCCATCGGTGTTCCAGCTCATGTCCGACAGGTGCACCAGACCATCGATGCCGCCGTCCAGGCCGATGAACACGCCAAAGTCGGTGATCGACTTGATCTGGCCTTCCACCTTGTCGCCCTTCTTGTGGATGGCCGCGAAGGTCTCCCACGGGTTGGAGCTGACCTGCTTCATGCCCAGCGAGATGCGGCGGCGCTCCTCGTCCACGTCCAGGACCATGACCTCGACATCGTCGCCAACCTGCACGACCTTCTGCGGGTTGACGTTCTTGTTGGTCCAGTCCATTTCCGAAACGTGCACCAGGCCCTCGACGCCCGGCTCGATTTCGACGAACGCACCGTAATCGGTGACGTTGGAGACCTTGCCGAACACGCGGGTGTTGGACGGGTAGCGACGCGAGATGTTGTCCCACGGATCCTCGCCCAGCTGCTTGAGGCCCAGGCTGACGCGGTTGCGCTCGCGGTCGTACTTGAGCACACGCACTTCCAGCTCGGCGCCCACTTCCACCACTTCGGACGGATGGCGCACGCGCTTCCATGCCATGTCGGTGATGTGCAGCAGGCCGTCGATGCCGCCCAGGTCCACGAACGCGCCGTAATCGGTGAGGTTCTTGACCACGCCCGGCAGCACTGCGCCCTCGACCAGCTTCTCCATCAGCGCCTCGCGCTCTTCGGAGTGCTCGCTCTCGACCACTGCGCGGCGGGACACGACAACGTTGTTGCGACGGCGATCAAGCTTGATGAGCTTGAACTCCAGGTCCTTGCCTTCCAGGTACGCGGGATCGCGCACCGGACGCACGTCGACCAGGGAGCCCGGCAGGAACGCGCGCACGTCCTTGATGTCGACGGTGAAGCCGCCCTTGACCTTGCCGCTGATCTTGCCGGTCACGGTCTCGTCGTTTTCCATGGCTTCTTCAAGCTCGTCCCACACCATGGCGCGCTTGGCCTTCTCGCGCGACAGTACGGTTTCGCCGAAGCCGTTTTCCAGCGCGTCCAGCGCCACCTTGACGGTGTCGCCTTCGGCAACGTCGATCTCTCCGTCGTCGTTACGGAACTGTTCGATGGGCACGATGCCCTCGGACTTGAGTCCGGCGTTGATGACGACCACGTCGGTGCGCACCTGGACAACGATGCCGCTGACAATGGCGCCTGGCTTGAGCTTGGCCAGGTCGGTCTGACTGGCTTCGAACAGCTCTGCAAATGATTCGGTCATTAATGGATATCCGGTTGATGACACATACCGCGCGGTACAAAGCAGGTTCAGTGGAACTCTGACTGCGCGCGGCGGTCCACCCGTTTGGTCGGCCGGCGCGGGATTGCGCATGAGCCGCTGAGTGTTGTGGTTGAAATGGACAATCCGCCGGTTTCCCGGCGGGGCTTTATTCTGCTGTTGCCTGACCCTGGCCCGTGGGGCGTGACGGCAACAGGGCCAACACGCGCCCTACGACCGTTTCGATGTCCAGCCCGGTGGTATCGATGTGGACGGCGTCTTCGGCCGGCCGCAGCGGCGCCACCGCGCGACTGGCGTCACGGGCGTCACGGGCGAGGATCTCGCGCAGCAGACCAGCCAATGTAACCGAAACCCCCTTGTCCCTCAACTGTTTATAGCGTCTCTCAGCGCGCTCGTCGGCGCTGGCGGTCAGGAACACCTTGTATGGAGCGTCCGGAAATATCACCGTTCCCATGTCGCGCCCGTCCGCCACCAAGCCCGGCGCGCGCCTGAATGCGCGCTGGCGCTCCTTCAGCGCCTCGCGTACCTCGGGGATGGCGGCGATCGCCGAAGCGGCCGCCCCGGCGGTTTCGGTGCGCAGCTCGGTCGTTGCATCCACGTCGTTGACCAGGACCCGCGGTTCCTCGTTCGCACCGCCTCTGAAACGCACCTCGGTGTCAAAGGCGCATCGAACCAGCGCGGACGCATCGGAAAGGTCCAGGTTGGCCCAGCCTGCCGCCACGCCCACTGCCCGATAAAGCGCGCCGGAATCCAGGTAGTGCCAGCCCATCCGGGCGGCCACCGCCCGACTGATCGTGCCTTTTCCTGATCCGGAGGGACCGTCAATGGTGAGTACCGGCAGGGTGGATCCAGGAGCAGTTTGGGTCATGGTGACGGAATGGTGGGATGATTCAGGGCTGGCAAGTGTACTGCCGCCTGCACTGCCCGCCGCAGATCCCCCGGCGGATCCAGCACCCCGCGGCGCGCGGGCTTCCATTCGCGTGCAATAAACGCTTGCCTCCGGCGTGTGAAAACGCTACGATTGGCGGCTTATTTCCGCGTGCTCCAATTCCGCCGCCCCAATTTTCAGAGGTTTGTCATGAAGGTCCTGTCCTCCCTGAAGTCGGCGAAGACCCGCCACCGCGACTGCAAGGTCGTTCGCCGTCGCGGCAAGGTCTTCGTGATCTGCAAATCCAACCCGCGTCTCAAGGCGCGTCAGCGCTGAGTTTCGCGCCGTGCGGCCCTGTGCCGCACCGGCCGGTTGTGAGTTCGGGGTCGCAGAAATGCGGCCCCGAATCTTTTCCGGCCCCTGGAAACCGCGCGCCCCCGCCGCTTCTGCTTACAATCGGCCGTTCACATCGAGGGGAGAATCGCGCCATGAGCCGTCATGTCCAGAAACACCACGCCAACCGTGCCCGCATCCGCACCGCGCTGGCGTTGCCGGCCGCAGCGCTGCTTGCGATGGCGGGATCCGCATCCGCCGACGTATTGCTGATCGAACGGGTCGAAGCACAGTCCCAGGTTGCCCTGCCCGCCCGTGGCCTGAGCATGGCCCAGGTGGAGCAGCAGTTCGGCTCACCCGGCGAACGGCTTGACGCCCGCGGCGGCCAGAAGAGCCAGTGGCCCACGATCCATCGCTGGGTGTATCCGCAGTTCACGGTGTATTTCGAGCGCGATCGGGTAGTCAACGCCGTGCTGAACCAGGCGACCGCGAACGAAACCGGCCCCAAGCCGGCCATCCGCTGATCCATGGTTGCAGGTCAAATGGTTGAAGGTCAGATGCGTTTCCCCGCGGAGTGGGAATCACAGTCCGCGGTGCTGCTTGCGTGGCCTCACGCCGGCACCGACTGGGCCGATCGGCTGGCTGAGATCGAGGAGTGCTACATCTGTCTGGTGGAGGCGATCGCCCGTTTCCAGCCGGCGGTGATCTGCGTTGCAGACGCCGATGTGGAAGCCTACGCGCGAGCCCGACTGGCTTCGGCCCGGATCGACATGTCGCGGGTCCATTTCGTGGAAGTGGAATACGACGACACCTGGCTGCGTGATACCGGCCCGGTGACCTTGCGCGATGGCGAAGGCTTCCGCCTGCTGGATTTCCGCTTCACCGGCTGGGGCGGGAAATTCGGTGCCGCCCGTGATGACCGCTTGATCAGCCAGCTGCATGCAGCTGGAATCTTCGCGAACAATACCCTGCAAGAAATTGATTTTGCTCTGGAAGGCGGCGCCATCGAGACGGATGGCGAGGGAACGTTGCTGAGCACCCTTCGCTGTCTGCAGGAGCGCCATCCCACCCTGTCGCAGGCTGAACTGGAGCAACGGCTGGGAGAATGGCTGCGGCAGGATCATTTCCTGTGGCTGCGCCATGGGTACATGGAAGGCGACGATACCGACGCCCACATCGACACCCTCGCCCGCTTTGCCGCGCCGGGCGCGATCGTCTACCAGTCCTGCGACGATCCGGCCGACAGCCACCACGCCGAACTGCAGGCGATGGCCGACGAGCTTGCCGCCATGCGTACCCGCGATGGTGCCCCGTACCGCCTGTTCCCGCTGCCCTGGCCGGCGCCGGTGCTGGACGACGGTCGCCGCCTGCCGGCTTCCTACGCCAACTTCCTGATCATCAACGGCGCGGTGCTGATGCCGGCCTACGATGACCCCGCCGACGATCAGGCCGCTGCAGTCCTGGCAGAAGCCTTCCCCGGCCGGGAGATCGTCCAGGTTCCCTGCCGCCCGCTGGTATGGCAGAACGGAAGCCTGCACTGCCTCACCATGCAGATGCCAAAGGGCAGCCTGGCGGTGTGAACCGCATCCTGCTGGGGCGGGTACACGCGCCCCCGCACTCGCACGGCAAAACGCAGCGCACCCTACAATGGGGCGATGAAAAACAAGACTCTTCCCGTCGCGCTGATCCAGGAGCGCAGCCACGGCGATGCCGAGGAAAACCTGGCCGTCATTGAAACCCGCGTCGCCGAGGCCGCAGCCGCCGGCGCGAGGCTGGTGATGCTGCAGGAGCTGCACAACGGCCCCTACTTCTGCCAGCACGAATCGGTGGATGAGTTCGACCGCGCAGAATCCATCCCCGGACCCAGCACCGAGCGTCTATCCAGGCTGGCGAAGCAGCACAACGTGGTCATCGTCGGCTCGCTGTTCGAGCGCCGGGCGCCCGGCCTGTATCACAACACGGCAGTGGTGCTGGAAACCGATGGCACCCTGCTCGGCAAGTACCGGAAGATGCACATTCCCGACGACCCGGGCTTCTACGAGAAGTTCTATTTCACCCCGGGCGACATGGGCTTCACCCCGATCGACAGTTCGGTCGGCAGGCTGGGCCTGCTGGTGTGCTGGGACCAGTGGTATCCGGAAGCCGCGCGCCTGATGGCATTGGCGGGCGCCGAGATCCTGCTCTACCCCACTGCCATCGGCTGGGATCCGGACGACGACCAGGACGAGAAACAGCGTCAGCGCGACTCCTGGATCATCAGCCATCGCGGCCACGCCGTTGCCAACGGTCTGCCGGTGCTGTCCTGCAACCGGGTCGGGCATGAAGCCTCCCCGCTGGGCGCCTCAGGCGTCGACTTCTGGGGCAACAGCCACGTGCTGGGCCCGCAGGGTGAATTCCTGGCCGAGGCAGGTGGCGATCCGGAAGTATTGCTGGCCGAGATCGACATGGCCCGCAGCGAGGACGTGCGCCGGATCTGGCCGTTCCTTCGCGACCGCCGCATTGACGCTTACGCCGATCTGCTTCGCCGCTACATCGATTGAACCCAGACAGCAGGCCCGGCCCCCCGATGACAGATACCCAGCCCTCACTGTGGCAGGAACAGCCGCATGCCGTCGTTGAACGCGATGGCGTGCGTTACACCCTGCTTGGAACCGCCCACGTCTCCCGCGCCAGCGTGGACGCTGTGGAAGACGCGATTGAAACCGGCGGTTTCGACACCGTCGCGGTGGAACTCGACGAAGCCCGGTTGCAGGCACTGACCAACCCTGATTCGCTGGCCAAACTTGACCTGGTGCAGGTGATCCGCAAAGGCCGCGTGGCGATGTTTGCCGCCAACCTGGCATTGGCCGCCTATCAACGCCGCCTGGCTGAACAGCTGGGGATCGAACCCGGGGCCGAACTGAAGCGGGCCGCCGCGGTCGCCCAGGAGCGCGGTCTCGCCCTGGAGCTGATCGACCGCGATGTCGGCCTGACCTTCCGCCGCGCATCGGGCAGCCTGGGCTTCTTCGGCAAGATGAAGCTGGCCAGCGGCCTGTTTGCCGGCCTGCTCAGCAGCGACGAAATGGGCGAGGAGGAGATCGAGAAGCTCAAGCAGGGTGACATCCTCGAATCAACCTTCGGCGAGTTCGCCCAGGCCAGCCCTGCCCTGTATGCAAGCGTGATCACCGAGCGCGACCGTTACATGGCAGCGCGCCTGCGCCAGGTGCCGTCTGGGTCCAGGGAAGTGCTGGCCGTGGTCGGGGCCGGCCATCTGGCGGGCCTGGCACGGCATCTGGCCGAAGACCAGGATCGCCCGGAAGACACCCGTGAGGCGCTTGAGCATGTGCCACCGACACGCGGGCTGCGCTGGATTGGCACCGCGATCATGGTGCTGATCCTGGCCATGATCGGCTGGGGCTACTGGCAGGGTGGCGCCGAGATGGGCCGTCAGCTGGTGCTGGAATGGGTAGTGATCACCGCGGGTTTTGCAGCGCTGGGGACGATCCTGGCTGCCGGGCATCCGCTCGGCGTCATCGCAGCGGCGGTCTCGGCGCCGCTCAAGCCGTTCCGTCCACCGGGTGTCTCGCCGGGGCTGTTCAGCGGCCTGGTCGAAGCCCATTTCCGCAAGCCCGCCTACGGGGACTTCCTCGCCCTGCGCGACGATGCCGCCACGCTGCGCGGCTGGTACCGCAACCGCGTCTCGCGGACCCTGCTCAACTTCATCCTCACCAACCTGGGCTCCAGCTTGGGGGTGTGGGTGGCCGGCCTGCGGATCGCCGGCAAGCTGATGGCCTGACCAGCGATCCGCACTCCGGTAGGAGCGCGCCATGCGCGCGAAACCGCGTGACATCGATCGGCGCCGCGTGGCTTCGGCTCCAACGTAATAACCGAAGCTCCTCCGCAACGCCAGGATTCACGCGGCTTCGCGCGTACGACGCGCTCCTACTGCGGGGCGGTTGCCGGGTCGCGTCGGGCGTCCACGCCGCGGGTGCGGCGCAGGACCCGCCTGGTGCCGTTGGCCAGGTCGTCGAGGATGGCGTAGATGGTCGGCAGGAACAGCAGGCTGACGATGGTGGAGAACGCCAGTCCACCAGCCACTGCCCGTGCCATCGGCGAATAGGCCAAGCCGCCCAGCACTACCGTCTCACTCAGCGAGATCGGCACCATGGCCAACACCGCCGTGCCCATGGTCATCAGGATCGGGCGCAGGCGTTCGCGGCTGCCGGCCACCAGCGCATCGATGCGGCTCATTCCGGTGCGGCGCAGGTTGTTGATGTGCTCGACCATGATGATCCCGTTGTTCACCACCACCCCCATCAGCACCAGGATGCCGATGAAGGCCATCACCGTGAACGAAGTGCCGGTGAGCCAGAACAGCCAGAACACGCCCAGGATCGAGAACAGCACGCAGCTCATGATCGCCGCGGGAAACAGCAGCGATTCGAACACCGCGGCCATGACCACGTAGATCATGACAATGGCCAGCAGCAGGTTGAACATCATCTGGCCCATGGCCTGCTGGTCTTCTTCAAACCCGCTGCCGGCGAAGCTGTAGCCGTAGCCGGCCGGGAGCGCCACCGCGCCCAGGGTCTGTTCCATCGCGGCGCGGGCCTCGGCCATGGTGGCCTCGCCGCCCAGGTTGGCCTGGATTGCCAGCGAGGTCTGCCGATCGGTGCGGGTGATGCGGTTGGCGGCGGGGTCGATCGAGATGTCGACCATGGCCATCAGCGGCACCGTGCGACCGTCCGGCGAGCGCACGGTGAACGTGGCAATGTCCTCGGCGCTGTATTCCTCGGCGCCGGCAAAGCGCACCCACACCGGCACCTCGTTGTCGCCGCGGCGGAACTCGCGCAGCTGGTTGCCGCGCAGCGCCAGGCCAACGAAGGTGGAGACCTGCTCGGCACTGAAGCCGAATGCGGCCGCACGCTCGCGGTCCACCCGCACGCTCAGTTCGTTGGCACGGTCCCCTGCTTCGATACGCACGTCGCGCAGCTCCGGCCGCTGGGCAAGGATCGGCACCAGGTCCTGGCCCAGGTCGCGCAGCACTTCCATGCTGTCGCCGACCAGCTGCACCTGCACGTTCTGTCCCAGCCCCCCGCCCTGCTCACCGCTGCCGCGCACGCCGATATCGGCCCGTGCCGAAACGGGCAGCCCGGCGCTGATCGCTTCAGCGATCGGCCTGCTGTCGCGCACGCTGCTGTCCACGGTGATCATGGTGCCGGCGTCGCTCTGCTCGCCGAACCAGGAATACACCTGGGTGATGCGGAAGCGCTCGCGGTTCTCATCCAGGTAGCGTTCCACCCGCAGGACCTCATCGGAGACCTGGTCCAGCGTGTAGCTGCCCTTCCACTGGTAGTAGAGCTGCAGCTCGCCCGCCTCGCCGCCGCCAAACATGTCGAATTTGGTTTGCGTCATCGGCACCACGCTGACGGCGATCACCAGCAGGATCCCGACCACGCTCCAGCCGCGGTGCTCCAGGCTCCAGCGCAGTACACGGGCGTAGCGCTGCTGCATGCGCGGGATCAGGCCGCCCGGACGCTGCACCGCGGCCGGCGTCTTCATGCGCGCGGACAGCATCGGGATCAGGCTCACCGCCACCAGCCACGAGGCCAGCAGCGACACCGAAATGGTGATCGCGATCTGGGCCATGAAGATGCTGATGTTGTTGGTCTCGCCCAGCAGATTGGGCAGGAACACGATGCAGTGGCAGATGGTGCCCGCCGAGAGAGCAATGGCCACGTTGCGGGTGCCCACCACCGACGCGCGCCAAGGCTGGTCGGGCACCTTCTCGCGTTCCTGGTAGATGCTCTCCACCACCACCACGGCGTTGTCGACCAACATGCCGACCGCAAGCAGCAGCCCCATCAGGCTGAGAACATTCAGGGTCACGCCGAAGAAGTGCATGAAGCCCAGGGTCATCACGAAGCAGATCGGGATTGCCAGGGTGACCATCAGCGTCGACGGCCAGTGCCGCAGGAAGAAGAACAGCACCACGATCGAGAGCAGCAGGCCGATCAGCCCGGCCTCGGCCAGCTCCAAAAGTGAGTCGGTGACCTCATCACCCATGTTCTGGGTCACCCGGAAATCGATGCCGCGCAACGCGGGGTTCTCACGTGCCTCCTCCAGCGCCGCAAGCGCCTCGCGCGAGACCTCCACGAGGTTGGCATCGCGCTCCTTGTAGACCTCAAGGCCCACCGCTGAACGGCCGTCCAGCCGGCGACCGTAGTCCATCCGCGAAGGCTTGAAGCGGACGTCGGCCACGTCGCCCAGGCGCAGGCCGCGTTCGTTGAGCGGCAGGTCACGCAGCTCCTGCAGGTCGTTGATTTCTCCCAGCGGCTGGACCCGCAGGCGCTGCCCGCCGTCTTCGATCAGGCCGGCGGAAACAGAGAAGTTCACCGTCTGCAGGCGCGAGGCCAGGGCATTCAGTTCCAGCCCATGCGCGCCCAATCGATCAGGATCGATCGCGATCTCCACCTCGTTCGGAGGCGCGCCGCTGATCTCCACCCGCGCCACCCCCGGCACCCGTTCGATGCGCCGCTTGAGCTGGCGGTCGAGCAGATCGTAGGCGCCGGTCAGGTCGGTGTCGGCGGCCATCCGCACCCGCAGCACCGGCTGGTCGCTGGTGGACCATTTGTGCACGAAGTAGCGGCGGAAGTCGTCCGGCAGTTCACCACGCACCGCATCCACGCGTTCGCGCGCCTCGGAAGCGGCAATGGCGGTGTCGCGGTCCCAGTCGGAAAACTCCAAAAACACGCCGGCGCTGTCAGCGGTGGCGTTGGATTGCATGCGCTTGATGCCGGTCATGGTGGCCAACGCCTCCTCCACCGGCCGCAGCACGTTGCGCTCCACCTCTTCCGGCGTCGATCCCGGATAGGGCAGCTGCACGTACAGGAACGGGGCCGACACGTCCGGCAGCGCTTCCAGCGGCAAACGGAACGCGGAGATCAGACCCACCACGAACAGCGATACAAACAGCATCACCGTGGTGACCGGGCGCTTGAGGCTCAGCTCGGCGACGCTCATGCCAGCTGCTGCTCCGTGTCGCCCTGCTCTGTGCTGCCCTGCTCCGCTGCCGCGCCCAGGCGCGCGCGCCGGCCGCGTTCGGCATACCAGGCATCGCCGCGGCGATCGAGCAGGTCGTACACCACCGGGATCACCAGCAGGGTCAACAGCGTGGACACCAGCAGCCCGCCGATCACCGTAATCGCCATCGGCGATCGCACCTCGGCACCTTCGCCGAAGGCCAGCGCCAGCGGCAGGAAACCGAACAGCGTGCTGAGCGTGGTCATGGCGATCGGCCGCAGACGCGAGCGCGCGCCCTCGACCAGCGCCTCGCGCTTGGCCACGCCGGCCTCGCGCAGCTGGTTGACCTTGTCGATCAGGATGATCGCGTTTTTCACCACCAGACCGACCATCAATATCAAGCCGATGAACACCACCACCGAAATCGTGTTGCCGGTGACCAGCAGCGCCAGCACCGCGCCGACCATCGCCAGCGGAATGGTGAACAGGATCACGAACGGATGCAGCAGCGACTCGAACTGCGAGGCCATCACCAGATAGACCATGAAGATGGCCAGGCCGAAGGCGAACATCAGCGAGCGGATTGATTCACCCAGCTCCTCGCCCTGCCCGCCGATATGCATGGAGATGTCGGCACCCAGCGGGTCGGCAGCCACCATCTGCTGGACTTCGGCCACTGCGGTGCCCAGGTCGATGCCGGCCAGGTTGGCCGAGACCATCGCCACCCGTCCCTGGTCGGCGCGGTGGATTTCACTCGGGCCAACGGTCGCCACCACGTCTGCAACCGCCGCGAGGCGGACAGGCCGGGCGGCGGCGGGATTGACCACCAGGTTGCGGATCCGCTCCACCGAATCGCGTTCGCTTTCCTGCGCCCTGACCAGCACGTCGATCTTGCGATCGCGGAAGTTGTAGCGGGTGGCGACTTCACCGCGAACCGAGCGCACCACGGCGTCGGCGATCTCGCGTGTGGTCAGGCCCAGTGAGCCTGCCCGCTCCTGGTCGAACACGATCTGGATCTCCGGCGCCCCCTGCTCACCGGTGGATTTCACGTCCGCGTAGTTGGGGTTGGCGCGCAGCATGGCAGCCATCTTTTGCCCGGCAGCGGCCAGTGCGTCCAGGTTCTGGCCCTGCAGTTCGATCTCCAGCGGCGTGGAAAAGCTGAACAACGATGGTCGACTGAAATCCACCTGCACGCCGGGGTAGACGCTGACGGTCTGACGCAGGCGCTGGATCAGCTCCGCCTCCAGGGCGCGGCTACCACCTCCCGCCATCACCACGCTCAGCTTGCCAACGTTCTCGCCGCTGTCGGTGGGGCTGGCGTCCAGCCGCGTGCCGGTACCGCTGACGCCGAACAGCACCTGGATGCCGGGATCATCGGCATGCCGGGCCTGCACCTCACGCACCACGCGGTCGGTTTCCCGCAGCGGCGTGCCCGGCGGCAGCTTGACGGTCATCTCAAAGCGGTCCTGGGCGAGCTGGGGGATCAGATCCGTTCCCAGCATCGGCGCCACCAGCAATGCCAGCGCGAAGGCGCCGGCGGCGATCCCGAGCACCAGGCCCGGCCGGGCGATCGCACGCGGCAGCGTCCGCAGGTAACGCTCTTCCGCGTGGCCGTACAGATGCATTGCCGCCCCGCTGGCGCGGTCCGCTACGGGAGACACCACGGCTGTCAGCAGCCGCCACCCGCGCACCACGAGCCACGACACGAGGTACAGCGCCCCCCGCACCGCGGCACTGACCCAGCGGCCCACTGCGGCAAACGGCTTCTGCCACAGTCGCTGCGGCCGCCACGGCTGGCGGACGGCTTCGTCCGGAAATGCCAGCGGCGGCCTGCCCTTGAGCGAGCTGAGCATCGGGATCAGGGTGACCGCCACCAGCAGCGATACACCGACCGCGATCGCAATCGTGAGCGCCTGGTCACCAAACAGCTGTCCGGCGATTCCTTCCACGAACACCAGCGGCAGGAACACGGCAATGATCGTCAGCGTGGATGCCACCACTGCCATGCTGACCTCGCGCGTGCCCTCGATCGCCGACGCCAGGATGCCCAGCCCGCGCTCGCGCGCCTTGGCGATGCTTTCCAGCACCACGATGGAATCATCCACCACCAGGCCCGCCGCCAGCGCCAGGCCGCTGAGCGACATGACGTTCAAGCTCAGGCCCAGCTGGTCCATGAAGAAGAAGGTGGTGATGATCGAGATCGGCAGCGACAGCCCCACCACCAGCGTGCTCCAGCCGCTGCGCAGGAACAGGAAGATGATCAGGATGGCCAGCGCGCCGCCAATCACCGCGTCCACTTTGACGTCGCTGATCGCAGCGCGGATGAACTTGGCCTGGTCGTCGACCACGGTCAGGTTGATGTCCGCCGGCAGCCGCTCACGGATCTGCAGGATGCGTGCGTGCACCGCGTCGGCGGTGGCCACGGTGTTGGCATCGCCTTCCTTGTAAAGCGCCAGCTCCACCGCTTCGCGCCCATCCAGGCGGATGATCGCCTCACGCTCCTTGTAGCCTTGGGTGACCGTGGCGATATCGCCCAGGCGCACCGGGCGGCCATCGGCAACGGCACGATTGCCGGCGGAAGCCGCGCTCTGCGCGGACATGGCTGCCGCCATCACCGAAGCATCGCCGGAGGCGGCGGCAATCCGCGCCACCTCTTCCGCCCCGCCACCGCCGGAGCTGGCGGACTGGGTGGCCACCAGCATGTTGCGGATCTCGTCGACGCTGGAGAACTGGTTGACCGTGCGCACCAGATAGCGCTGGTTGCCCTGCTCCAGCCGTCCACCGGACAGGTTGATATTTTCCTGCTGCAGCCGCTGGATCACGCTCTCGATGGGCAGTCCGATCCGCACCAGCTGCTGGGTGTCCAGTTCCACCTGGATCTCATCTTCCAGGCCGCCGCCAACCCGCACCGCCGCGACCCCGGGAACCGACTCCAGCCGCCGCTTGAGGTCGTCGTCGGCATAGCGCCGCAGAGAATTGAGCTGCCCAACCTCGTTACCTTCGGCTGCGGCCGACAGCGCCACGCGCAGGATCGGCTCGGTGGAAGGATTGAAACGCAGCAGCACCGGCGGCTGCACTTCAAATGGCAGCTGCAGCGTCTCCAGTTTGTCGCGCACCTCCAGGCTGGCCTGGTCCATGTCGGAGCCCCAGGCGAACTCCAGCACCACGTCACTTTGGCCCGTGCGCGACACCGATTTGAGCTTGCGCAGGCCCTTGACCACGCCCAGCGCTTCCTCCACCGGCTCGGTGATCAGGGTTTCCACCTCCATCGGTGCCGCGCCGGTGTACTCGGTACGCACGGTCAGGGTGGGATAGCTCAGGTCGGGAAGCAGGTTGACCCGCAGGTTGCCCAGCGCGATCAGGCCGAACAGCAGGAAGCTGATCGTCACCATGGCCACGGTGACCCGGCGCCGGGTGGCGAATTCCACCACGCCGCTCATTGGCTCTTACCGTCTGCCTGCTGCGCGCCTTCTTCGGCGACTGCCGGCCCGGGATCGACCGCCCTGTCGCCGATCACCTGCACGGTGCTGCCATCGCGCAGCGCAGCCTTGCCGGCGATGACCACCCGGTCGCCCACTGCCAGGCCGCTGACCACTTCGACAAAGCTGCCGTCCACGTGGCCGGGCTCCACCGGCGTGCGGTACGCCAGCCCATCGCGGACCAGGTAGACCATCGGATCGCCTTCATCCTCCAGCAGTGCCAGGCGCGGAATCGTCAGCACGTCGGCGCGCTGGTCGTAATCGATCCGGAAGCGGCCGAACATGCCCGGCTGCAATACCTGCTCGCCTTCGAACACGCTGATCACCCGGAAGGTGCCGCTGCCCGCGTCCACCACCGGTGCGACCCGGTCAACGCGGCCTTCAAACACCTGGCCCGGCAATGCATCCACCTGCATCTTCACCGGCTGTCCGGCCTTGAGGGTGGCCAGCTCGCGCTCGGGTACGTTGAGCGTGGCCTCCAGGCGGGAGTTGTCCACGATCCGCATGATCGGAGTGTTGATCTGGACGAAGTTTCCGGTCTTGATCGATCGCGAGGCGATGACTCCGGAGATCGGCGCGGTCACCGTGGTGTATGACAGTTCCAGGCGCGCGAGGTTGTAGGACGCGCGCGCATTTTCCAGGTCATAGCGCATCTGGTCGTGTTCGCCGGCGCTGATCAGCTGCTGCGCCGCCAGCTGTTCGGCACGGCGGTAGTTGCTTTCCAGCTTGCGCATCTGGGCCTCGATCTGCGCCACCGCGAGGCGCGCGCGATCCGGGTCCAGACGCACCAGTGCCTGGCCTGCCTTCACTGCCTGGCCTTCTTCCACCAGCACCTGAAGCGCCACCCCGGAGGTCTTGGCCACCACTTGGGCTTCTGCCAGCGGCTCCAGTGAAGCGGTGCCGGTATAGCTCGCGGCGATGGTGCGCGGAGCAGCCTCCACCACCTCCACCGGCACGGCCTGTTCCTGTTCGCTGTTGCCGGCCTGGGCATCGCCCTGCGGCCGGCTGCAGGCAGCCAGTACCGTCAGCGCGGCAATCAACAACAGCGACCACAGGCGGTGGCCACTCCTGGAAGAAGTTGCAAGCATGGGAGGTGACTCTGTTTGGTGTTGTAGTTATGTATATCACCGGACCGGTAAGCGCAAATCCGCCAAAGGTCATGGTGGTCCTGGCAAAGCCTGCAATTGCGCGGGAAAAGCGCTCCCCATCCGCATCCAGCCGCCTCCTTGCAGGGAGCTGGGGCAGCGATTGTACGGCAGGCTATACTGCGCCGATGGAGCGCCGAGGGGGATGATGTCAGCGGCGCCCATATGGCAGTCAGTCACGCTACATCCAGCCAACAAAAACGCGGGAAAATACATGATGCGACCGCTGCACCTTGCCGCTTGCCTTGCTCTCGCCGCGCTTCCTTTCGCGGCTTTCACCCAGGAACTGGACGCTACTGCACCGACGGAAGGCTCCGTCGAGGAAGGCCGCATGCTGGGCTATACCTGCATGGGCTGCCACGGCATCCCGGAGTACCGGAATGCCTATCCCGCCTACCGGGTGCCGAAGATCGGCGGGCAGTCGAAGGAATACCTCACCAACGCGCTGACCGAATACAAGCGTGGCACGCGGCGCCATCCGACCATGGAAGCCCAGGCCAAGAGCTTTTCCGATCAGGACATCGCCGCCCTGGCAGCCTTCCTGTCCAGCGTGAACAAGTGAGGGACGCCATGATCAAGTCGAAAAACGCCGTGTTCGTTTCCCTCTTCGTCGCCGCCGCGGCGCTGACCGCCTGCGCTCCGGCCGACGGTGAAAGCTCGTCGGCGGGACTGCCGAAGGGTCGCGTCGAGGCCGGTGAGCTGCAGGCCAGCGTCAAGGGTGAGGCTACCGGCCAGACCTGCGTGGACTGCCATGGCGCGGACGGCAACCAGCCGCTGGATCCGACCTATCCGAAGATCGGTGGTCAATACGAGGATTACCTGGGCCATGCCCTGCAGCAGTACCGCAGCGGCCGGCGCGACCATTCGCTGATGTCCAACCAGGCCCAGGGGCTGACCGACCAGCAGATTGCGGACCTGGCGGCGTTCTTCGCCTCCCAGCCCTCCCAGCTGACCGACCTCAGCGGCGCGTACTGACCGCCCCGGCCGGCCCAGCGGGCCGGCCTGTCCTGCTGCCCGCACGCCGCCATGCGGCGATCGTCGGTGCCTCCACCTCTCCGATGCAGGAGCGCGCCATGCGCGCGAAGCCGCGTGAATCATGGCTTGCGGAGGAGCTTCGGTGAGTGCCTTGGGGTCGAAACTGCGCGGCGCCGATTAACGTCACGCGGTTTCGCGCGCGCGGCGCGCTCCTACTGTAGAGGCCGGGAGCTCAATTCCACACGTCGTCGCTGAGGCCTTCCTGGTCCTCGTGCAGCTCCGGACGGAAAGGCACATCCGGCGGAGGCCGCGCAGAAGCCGGCTTGTCCTGCAGGTTCGGATCGACAATGCTGCAGCCACCGGCCAGGGCCAGGGTGACGATATCGCAGCGGATTGATTTGCTGGTGCCCGGGATCGGGATCAGCACCGTGCGTACGCTGCGCCGCACCCATTCCTCCAGCAGGTTTTCATCGGGTACCCAGAAGCGGTCCAGGCTGGTCGGTTCGTAATCGGTGGGCGGCCGCTTGAGCCAGGTTCCCATGCGGTCGATGCGTTCGTAATCCTCGGTAATGGTGCCCGGAGGGAGCCCTCCTCCCACGCGCCCATCGCCCGGCAGCCGCGGGCTGCCATCGGGGTTGAACAGGCTGGCCGTTCCTTCCTGGCCACCCGCGCGCTCCTGGCTGGAGTCGCCCCAGTCATCATCCCGCCGCGGGCTGGACCAGGCCCCTTCCTGCACCGCGGGAGCCGGTCCGCGCCCCGGGTCGGCCTGCTCGGTGGAAGTCGTGGACGCACTCTCCGACGCGGTCGGTTCCGCGACAGCATCGCCGGCAACTGCCGGTGCCGGTGCCGGCTCAGGCGCCGGCGGCATGGGTACGTCGCGGATCCGGGCTGAGCGGACTGGCTGTTCCAGCGTGGGCGTAGCGATCTGCGGCGCGGCAATATCCGGGACCGGCAGTGCCTGTGTCTGCGGCGGCAGAACGACCTCCCGCTCACGGATCCTGACCTCCGGCTGCGCAAGTTCGCGCGGCGGGACATCAACCGTGGCGATCACCGGCGCGGCCAGCTCCCGCGGCTGCGCCAGCTCGATATCGCGGCTGCGCGGCGCGATCTCCACCGCACGCACAGGGGGCGCCTCGATATCAACGGGTGGAATGGGCGGCAGCAGGAACGGGCCGTCCGGCTGGTCTGTTTCGGTGACTGCCAGCGGCTGTTCCGCCACCGGCGGGAGCTCGATCGGGGGCGATGGCTCGGGAACGCTCTCCGCCACGTCAGGCGGTGCAGGTTCCTGCGGTTGAGGCGGAGGCGACACAGGATCGGCTTCCGGCTCCGGGACGGCATCGGCCTGCGCGGGCTCTGCGCCTCCGCCCTCCTCTTCCGGCGTGCCACTGCCGATGAACTGGACTTCGATCACGTGCTCACCGCGCTGGGTGTCCGCATCCGGCGCCAGCACGAACCGGGCGTGCATCAGCCAGGCCAGCGCCAGCACCAATACCAGGTGCAACAGGAAGGAAAACGTGCGCGCCAGTATGCGCAGGCCCCGCTCATCGCGTCGGGGCGGCTCCCAGCCCCTCAGCCAGCCTGGCGTGAGTGACCACCACAACCCTCCGGTTTCCACCGACGGCAGCCGGCCGCGCGCGACTGCAGCCGCAATGAGTTCACGCGACTTGCGGCCGTCATTGGGGTCGAGGCGCCCTCGCGCCTGGTCCAGCCATTCCTGCCAGCCGGGTGGCAGGCCATCTCCGCCCCGCCGGGGACGGATGGAGCGGAGCTGCCGCCGCCGCAGCGCATCGATGAATTCCGCCGGGGTCAACACCCGCGGCGTCCGCTCAGCCCGAGCTGCGTTTGATGTAGGGCGCCGTCCCGGTGTCGTGATCGGTGGCGTCACGCACCGCGGTCACGCCCGGAACCTTCTGCACCAGGGTCTTCTCGATCCCCTGTTTAAGGGTCACGTCGGCCATGCCGCAGCCGTGGCAGCCGCCGCCAAAGCGCAGGACCACCACGCCTTCAGCGGTGACTTCCTGCAGGGACACGTGGCCACCGTGGCTGGCGAGCTGCGGATTGATTTCGTGCTCGATCAGCCAGCGCACGCGTTCCACCAGAGAAGCACCAGCTTCCGGCGCCTCTCCCTTGATCTTCGGCGCGCGAATCTGCAGCTGGCCACCGGTGGCCTGCGTGGTGTAGTCGATGTCCGCACCGTCGAGGAACTTCACGCTGTCGGCATCCAGCCACAAGGTGAAGCCTTCGCAGTCCACCGCCCACTCATCGCCTTTCAGGTCGGAGGGTTCGGTGAACTCCAGGCGCACGTCAGCCTGGGCGGTGCCGGGATGGACAGCCGCAAGGCGCACGCCAAGGCCGGGCAGGTCCTCGCGTTCGATCAGCTTGCGGAAGTGGGTTTGGGCGTTCTCTGAGATCTGGATCATGCGGGTATTCTATCCGTCCTGCTCCCGGTATTCCGAACACCAGTCGACCGGGGGCCCTGCCGTCGACGTCCCAGGAGTCCTGCCATGCCAGACCTCACCCCTCTTGCCCAGGCCGATTGCGTGCCCCGCAGCGGACCGGAACACCGCCTCAGCGAGGCCCGGGTGCGCGAACTCCTGCCGCAGCTGGCGGATTGGGAGCTGGCCGAACAAGGCCAGGCCCTGGTGCGGACCTTCCGCTTCAAGGACTACTACCGGACCATGGCCTTCGTGAACGCGCTGGCATTCATGGCCCACGCCCAGGACCACCACCCTGACCTCGGCGTGCACTACGATCGCTGCGTGGTCCGCTATTCCACCCACGACGTGGGCGGCCTGTCCGAGAATGATTTCATCTGCGCAGCCAAGGCTGACGCGCTGGCCGGATAATCCTGGCCCTGGCAGCGCTGACCACATTGCCATGCGCTGCGGGTTCGGGCCGGGGCTGTTCAGGCCAGGGCGTCCAGCACCTGTGAAAGCTCCGGCGCCAGCGGCGCGTGCAGTAGATAGGGGGCTTTCCCCCCATCGAGCGAAAACTCCAGCGATGCCGCGTGCAGGAACAGGCGCCTGAGTCCAACCTTGTCGCGCAGGCGCCGGTTGATCACCGGGTCGCCGTATTTGTCGTCGCCGGCCACCGGGTAGCCGATGTGCTGCGCGTGCACCCGGATCTGGTGGGTACGGCCGGTTTCAATCTGGATTTCGCAGTAAGAATGCCCTCCGCGCCGCTCCAGCAGGCGGAAATGGCTCAGCGACTGCTTGCCGGCCTCGTTGACCTGTACGTGGCGTTCTCCGCCCTGGCGCAGGCCCACGTGCAACGGCGCGTCCACGCTCATGGTGCCATCGGGCATCCGCCCCGCCAGCAGGGCCAGATAGCGTTTGGAAATGCCGCTGCGCGCATCACCATCAGCTTCGCGCAGCAGCGCCTGCAGCTGGGTCAGCGCGGAGCGCTTTTTGGCGAACAACAAAATACCGGAGGTGTCGCGGTCGAGCCGGTGCACCAGTTCAAGTGACTGGTCCGGCCGCAGCGCCCGCAGGGTCTCGATGGCACCAAATCCGATCCCGCTGCCTCCGTGGCTGGCCACTCCAGTCGGCTTGTTGAGCGCCAGCAGCCGCTCGTCTTCGAATACGATTCCCTCCTCCAGTGCCTTCATCAGCCCTTTCGGCGGCGTTCCGCGGTCACCTGATTCCTCCAGCCGCACCGGCGGAATCCGCACCTCGTCGCCCTCCACCAGGCGACGGTCGGCTTTGACCCTGCCCCCGTTCACCCGGACCTGTCCGGAACGCACCAGTTTGTAGACCAGGCTGCGTGGCGCACCCTTGAGCTGGCCCAGCAGGAAATTGTCCAACCGCTGGCCATCGCGGTCCTCTGAAACCCGCACCATGTGGGCGCCGCGGGAGGGTGGAACGGTACTGTCCGGATGGCTCATGCGTGCCTCTTGATCTGCTACACTCGCGGCGCGATATAAGGGTTTGATTTCGCAGGGAGTTGCGCTGGTATCGCCTCGGCGATGCCAGAACAGGAAAACCGGGCCGAAAACCCGCTCCCTTGATCCCGATTGCAGTACGCGGCCACCGCCCTCGGGGCGGACATGTTAGCGGCTCATCGGCAAGCCCGGCCATCGTCCGTTCCAACGGGACATCCTATCGGTCATCCCCTGGAATGGTGCTGAACATGCCCCGTGCGGCGCCTCCCGGCTCAGCTGGAAGTCGCCGCCGGTCCTGTAACGACGAACAGTAAAACAACAAGCGCTCCCGCGGCTTGCCGTGGTGTCGTAGCGCTGGAACAACCTGACGGCCGCGCCGCGGCGCGGGACGATTATCGTCCCGGCAAGCGGATCCACAGCTCCCGCTGGCGCAGCCTGAAGCCACACCAGACGAAACGCTCCACGGCGTTCCGCGCGGTAGCAGCGCGCGAGGAACGCAACAATGAAACGCATGTTGATCAATGCCACGCAGGCCGAAGAACTGCGCGTGGCGATCGTGGATGGACAGACCCTGTACGACATCGATATCGAGCAGCCGTCCCAGGAACAGAAAAAATCCAACATCTACAAAGGCCGCATCACCCGTCTGGAGCCCTCGCTCGAGGCTGCCTTCGTTGAATACGGCGGCAACCGTCACGGCTTCCTGCCGCTGAAAGAAATTTCCCGCGACTACTACCAGGCGGGTGTCGACCACAAGGCTGGTATCCGCGAGCTGCTGCGTGAGGGCCAGGAAGTCGTGGTCCAGGTGGACAAGGAAGAGCGCGGCACCAAGGGTGCGGCCCTGACCACGTTCATCTCCCTGGCCGGCCGCTACATGGTGCTGATGCCGAACTCGCCCACCGCGGGCGGCGTTTCGCGCCGCATCGAGGGTGATGACCGCGTCGCGCTCAAGCAGGCCATGGATTCGCTCGCCATCCCTGACGAAATGGGCGTGATCATCCGCACCGCCGGCGTCGGCCGCGATGCCGAAGAGCTGCAGTGGGACCTGGACTATCTGCTGGGCATCTGGAAGGCGATTTGTGACGCGGCGCTGAGCAAGCCTGCCCCGTTCCTGATCTACCAGGAGTCGCAGCTGATCACCCGTGCGCTGCGCGATTACATGCGTGCAGACATCGGCGAGATCCTGGTCGATACCCCGGAAATGTTTGAAGAGGCGAAGGAGTTCGTCGAGCAGGTGATGCCGCACAACCTGCGCAAGCTCAAGCATTACACCGACGACACTCCCCTGTTCAACCGCTACCAGATCGAGTCGCAGATCGAGAACGCCTACGAGCGCACCATCCGCCTGCCCTCCGGTGGCGCGCTGGTGATCGACCAGACCGAGGCCCTGACCGCGATCGACGTGAACTCGGCCCGCGCCACCCGCGGCGGCGATATCGAGGAAACTGCGTTCCACACCAATCTGGAAGCCGCCGATGAAGTGGCCCGCCAGCTGCGCCTGCGTGACCTGGGCGGCCTGGTGGTGATCGACTTCATCGACATGTCCTCCAACAAGAACCAGAGGGAGGTGGAGAACCGCCTGCAGGGCGCGCTCAAGTACGACCGCGCGCGCGTGCAGCTGGGCCGCATCTCCAAGTTCGGCCTGCTGGAAATGAGCCGCCAGCGGCTGCGCGCCTCACTGGGCGAATCCAGCCAGATCGTGTGTCCGCGCTGCGAAGGCCACGGCCGCATGCGCAGCGTCGAGTCGTTGAGCCTGTCGATCATCCGCGTGGCCGAAGAGCACGCGATGAAAGACAACACCGGGCAGATCCTGGTGCATGCACCGCTGGATATCGCCAACTACCTGCTCAACGAGAAGCGCGCCGCACTGGCCGAAATCGAAGGCCGGCACACCGCCCCGATCGTGATCGTTGCCGACCGCTACCTGCAGACCCCGCACTACGAGGTCTCCCGGATCCGCGACAACGAGCTGGGTGAGGAAACCAGCCGCCCAAGCTATCAGCGTGGTACGCCCCGCAAGCTCTCCACCATTGCGCTGAGCAAGGCCAATCTGAACGTGCCGCCGGCCGCCGCGATCAAGAATGTCCGCCCGGCGCAGCCTGCCCCGGTGCGCGAACCGCGCGAGGAAACACCGGCTCCAGCTCCCGCTCCCGCAGCGGCTCCAGCACCAACGCCCGCCGCGCCTGCAGCTGGCGGACTGGTCGCCTGGGTCAAGAGCCTGTTCGGTCCGGCTCCCGCTCCAGAGCCGGAGCAGCCTGCGCGCCGCGAGCGTGATCGTGATTCCGCCGGCAAGGGTTCCGAGCGCGGCGGCCAGCAGCGCCGCTCCAGCGGCCGCCAGGGTCGCAACGGCGAGCGCCGCGGCGGCAACAACGAGCGTCGCGAAGACCAGCAGCAGCGTAGGGGCCGCAAACAGGCCCAGGCGAAAGAAGACGGAAACCAGCAGGGACGCGGGCAGCCGGACGCGGAGCAGTCGGATCGGGAGCAGCAGGGTCGCGGCAACCGCGCCCAGAAGCAGTCCCAGTCCAGCCGCGGACAGCGCCAGAGGCAGGGTGCTGAAAAGCAGACCCCTGAAAACCAGGGTCGCGAAGGCGGCCTGACCCAGGCGGGCGAAGAAACCGCCGCAGCGGTAGTCGCAGCCGGTGCAGTTGCTGCGACCCAGGCTGATACACCTGTCCCGCTCACGCAACCCGAGGCTGACAACGCTCCGGCCGTGATCGCCAGCCAAGCGGCTGAAGGCGCCGCCAGTGCCCAGGCATCCGCTGAACACAACGATGAGACCACCCCGGCCGACGACGGGACGCCGCGCAGGCGCCGGGGCCGTCGTGGCGGCCGGCGTCGTCGCAGGGGCGGTGCGAACGCCGAAACTTCGGTAGACGCGCTGGACGACTCTTCGGAAGATGTTGAGGCGGCGGCCGAGGTCATTGCCGCCCAGGCAAGCCAGCCGGAATTCGATTTCGAGGACGCTTCGAGCGCAGCCGATCCGTCTGAGCCGGAACGGGAAAAGGCTCCCCGCCCCCAACGCCGGAGCCGCAAGGCTTCCGCGCCTGTCGTTGCAGCAACGGCAGACGCAGTGGATCAGTCGCAGAAGACCGACGAGCCGACCACAGCGGCCACTGGCATGGAGGAAAAATCTTCCACCCCGGCCCCTGTGGAGCCCGAAACTGACCGTGATCCAGCCCCAGTAGCCGCTCTTTCGCAGCCTGAGGCGGCGGCTACCGCTGCCGACAGCAACGCCGCGACGGAGGCCAGCCAGGCTGTCGTTGCCGAAGCGAACGTGGAAGCGCCGGCACCGGTCGGGCGAGAAAGCCCCGGTCCGGTCACCCCAGCTCCTGCGACCGTTGCCCAGACTGAAATGCCGGTCACGGAGCCAGCGACGGAAGCTGCGGACGCAGTGACGGCGGATGCGCAGGAAGTCGCAGCAGCTCCAGCCCCGGCACCGGAGCAGGAGCAGGAGCACGGGACGCAGGTCTCCGCGGCTGCGGAACACCCTGCTCCGGCACCTGTGGACGCGCCGGCACCCGAACCTGCGCCGCTTGCCGCCACCGAAGACGAGCCTGAGGAACAGGCTGCCGACGGCGACGTTGCAGCGACCAAGGACGAAGACCAGCCGCGCAGCGCCTGACCGGCCTGCGCACGACCAGCGCGGACGCTGTTGCTACAGCGTCTGCGCTGGATCGATCACTCCGTACTGGCTGGCCAGGCGCGCCAGCGAAATCATGTCGGTGATCTGCAGCTTTTCAAACAGCCGCGACTTGTGGGTGTTGATGGTCTTCGCACTCAGGCTCAGGTGCCTGGCCACCTGTTCCTGGCGCAGGCCCTGGATCAGGAGCATCGCGATTTCCATCTCCCGCGGTGTCAGCGCATCGAAGGGGCTCTCTCCCCCGGTCAGGCCGGCCAGCGCCAGGTTCTGGGCGATGCTGCTGGCCAGGTAGCGCTTGCCACCGGCCACCGTGCGCACCGCCCGGATCAGCTCGCTGGCGTCGCCACCCTTGCCCACGTAGCCGGAAGCACCGGCTTCGATCAGGCGCTTTGGCATCGGACCATCTTCAAGCACGGACACCACGATCACGCGCGAACCGTAGTCTCCACGGACGATCCGTTCGGTGACTTCCAATCCACTGACCCCGGGCAGGTGCAGGTCGCACAGGACCACGTCCGGTTTCAGCTTGCGGATCAACGGCAGGGCATCTTCGCCGCAGTCCGCTTCTCCAACGACTTCGATATCACTTTCAGTGGCAAGAATCATGCGCAATCCAGTGCGCACCAGAGCATGGTCATCGACCATGAAAACCCTGATCATCATCCCTGTATCCCCCTCTCAATTCCCCCCTCGGGGCTCAGGCTATCGCTGCCATCCCGGCGGCGCAAGCAAACCCGGTTGCCGCAGCTCATCGTCCAACCAGTACATCGCAACCTGCTTCCGACAGCAGTCGGCGGGTCACGTGTCCCAATAACGCGCCGCGCACTGCGCCGCGTCCATCTGCTCCAACCGCCATCAGGTCGGCCCTCGGGCCCTTGCTCATCTTGAGCAGGGCCGCGCCCGGCTCGTTCTTCATCACCCGCGTGACCACCCTGCCCTGCAACTCCAGCGTCACGACCAGGGCTGCAAGATCGGCTCGCGCCTTGTTGTAAAGGCCAGTGCGGAAGGACTCCATATCAGCGTGGGAAGCCCCCGCCCGCAGCATGGCCTGCTGGAACGGATCGGGCACATGCACCACGTTCACCAGGCGCAGCGCGGCTGACGGCGCCAGCCTGCGTGCGGCCTGCAACGCCGCCGTCGACTGCGGGGAAAAGTCCACCGCAACGGTCAGCCGCCGGTAGGGCAGCTCGGGCAGGCTGCGCACCACCAGCAGCGACACCGGAAGGCTGCGCACCACACGATCGACGGTGGTGCCCAGCGCCCGGCCCTTGAGCATGCGCGCCCGCGCGCCCGGCCCCATGACCACCAAGTCGGCGCCAATCGCTTCGGCCACGTCCACGATGACCACGTGTGCAGGACCGAACTCCACCTGCAGTTCCGGATCGGCAATGCCATCAAGCAGGTTGCCGAGCGCCTCGCGCCCCTGGCGCTGCAGCAGCCCGCGCAGGCCATCCTCGGCGCAGCCGTAGGCTGCGGCAGCTTCCCCAAGGGCATCGGCTTCCAGCACGTGCAACAGCACCAGGCGTGCCGAATGCGCCTGCGCAAGCTGCAGCGCGCGCATCAACACCGCTTCGCTGTCACCTTCCAGGTCCAGCGCAGCCAGGATCGTATCCATGCTTGGAAATCCCCATGCCCCTGAGCGGGTCAGGGGATCATTGTGGCACTGGCCGATCGGGGCGGACGGTGGAACTGGCGGAGAGAGTGGGATTCGAACCCACGAACGGTTTCCCGTTGCCGGTTTTCAAGACCGGTGCCTTCAACCACTCGGCCATCTCTCCGATTGTCCTGCCCCTGCCCCTGTCCCAACGGCCCGTGCCATGCCGGTTGCCGACGCTGAGCGCGGCTATTGTCGCACGACAGCGCAGTTTTTCTACGCGGCTTTTTCCTGCTCGCCCTTGCAGTTGAGACTGGACTGCTCGATCAGGCCCGGCATGTATTCGGCGAGGTGATCAATGAACACGCGCACCGCCGGCAGCAGGCCCCGGCGCGAAGCGAACACCGCGTGGGCGATGCCCTGGGGAAGGCGCCACTCGGGCAGCACCACTTCCAGCTCGCCGCTGTGGACCGCGTCCGCGCACACCGTTTCCGGCAGCATGGTGACTCCCAGGCCCTGCTTGGCCAGGCTCATAAGCATGGGAAAGTCGAAGCCGGAGATGCGCGGCTTGAGGTCGATCCGCCGGGTCTCGCCGTTGCGCTGCAGTTCCCAGCGCTGGCGCACTTCATCCTCGGCCATGGTCATGGTGGTGTGCTCGGCAAGGTCTTCCGGCTCGTCCGGTCGCCCTGCCCCGTCCAGATAGCGGGGGCTGGCCACCAGCAGCTCCTGGATCGGGCCGAAGCTGCGCATGATCAGGCTGCCGTCGTCGTCGAACTTCGTGCGCACCCGGATGGCTATGTCAAAGCCCTCGTTGATCAGGTCCACGCGCCGGTTGTTCACGTGCATCTGCACGCGCACCTGCGGATTGCGTGCCAGGAAGTCCGGCAGCACCTTGGGCATCAGCTGCTGGGCGATATTGACCGGAACGCTGGCGCGAACCACGCCGCGGGGCTCGGCGCTGAGCCGGTCGACCACTTCGCGCGCGGCCTGGGCCTCGGCCAGCATCGACTGGGTATGGCGATAGACGCTCTGGCCCACGTCGGTGACCGCAAAGCGGCGGGTGGAGCGCTGCAGCAGGCGGACACCCAGCTCGCTTTCGAGCTGGCTGATCCGCCGGCTCAGACGCGATTTTGGAATGCCCGTGGCGCGCTCGGCGGCGGCGAAGCCGCCATGGTCCACCACGACGGAGAAGTAATAAAGATCATTCAGATCCTGCATGGCGAGCCCTTTAATAGAACGATGCGCCTACTTTAAAGGTTTTTGTCCCGCTTTTACAGCACGCGGCGGCCTTGAGCGCTTTGCCGCCTTCAGGCAATGCGTTCCTGCCCGCCCATGTAGGGACGCAACGCTTCCGGCACCTCGATGCTGCCGTCAGCCTGCTGATAGTTTTCCATTACTGCCACCAGGGCGCGGCCCACGGCGACGCCGGAGCCATTGAGCGTATGCACAGGCTCGGGGCGCCCGGTATCCGGGTTGCGCCAGCGCGCCTGCATGCGCCGGGCCTGGAAGTCACCGCAGTTGGAAACCGACGAGATCTCGCGGTACTTCTCCTGCGAAGGCAGCCAGACTTCCAGATCCCAGGTCTTGCGCGCGGAAAAGCCCATGTCGCCGCTGCACAGCAGCATCCGGCGGTACGGCAGGCCCAGCTTCTCCAGCACCACTTCGGCGCAGCGCACCATGTGTTCGTGTTCGGCCTGGCTCGTTTCCGGCGTTGAAATCGCCACCAGTTCCACCTTCTCGAACTGGTGCTGGCGGATCATCCCGCGCACGTCGCGCCCGTGGCTACCGGCTTCGGCGCGAAAGCACATGGAGTGGGCGGTCATGCGCAGTGGCAGGCGGTCCGCTTCCACGATGTCATCGCGCACGATATTGGTCAGCGGCACCTCGGCGGTAGGCACCAGGTAGCGTTTGGCCTCCCCCACCGAGGTAGCGAACAGGTCATCCTCGAACTTGGGCAGCTGGCCGGTTCCGGTCATGGACTCGGCATTGACGATCACCGGCACGTTGGTTTCTTCGTAACCGTGTTCGCCGGTGTGCAGGTCAAGCATGAACTGCGACAGGGCCCGGTGCAGGCGCGCCAGCTGGCCGCGCAGCACGGTGAAGCGCGCGCCGGAAAGCTTGGCTGCGGTATCGCCGTCCAGCCAGCCATTCCGCGCGCCGAGATCAACATGGTCGCGGACCGGGAAGTCGAACTGGCGCGGGGTCCCCCAGCAATGCTCTTCAACGTTGCCGTCTTCGTCGGCACCCTCGGGCACGTCGTCGGCGGGCAGATTGGGGATTTCCAGGGCGATCCGTTCGATCGCATCGCGCTTGGCCTGCAGCGCCTGCTCGTTGGCTTTCAGCTCCTCGCCGAAGCCTGCGACCTCGGCCATCAGGGCAGCAACGTCGCCGCCCTGCGCCTTGACCTTGCCAATCTCCTTGCTGCGGGTGTTGCGCTGGTTCTGCAGCTCCTGGGTCCGGACCTGCAGCTGCTTGCGCTCCGCCTCCAGTGACTCGAGTGCACCCGCGTCAAGAGTGAAGCCGCGCGAGCGCTGCAGGCGTTCGGCAAGTGCGGGGAGGTCGTTGCGCAGCAGGTTGGGATCGAGCATGGCGTTGAGGTATTGATGCAGGGCCGGGCATTATCGCCCGAGAGCGGCCGCGGTGCCGAACGGCCCACACGGCCTGTGCCAGAATCGCGGCATCATCCGATTGCGATCTGCCCATGCCCGATCCAGCAACCAGTTCTTCCTCTGCACCGCGCCGACGACCGAGCCCGTGGCTGATCGTGCCTGCAGCGGTAGTGGCCGGGCTGATGCTGTTTGTTCTGGTGTGGCTGGTCCAGCGCGAACCGACGGATACCGATGATCCGGCCCTGGCGGCGGACACCGCGGGCGAACAGGCCGCCGCCGGCCCTACCCTTCCGGCGCCGCAAATTCCGGAAGAGATGTCTGCAGATACTGGCGATGGCGACGGCGATGGCGGCGTGTTCATCCTGCCTCCCGCACCAGCGGAGCCGCCCCGCGGCATCGCCGGTGAGCCGCCCCCGTTGCCTGCACCCCAGCTGGAACAACAGGATGTTGTCCCTCCAGTTGCGGGCGATGCCCGCGTCAGTGGCCCCCGCCCAATCCACAGTCCTGCGCCAACCTATCCGCGGTCGGCGCTGCGCAGGGGGCACTCCGGAGAAGTGCTGGTACGGGCACTGGTAGGCGTGGATGGTCGGCCAAGGCAGGTAGAGGTGATAGGCAGCAGCTCCCATCGGGCCCTGGACCAGGCCGCACTGCGGGCGGTGCGCAACTGGCGCTTCCAGCCGGCCATGCAGGACGGACAGCCGGTGGCGGAACCGGTGGAGATTCCGGTCGAGTTCAATCCCTGAGCCGACCTGGAGCAACACCTGCCACCCGGCCGGCGTCGTGACACGATCACGACATCTGCTGTGAAAAGCTGCGGCGATGTGCGCTCAACTGCAATCACGCCGTGCCCCAGCCGCCTGAGCCCGCCCCGGAAGCCCCGGGACCACAGCGCGCTGGCCAGACATCCAGCAGCACCCGCTCACTGGTCTGGCTATTGCTGCTGATCGCGGTGCTTGCCGCGCTCTGGTATGTCTACGGCCGCTCGGAACAGGAGCCGGAAGTGCTTCCGGCCGAAACCGTCCTGACGACTCCCGACACCGGCGAGGACAGCAGCGAAGCTGAAGAGACTCCTGCGGACGAGCCGGCTGCTCCATCGGTTCCCCAACCAACCGCTGCCCCGTCCGCGCCATCTTTGCCCGATCGCCCCGCCCAGCCCACCCTGCAGGTACAGCCGGCCTATCCGCCGGCGGCGCTGCGCGTGCGCGAGGAAGGCACGGTACTGCTGCGGGTTGAGGTGGATGCGCAAGGACGGCCCACGGCGGTGGAGATCCAGCGCAGCAGCCGCTCTCGCGACCTGGACCGCGCGGCCCGGGAGGCCGTGGGCCAGTGGACCTTCCAGCCCGCTGTCGAGAACGGCCAGCCGGTGGCATCCACGGTTACCGTGCCCGTGGATTTCAGGATCGGGGATCGGTAACGAGGCCGAATCCGGAGGCCGTGGCCATCCGGACAAAGCCGGGGAAAGACGTCGCCACGTTGGCGGTATCGCTGATGTGCACCGGTCCCTTCGCAACCTGCCCGGCCACTGCGAACGCCATCGCCACACGATGATCGCCGTGGGCGTCCACGCTCCCACCGCTGATGGGCCCACCGTGGATGCTGGCCCCATCGGGGGTTTCATCCACCTGGATGCCAAGCGTACGCAGCCCCTCCGCCATCACCGCGATGCGGTCGGATTCCTTGACCCGCAGCTCCGTCGCATCGCGCACCGTGGTGCGACCGCTGGCACTGGCAGCGGCGATGAACAGCACCGGGAACTCATCGATCATGTCGGCCACGTGCTCGGGCGGCACCTCGATGCCGTGCAGCGGCGCATGACGGATCTGCAGATCAGCCACCGGCTCCCCGCCCTGCTCGCCCGCCGGCACTTCAACAATGTTGGCGCCCATGGCGCGCAGCACGTGCAGCAGCCCGGTGCGCCGCGGATTCATGCCGACGCGGCGAAGGCGCAGGTTGGAGCCCGGCACCAGCGTGGCCGCCACGATGAAAAACGCTGCCGAAGAAAAGTCGGCGGGCACCGCCACATCGGTCGCGTGCAGGCGGTGGCCACCGGTCAGGCTCGCCTGCCCAGGCTGGAATTCCACCGGCCAGCCAAACGCGGCCAGCATGCGCTCGGTGTAGTCGCGGGTGGGCCGTGGCTCCAGGACCCGGGTGGTTCCGGTGGCATAAAGTCCTGCCAGCAGGATCGCCGATTTCACCTGCGCGCTGGCAACATCCGGCTCAATATCAATACCTTGAATCCTATTGTTACCGTAGATACTCAGCGGAGGGAGATCGCCAACAACGGCGTCGATGCGCGCCCCCATGCGCTCCAGCGGTGCAGTCACCCGGCGCATCGGACGTTGGGAGAGCGAGGCATCTCCGCTCAATACGGTGTCAAACCGCTGACCGGCAAGCAGCCCGGCCAACAGCCGCATGGCGGTGCCCGAGTTGCCGCAATCCAGCACTTGCTGCGGTTGCTGCAATCCCTCGATACCGACGCCGTGGACCACGCGCACGCCTTCGCTGGGGGCCTCGATCCGTGCCCCCATCGCGCGGAAGATCTCCTCGGTGGCCCGCGCATCCTCACTTTCCAGGAAGCCGCTGATCCGCGAGCTTCCATCAGCCAGCGCCGCCAGCATGATTGCCCGATGCGATATCGATTTGTCCCCGGGCACGTCGAGCACGCCGCGCAGCGGCCCGCCGGCTTCCGCCACCCAGCGCTGCAGGCCGGCAGGCGCGCTCAAGGCACGGCTACCGGGTAGGAGCCGAGCACGCGGACTTCGCCGGCGAAGGAGTCGATCTCATCCAGCGCATCGCGAAGCGGCGATTCATCCGCATGTCCGGATACCTCGATGAAGAACGCGTACTGCCACAGCGCCCCATGTGCCGGGCGTGACTCGATCCGGTTCATGCTGATCCCGTGCCGCGCCAGCGGCTCCAGGATCTGGTAGAGCGCACCGGGCTGGTCGCGGATGAAGACCAGCAGCGAGGTCCGGTCGTTGCCGGAAGGCGGGAACGACGCGCGGCCGATCACCAGGAACCGCGTGGTGTTGTCATCTCGATCCTCGATCGGACCGGCGACCACTTTGAGTCCGTATACGTGGGCCGCGTTCTCGCCTGCGATCGCAGCCGCATCGTCCGCATTGCGCGCGCGCCTTGCAGCCTCGGCGTTGCTGGCCACGGCTTGCTTCTCGGTCTCCGGCAGATGCTGGCGCAGCCAGCCCTTGCACTGTGCAAGTGAAAGACCATGCGAGTACACCCGCTCCACGTCCTCGATCCTGCCGCTGCGCGACAGCAGGTACTGATGCACGCGCAGCTCCACCTCCCCGCAGATCTTCAGCGGCGAAGTGAGGAACAGGTCCAGGGTGGACTGGATGGTGCCCTGCCCGGAATTTTCCACCGGCACCACGCCGAAGTCGGCGTGGCCCTCGGCCACCTCGTCGAACACCTCTTCAACGCTGGCCATGGGCAGGCCCTTGGCCGAGTGGCCAAAATTCTTGTGCACTGCCTGCTGCGAGAAGGTGCCTTCCGGGCCCAGATAGCCGATCTTCAGCGGCTCCTGCTGGGCCAGGCAGGCGGACATGATTTCGCGGAACAGGCGCACCAGCACCTCGTCCGACAGCGGCCCCTCGTTGCGATCCACCACGCGTCTGAGCACCTGTGCCTCGCGTTCCGGACGGTAGTAATCCACCGCCGCCGCGAGCTTGCCCTTGGCCTTGCCCACCTGACGAGCCCACAGCGCACGTTCGGCAATCAGCGTCTGGATCTCGCGGTCGATGCCATCGATCTGCTCGCGTACCGTGGTCAGGTCGCCCTTCCCGGGCTTGTCCGCAGCCGCTTTTCCGGTGTTGTCGGTCATGGCGTTCGCTTACCCGCGGCGCTGCTGGAAATCACGCATGAAGTCCACCAGCGCCTGCGCGCCCTCCACCG
Organism: Luteimonas sp. A277; assembly: GCF_054052045.1. The sequence goes on from NZ_JBSVRG010000002.1 coordinate 73,112, forward strand.
GCATCGCGTTGTACATCGAAGCGCGCATGCCGCCGAGCACCCGGTGTCCCTTGAGCGAGATCAGGCCTGCTTCGCGCGCTTCGTCCAGGAAGGCCTGCTCCAGCGCCTCGTCGTGCAGGAAGAATGCCACGTTCATGCGCGAGCGCACGGCCGGTTGCACATGGTTGAGGTAGAAGCCGTCCGAGCCGTCGATCGCGTCGTAGACCAGCCGGGCCTTGGCCTGGCTGCGGCGGGCGAACTCCTCCACCCCGCCTTCGTCGAGCATCCAGCGGACGGTCAGGCCCAGCAGGTACCAGTTCCAGGTGGGCGGCGTGTTGAGCATGGACTCGGCCGCAAGCTGCTTGCGGTAGTCGAAGATATCGGCCCGCGGCTGACCGGCACGCTCGAGCAGATCAGGACGGACGATGACCACGCCGACGCCCACGGGCCCCAGGTTCTTCTGCGCGCCGGCATAGATCAGGCCGTACTTGGATACATCCAGCGGCTCGGAGGCGATCGAGGAGCTGAAGTCGGCGAACAGCGGCACATCGCCAACATCCGGCGTGTCGCGGAATTCCACGCCGTGGATGGTTTCGTTGGCGGTGATGTGCACGTAGGCAGCGTCCGGGGACAGGCGCCAGCTGTCACGCGCGGGGATCGAGCGGAAGCCGTCCTCCTCGCTGCTGGCCGCAATCCTCAGGTCGATATAAGGCGCGGCCTGCTTGAGCGAGATCTGCCCCCAGTGGCCGGTCACCACGTAGTCGGCCGGTTGGCCGCGGGAGGCGAAATTCAGCGCCATCAGCGCCTGCTGGGTGGTCGCACCGCCGGCCGTGAACAGCACCGCGTAGTCGTCCGGGATGCCCACCAGCTTGCGCAATTCACGTTCGGTGGTTGCCGCCACCTCCATGAATTCGGGGCCACGGTGGCTCAGCTCCACGATGGACGCCCCGGCGCCGCGGAAGTCGAGCATTTCCCGCTGCGCCTGTTCCAATACCGGTTGGGGCAGTGCGGCGGGGCCGGCGCTGAAGTTGTAGGCACGGGTCATGGTTTCTCCTTCGCTGGGACTGAACATTGGCTTGGTTAGTATGCCGCAGTGCAACAGATGCGCCATGGCACCTGCAGCATGGTGACGGCGCACATGGTGGCGCCCACATGAAAATCGGACATCAAGATGAACCTGCGAAACGCTCTGAGTATTCCCGCCAGCAAGATCACCGATGAAGCCGTCTGGTTGCAGCGACGCCGGATCGTCACGGGTCTCGCCGCCCTTCCCGCACTCTCGCTGGCCGGATACAGCAGGGCCGAACCTCCACCCCCGGCTGCACCGGTGCCCACGGCGGATCAGGTCAGCGAAGGCTTTTCCACCAGCGAGGAGCTGACCCGCTGGGAAGATGCCACCGGTTTCAACAATTTCTACGAGTTCGGCACCGACAAGCTTGATCCCTCGCGCGCCGCGCGCACCCTGCGGACTTCACCGTGGCAGGTGGAAGTGGCCGGCGAATGCGAGCGGCCCGGCGTGCTTGATCTGGACGGGCTGCTGCAGGGCCTGCTGCCCGAGGAGCGCATCTACCGCCTGCGCTGCGTGGAAGGCTGGTCGATGGTGATCCCCTGGCTGGGCGTGCCGCTGGCCAACGTGCTGCGCCGCTTCGCCCCCACCTCCCGCGCCCGGTACGTGGCGTTCACCACGCTGGCCGATCGCGAGCAGATGCCCGGCATCCAGCGGCGCGTCCTGCGCTGGCCCTACCGCGAAGGACTGCGCATTGACGAGGCAATGCACCCTCTCACCTTCCTAACCACCGGCATGTACGGACGACCGCTGCCGCAGCAGAACGGAGCGCCGCTGCGCCTGGTGGTGCCGTGGAAGTACGGCTTCAAGAGCATCAAGTCGATTGTTGAGATCCGCTTCACCGAAGACATGCCGGAGACCGCGTGGAACCGGATGCAACCGCGTGAGTACGGATTCTTCGCCAACGTCAATCCGGAGGTGGATCATCCGCGCTGGAGCCAGGCCAGCGAGCGCCGCATCGCCGGCACCACCTCGCGGCTGATCGCCAACCGGATCGACACCCGGCCGTTCAATGGCTATGCGGAACAAGTGGCTTCGATGTACTCGGGCATGGATCTGCACAAGTGGTATTGAGGCCGGGTCGGGCCAGGAGCACCAGCAGGACCCCATTTTCCATCGTCACTGCCAAGGCGCTGGTGCATGCGCTTGCGCTGGCGCCGCTGGCTGTGTTGCTGTGGCAGGCCTGGCTGGTGGCCAACGGCGCGGATATCGACGCGCTCGGCGCCGATCCAGTGGTGGAAATCGAGCACCGCACCGGCACCTGGGCGTTGCGCATACTGCTGATCACCCTGGCAATCACCCCGTTGCGGCAGGCCACCGGGCTGGTTGCGCTCATGCGCTTCAGGCGCATGCTCGGGCTGTACGCATTTTTCTACGCGAGCCTGCATCTGACCGCATTCCTGATCCTGGATCTGCGCGGCTGGTGGGCGACGGTGTTCGAAGAAATCCTGCGCCGGCCTTACATCACGGTCGGCTTCCTTGCATGGCTGTCGCTGCTGCCGCTGGCGATCACCTCCACCAGGGGCTGGATGCGGCGACTTGGCCGCGCATGGACCCGGCTGCACCGGCTGGTCTACGCCGCGGCGGTGTTGGCCGTGCTGCACTTCTGGTGGATCGTCAAATCCGACCTGCGCGAGCCGCTGATCTACGCCAGCATCCTTGCCGTGCTGCTGGGGTGGCGGCTGTGGCGCCGACACGCCCGACGCCGGGGCGGAATTCAGCCCGCGCCATAGAGCAGCAGCAGGGCGAGCAGGCCGGCGATCAGCAGCGCGGCCAGCAGTACCAGGGGCAGGCGCCACAGCGAACGCTGGCTGTCATTGCCGCTGGGAGGCGGAGCCGCTTCAAGGGCTCCGCCTATCAACAACGGCTCCTGGGGAGCATCGCGCATCGGCGCCTCGACGACGAAACGGTACTGGTTGTCGAACACCACCTGGTCGCCCGGCTGCAGCACCGCATCGTGCACGCATTCACCGTTCACCAGGCTGCCTTCTTCCGTGCCCAGGTCGCGCAGCCACACCTGCCCCTCGACCATCTCCAGCCTGGCATGGCGCTCGGCGAAGGCCGGATCATCGATCTGGATGTCGGCTCCCGGCACGCGGCCGACCAGCCGCGGCACATCGAGGGTGAAGCTGCGTCCATGGTGGCGCCCACCGAGCCCGCGCAACACCATCCTCGGGTCCGGGGATCCGCCCCGGGCAGGCGGCCCATCGCGTGGCGGCTCCTCGGGTGGATGCGCACCCACCAGACGCACCTCATGGCCGTCCACGAACACCGAATCGCCAATGCGGAGCATCGCCAGGCGGCTGATCTCGCGGCCATTCACATGCACGCCGCGCCTGCCATCCCCCACGGTAAGCCACACCCCGCGCCGGTCCACGCACAGGCAGACGATCGCCTCATCACCCTCGGGCACCGTGCCAAGTCCGGTACCGACCCGACCCAGGTGGTGCATGCCGACCCCCAGCGGAAGGTCCGGCACTGCGTCGGATGAGATGAATCGAAGTCTGGTTGCGCTCATGCGGGCAGAATCTATCACGCCACTTGCGCATCGGATCGATAGAATGCGGGATCAGACAGGAAGCTTTGGAAAAACGCATGGGCGATATCGATATCCGTCACCCCCATTCCCTGCCGATGCCGCGTGCACACGCGGCGCTTGAGGAGGCGATGACCCGTCTGTCGGAGAAATTCGACATCACATATGCATGGGATGGCGATGCGGTTGATTTCAGCCGGTCCGGGCTGGATGGGCGTATCCAGCTGGCAGCCGACGAGTTGCACCTGACCGCGAAGCTCGGCTTCCTGCTTTCGGCAATGAAAGGCCCGATCGAGAGCGAAGTCCGTCGGGTATTGGCGGAGCGTTTCACCGCCTGAATCCACCACGCAGCAACGCAGGAGGAGTCATGGCTACCTACAAGAAGCCCGAAAAAAGGACCATCGGTGGTACCGGCCACCCGGACAGCGCCGATGCCGGCACCGTTGAGCAGGCAGAGCGCCTGGCACGAAGCCTGGGAGAGTCCGCCCAGCAGGTGTGGCTGGCAGGGATCGGGGCCCTCGGGCGCGCACAGTCCGAGGGCAGCAAGCTGTTTGATGCCCTGGTTGCAGAAGGCGAGCAGCTGGAGCAGCGGACGCGCCAGACCGCTGGCGAGCACGCGAGCGAGGTCAAGGGAGCTGTTGAGAGCAGCGTGGATGGCATGCGCGACCTTGCCACCGGTACTTGGGACCGGTGGGAAAAGACCTTCGACAATCGCATGCAGCGCGCCCTGGTGCGACTGGGAGTACCCAGCCGCGGCGACATCGCCGAACTCAACCAGCGCGTGGAAGAACTGACCGCGGAACTGCGCCGCCGGCTTCCCGCCGCCGCACCCCGCAAGCGGGCAAGTCGCAAAGCCGCCGCGCCCAGGAAGGCCGCCGTGACCGGGGCGGGTGCAGCAGCCACTTCCACACCGCCCACGCCCACCCCCCACGCGCCGCCTCCGGATCCGGACGACTGACCCACAGGCAGGGCGTCCGCCGCGCCGACCGGCGCTTCACTGACTGCCGGTCCTCGTCGGGCTGGCGCAACCGTATGCGTTATTCTTCCCGCCTGGAAGAACAGGGGATGGAATAGTGGGAGGAATCGCACACTGGTTTGTGTCCGTGCTTGTGATGCTGCTGATCGGAGGCATCGGCACGGCCCTCATGTGGGGAGTGCTGCGCCCCCGGGACGAGACAGCCGCCGGCATCCGGGCGCTGGCAGCGACTTCCTGGCGCGAGTTCATCAACATGGTGCTGGCAGCCTTGGCGCAGCGAGGCTACAGCCGGGTCGTGGACCATGAAACCGCTTCCGGCGACACCGACTTCACCCTGGAGCGCGACGGCTCCCACTGGCTGCTTTCCTGCAAGCATGGCAGCGCATACGTACTGGGCAAACCGGCTGTGGCCGCGTTGGCCAATGACATCCGCATGGCCAATGCCGGCGGCGGGTTCCTGGTGACCCAGGGCCGGATCCTGGACGAAGCCCGCAGGCCGGCTGCCAAGGCCAATATCGAACTGCTGGACGGAACAGCCCTGTGGCCGGGGTTGCGTGAGCGGATCGGTGCGGAGCAGCTGTCCGCCATTCGCAGTGCCACCACAGCCCGCGCCCGGCAGCGCGTGCTGGCTTGCTGGCTGGTCGGCCTGCTGGCCGGCGTTGCCACGTTCATGTTCCTGCCCGAGCCGCAGCCACAGGCAAGGGCGGCGGCGCCGATTCCAGCCGCTTCCCGGGCTGCGGATACCGGGGCCGCCGAGGCGCCTGTCACCGAAACCCTGGAAACCCGGCTTCCCATCCAGGAGCAGCGCGATACCGTGATGAGGGCAGCAGCCACGCTGCCCATGGTCAGCCACGCCCTGTGGTCCACCCAATCCACCCTGGAACTGCAGCTCCTTGATGCCAGCGAGGACGCGATGCCGAGCATCTGCCAACTGCTGGAACGCTTCCCGGAGCTGGCCACCTCCCGTATCCAGCTCACGCCCCCGGCTGGAAGCGGCCTTCCGGTCCGCTTCCGCCAGTGCCGCACTTACTGAGCTGGATCATCCGGTCCGGCCTCCAAGAGCCGGATCGGTCAACGCCTCAGAAGTTGTAACGCAGCGACAGGTACCAGTTGCGCTCCCAGCCGTAGTACGCGGTCTGGATGTTGCCCACGCTGGAAAACTCCTGCCCTTCCACCTTGTAGACCTTGTCAGTCAGGTTGCGCACGCCCGCGCGCACTTGCCAGGCATAGCTGGGTGAATCCCATACGCTGTACAGGCCCACCAGCGTATAGGCGTCCTGGCTGAGCACCTCGCGGTTGTCGACCGACAGCCACGTATCCCCGCGGTAGGACACATCACCACCAACGCTGATCATGCCGCCGTTGGCCAGCGGGAAGCCGTGCTGCAGGGCCACCCGCGCGGTCCAATCCGGCGAGAACGGCACGTGGTCATGGGTCAGGGTCGGGTCGTACAGCGGATAGGCGGGATCCATGCGGAAGTCCTGGAAATCCGTGTACTGGGCATCCAGCCAACCGAGCTGCGCACTCAGAGTGGTTGTGTCGCCAAGCAGCGCCACGCCTTCGAATTCAATGCCCTTGATCTCCAGCTCCGCTGCATTGAGCACCGGGAACGTGCTGGCGTCCTGCGTCACCCGCGCCTGGAAGTCCGAATAGTCACTCCAGAACGCCGCCACGCTGCCGCGCAGGCGGTTGTCAGCCGAACTGGCCTTCACGCCCGCTTCGTACGTCCAGACGAACTCGGGATCAAAGATCGGGTTGGCCGCATCCAGCGCCGAGTTGGCACGCCCGTTGAAGCCACCGGACTTGAAGCCGCGGTTGGCCGACACGTAACCCATCAGATTGTCGTTGAACTGCTTCTGCAGGCTGACCGACGGCGTCCAGGCCGACCACGAAGCCTTGTCATCGACGGTGGATTCCGGATCGAGACTGATGGCCTCGAACGGCGCGCCCCAGAAGGTGCTGGTGGTCCGCCAGTAATCCTTGGTGTCCTTGGAGTAACGCAGCCCGAGCGCCAACGTCCACGTGGGCACGAACTCCCAGTTCACATGCGCGAATGCGGCGATGCTCTCGGTGGAGAGGTCGTCCTCGATGGTGCGCAGGAAGCTGATCGGCGTACCGACCAGGGCAAACAGGTGATCCGCATAGGCTTCCTGGTAGGACGGCACGTCTTCCTGCATGTAGTACGCGCCGAACGTGGCCTGCAGGTTGGAGCCGTTGTCGAACTGCAGCTGGAACTCCTGGCTCAGCTGCTCCTGGTCGATCGCCACCAGCACATCACCCAGTTGGTATTCCGATGCGTCGATGTCGATGAACGAGTTGGTCTTCAGCTTGCGCCAGGCACTGATGCTTTTGAACAGCCACTGGCTGTTGATATCCCACTCCAGCGTCGCCGAGGCACCGGTGTGCTCCATTGACTGGCCCTGGTCGGGACGGAAGGACGTTTCCGCGGTGTAGTCGAACTCGCCGCTGGCGGGCGGCAGCAACTCCACAATGGTGCCCAGTCCGAGATCGGTCTGCCGCAGCGGCGCCATCGGTCGGCCCATCGACAGGGCGGCCTTCTGTCGCGTGTGGTCGAGTGAGAAGGTGCCGCGGAAGGTGTCGCTGGGACGGAAGGCAAGCTTGGCCCGGACCGCCTTGGTGTCGTCGTTGTTGAAGTCACGCTGGCCGGCACGGTCATCTATGAAGCCGTCATGGGTCAGCCACGCACCGGCCAGGCTACCGGCAACCACGTCATTGAGCTCGCCACCCACGTAGAAGCGCCCTTCGGCACGGCCATGCGAACCACCGGTCAACTCGATCGCGCCGCCGGTGTCGTCAAACGGATTGCGGGTGGTCAGCTTGATCGCGCCGCCGGTGGAGTTCTTGCCGTACAGCGTGCCCTGCGGGCCGCGCAGCACTTCCACCTGCTGGATGTCGAACAGCGAAAACAGCGCACCGTTGATGCGCGAGTAGTACACGTCATCCACGTACATACCCACGCCCGGGTCGAAGGTCTGCAGCGCGTCCGGCTGGCCGATGCCGCGGATGAACACGTTGACGCTGTTGGCCGAGCCGCGGCCCTGGACGATGTTCATGTTGGGCACGGCGCCCTGCAGTCCGCTGACGTCGCTGGCCTGCAGGTTCTGCAGTTCGTCCTCGCTGAAAGCACTGACGGCGACCGGAACGTCCTGGATGGACTCCGCACGCCGGCGTGCGGTCACCGTGATCTTGTCCAGCGTGGTCGCATCCGCCTGCTGCCCACCGGGCGCCGCGGCCTGCTCCTGCGCGAGCACCGGGAACGATGCCATGCCCAACACGATCGCCGCGCTCAGTATGCTGCGTTTCATCAAGTCTCTCCCCACGAATCTGCAGATATGGCGTCCCGACGGGACGCGCCCAGGCCCCTCGGCCACGCTGACAAGACTATGGGCGCGCCCGCAAGGCGGCACTTGTACCTTCGGACAATGGGAGCGCAAGCGGCTCACGGTGACACTGGCCATCGCCATTTCCGCACCGGAAGAGATCCATGTCCCTGCTGATCGTGCTCGGCGCGCTGAGCTTCCTGATGTTTGTGGCCTACCGCGGCCACAGCGTGATCCTGTTTGCACCCGTTGCAGCGATGGGCGCCGTGCTGCTGACCGACCCGGAGCTGGTCGCGCCCATGTTCACCGGCCTGTTCATGGACCGGATGGTCGGCTTCCTGAAGCTGTATTTTCCGGTGTTCCTGCTGGGTGCGGTGTTCGGCAAGCTGATCGAGATCTCGGGCTTTTCCAAGTCCATCGTGGCCGCCGTCATCCGCCTGTTCGGACCGCAGCGGGCGATGCTGTCGATCGTGACCGTCTGCGCCCTGCTCACCTACGGCGGGGTGTCACTGTTTGTGGTGGTGTTCGCGGTATATCCCTTCGCGGCCGAGCTGTTCCGCCAGGCGGCCATTCCCAAGCGCCTGATTCCCGGCACGATCGCGCTGGGTGCTTTCACCTTCACCATGATGGCGCTGCCGGGCACGCCGCAGATCCAGAACATCATTCCCACGGCCTTCTTCGGCACCGACTCCTGGGCGGCGCCGGTGCTGGGCACGATCGGATCGGTGCTGATCCTGGCCGGGGGCATCACCTACCTGGAGTGGCGCCGGCGCAGGGCCGCGGCGGCCGGGGAAGGCTACGGCGAAAATCTGCTCAACGAACCCGAAGCGTTCGTCGGTGACCGGCTGGCCCATCCGCTGGTGGCGCTGCTGCCACTGGTGCTGGTGGGGGTGTCGAACAAGCTGTTCACCGATCTGATCCCGCACCTGTACGGCGGCAGCCACAGCTTCAATCCTTCTTCCATGGGCAATGCGGAGCCCATCGTGCAGGAGGTTTCGCGCGTAGCTGCGATCTGGGCGGTGCAGGGCGCGCTGCTGGTGGGCATCCTGGCGGTACTGTTCCTGGCCTGGCGGCCGGTGACCACGAAGTTCGCCGAGGGCACCCGGGCGGCGATCGGCGGCGCCCTGCTGGCCTCGATGAACACCGCGTCCGAGTACGGCTTTGGCGCGGTGATCGCGGCGCTGCCCGGCTTCATGCTGGTCGCCAACACCCTCAACGCCATTCCCGATCCGCTGATCAATGAAGCGGTGACGGTCACCGCTCTGGCCGGCATCACCGGCTCGGCTTCCGGTGGCATGAGCATTGCGCTTGCAGCGATGGCCGACAGCTTCATTGCCAACGCGGAAGCGGCGGGCATTCCAATGGACGTGCTCCACCGGATTGCCGCCATGGCTTCCGGCGGCATGGACACCCTGCCCCACAACGGCGCGGTGATCACCCTGCTGGCCGTCACCGGCCTCACCCACCGGCAGTCCTACGGCGACATCTTCGCCATCACCGTCATCGGCACCTCGGTGGTGTTCGTGATGATCGGGCTGTATTACCTGACCGGCTGGGTCTGAGCGTTTCGCCGGTACGCCGGATCAGCTTTCCGGCAGCACCCGCACGGCCAGCACACGACGGAACTGGATCCGCAGCAGATCGCCAACCTGCAGTCGCGGCAGCGCCTCGCGATGGCGCGGCTCTTCAACTTCCAGCACGTGGATGCTGCCGTTGGGGGACTGCACCGACAGGGTATTGGCGTCGGTATCGATCGCCACCAGCGGTGAAAGCACTACCACCACTTCGCGGTCGACGACCCCGGGCCTGACCGGGTCCGGATGCTGCTCGTCCTCCCAGATATACGCGCCCGGCTCCGCGCTTCCGGCGGGCTGCATATCGAATACCAGTCCCCGACGGTAGTACACCTGCACCCGGTCGCCCACCTGCATCTGCTCCAGGCGCTGGACCTGTTCTTCGATCCTGAGCGTGCGCTCCGTGCCATCGGCGTCGCGTACGGAGACCAGCCGCTCGTCGGCGTCCAGCGCCGTTACCTGGCCTTCCCAGGCGACCTCGGCCTCCAGTACCCGCTCCTGCGCACCCTGCTCCGACCCTGCCAACCTGGCCGGGTCCTGCATGGGGGCCGGGCCCGCACATGCGGAGAACGACAGTGCCAGTCCCAACGCGAGGATTGACGATGCACAGGCAGGGGACGGCTTCATGGCTTCTCCAAAGAAGGGTGACGGGGTGGCGGGAGTATACCGCCGGCGCTCCAGCCCCACCCGGTTGCCGCAGTCGGCAGTCACCTGAACGCCGGCACCTCCCACCAGTGGCAATAATTCGCCTATTCAGGTACAATTAAACCCTTAAATTCAATCACTTACAAAAGGAGTCTATAAAAACTGATGCAGTTATTTCTTACCCCCCTTCACGCCAACGCTGCTTCCACTTCCACTTCCACCCAGCCCACCAACCGTCCTTCCGAACGCCGCCGCACGGCGCGCAGCTATCTGCGCAGCTACGCTGCGAATGCGCGGACGAGGCGCTTCCGGGTCCGTTGACCAGGCCGGTGCCGCGTCCAGGGACGCATCGTTGCGCCCATCAGCGAATGATCACCAAATACAAGAAAGGCGGGCTTTGGCCCGCCTTTCTCTTTTTCCGATCATCGGCACGTACTTACCAGCTGAAGCCGGCACCCGCGGATACACTCTTCTCGCTGCCGGCAAGGGCACCGCCCAGCGACACGCTGGCGCGGTTGCCGATGGCGCGACGGTAACCGATCGCCAGCGCCTGCTCACCGCCCTGCGATCCCACGCCTACGCCGATGTTGTTCATGCCGCCCAGGCCGGCCGTGTTGGCCGCCCAGGCCGGCCGTGTTGGCCGCCAAGCCAGCGTAGGCCGCGGTGGTGGCGCCGAGCCGGTCGATCCGGCGATCCACCCGGTGGAACCGCTGGTCCATTTCGCCTCGGACCTGATCCAGTCCCTGGCTGAACGCCGCAACCTGCTGGTCGGTATAGCGGTTGGCAGAGTTCAGCGTCGCCGTATCGCCGCTGTTGGCGTGGGCCTTGGCCTCTGCCAAGGTCTGTGCCGTACCGGTGTCGGTGTAGGCTTTGGACTCTGCCAGCGTCTGCGCCGTTCCAGTGTCGGTGTAGGCCTTGGATTCTGCCAGCGTCTGCGCATCACCAGTGTCGGCAATGGCCTGCACCTGCGTCTCGGTGATGCTGCCAGCCGAAATCACCTGGGCATCGATATAAGCCTTCGCATCGGCGAGCGACTGTGCCGTTCCGGTGTCGGTATAGGCATTGGCGTCTGTCAGGACCTGGGCTGCACCGGTATCCGCATGCGCCTTGGCGTCGGCAAGCGTTTGCGCATCGCCGGCATCAGCATACGCACTGGCATCCACCAGGGTTTGCGCATCACCCGCATCGGCAATTTCCTGCACCTGGGTTTCGGTGATGCTGCCCGCTGCGATCACCTGGGCGTCGGTATAGGCCTGAGCATCGGCCAGGGTCTGTGCATCACCCGCATCGGCAATGGTTTGCACCTGCGCTTCGGTGACTCCTCCGCCAACGACCGCCTGCAACTGCCTCAGATTAACCGCGTCGGTTGCCTGTGTGGCATCGGCCACGTTGACGATCTGCCGCTCCGCGCCGGTGCTGCCCACCGACACTGCGTTGGCGCGATCGGCCACCGAATCAGCCCCCAGCGCCACGCTGTCGGCGAATTCGGCCACGGCACCGGCACCGATCGCACTGCTGCGGTCGCCGGCAGCCTGTGCACCGCTGCCAAAAGCAGCCGCTTGGTCGCCTTCGGCGCGAGCGCCCTCGTCCGCATCCACCACACCATCGCCATTGCGGTCGTACCAGCCTCCTACCGCAACGCTGCCGGTCCCCTCGGCCAATGATCCGACCCCGATCGCCGCGCTGGAGTCGCCATCGGCCCAGTTGCCGACACCGAGCGCAGCGCTTTGCGCGCCAATGGCCCTGTTGAGAGTGCCAATAGAGGAGCTGACTATGCCGGAGCTCGTATTTCCGTATCCGAACGCAGCGCTATACCTGCCCGTGGCCACGTTGTCGAATCCGAACGCACTGGACTCGTCCCCGCTGGCCAGGTTGTGAAGACCCACCGCCGTACTGCGCTCGCCGAGTGCCTGAGAGGCACTACCGAACGCGACGGAGAAATCACCCTCGGTGAGGTTGGATACACCGACCGCGGCGCTGGCATCGCCGGTGGCTGTATTCATATAGCCAAACGCACTGCTGCCGTCGCCGACGGCCTGGTTGGCTACACCGACCGCGGCGCTAACAACGCCGGTGGCTGTATTCATATAGCCAAACGCACTGCTGCCGTCGCCGACGGCCTGGTTGCTGTTGCCAAACGCCGAGCTGCTCCGGTCACTGGCTTGATTGTTGTCGCCCACCGCACTGCTGCGCAGTCCGCTGGCCAAGTTCTCGACTCCAACAGCACTGCTTACGCCGCCGCTGGCGATGTTGAAGATGCCGAGCGCGCTGCTCATCTCATTGCTGGCCTCGTTTTGATAGCCAACAGCAATGCTCGCCACGCCGCTGGCAAGAGAGGCTGCACCAAACGCGGCACTAGAATCGCCCGTGGCCTGCGAGTCACTGCCAAATGCGCTGGCGTTGGCGCCGCTCGCGAGGTTGTTAAAGCCTACTGCCGTGCTGCTATCGCCCAGCGCCTGCGCGTTGATGCCGAACGCGGCGGAATACTCACCAGCGGCGACTGTCCTTTCGTTGGCATCGATGCTGAGGTCGCCATTGCGGTCGTACCAGCTGCCCATGGCCAGGCTGCCGGTCCCGCTGGCAAGAACTGCTGAACCGAACGCGACGGAGTGATCGCCCTCAGCACGGTTGAATATGCCGGACGCGGCGCTGAGATCGCCGCTGGCCAGGCTGGCAAGACCCGCCGCCGTACTGCGCTCGCCGAGTGCCTGAGAGGAAATACCGAACGCGACGGAGTAATCTCCCTCGGCGAGGTTGGCTGCACCGACCGCGGCGCTGGCATCGCCGGTGGCTGTATTCAAATAGCCAAACGCACTGCTGCTGTCGCCGACGGCCTGGTTGCTGTTGCCCACCGCACTGCTGAGCGATCCGCTGGCCAAGTTATCGGCTCCAACGGCACTGCTTCCGGCGCCGCTGGCGAGATTGGAAACGCCTACTGCCGTGCTGTAATCACCCGTGGCCTGCGAGCCACTGCCAAATGCGCTGGCGTTGGTGCCGCTGGCAAGGGTGACTTCGTCGGTATCCCTGACGCCGTCGTTATTGGCATCCAGCCAGCCGCCTACCGCAACGCTGTCGGGGCCGCTGGCGACACTTCGATAGCCCACGGCAGTGGACCTGTGGCCAGTGGCGGTGTTCGTATTGCCAAACGCGCTGCTGTCGTCACCATTCGCAAAGCTGAAATGGCCGAATGCGCTGCTGGATGTGCCAGCGGCCTGGTTGAAGCTGCCGAGTGCATTGCTAAAGCGGCCGATGCTGGTGTTGCCCCTACCAAAGGCGTTGCTGCCAAACCCCGAGGAAGTGTTTTGGGAGCCAAATGCATTGCTGTCCTCACCGTTGGCTTCGTTGAACCTGCCGAACGCGTTGCTGCGGGCTGCGGTGATCGTGTTGTCGGCGCCAAACGCACTGCTGCCGCCGGCATGGACCGTGTTCTTGAAACCGAACGCGCTGCTGGCGCCACCCGTGACGTTATTCCCTTGGCCAAATGCACTGGCTCCCGGAGAGCAGGTGGAGTTGTCGTGGCCAGGGTTTTCCGCGCCCTGGTCAGTGCCGGCGCCAGGGTTCGGCGTACCGTCAGGATTGAGGCAGATCGGATCGGCCGCCATCGCCGCCATCGGTGCGCCCAGCATCAGCAACAGGGCCAGTGCAACCGGGGTGCGGCGGAAATTGCGGAGGACGGGGGGTGGGGTGTTGCTGGTGTGGCAAACAAGGGCAAAACGCATGCTGGGATATCTCCTTCGGTCCATCGGGGGCGGATGTCTCGACATCCGCGCGAACGTCACCTGGCACCTTTCCTGCAGGAAATGCTGGAATCGGTGGCCAACCCCTATAGACGCCCGACGGGCTGGGTAGCGGACATTTCCGAAAGACGCCCACAAAAAAGGCGGGCCGAAGCCCGCCTTTTTCAACAACCTGGAACGCGCGGATTACTCCGTCACGCCCTCGCCGTCTTCCACTGCCTTCATCGACAGACGGATGCGGCCCTGCTTGTCGACTTCCAGCACCTTGACCTTGACCACGTCGCCTTCCTTGAGCACGTCGCTGACCTTCTCGACGCGTTCGTTGGAGATCTGCGACACGTGCACCAGGCCGTCCTTGCCGGGGGAGATGGTCACGAACGCACCGAAGTCCATCAGCTTGACCACCTTGCCCTCGTAGATCCGGCCCGGCTCGACGTCCGAGGTGATCTGCTCGATGCGGTCCTTGGCGGCCTTGCCGGCGGCGGCATCGACCGATGCGATGGTGATCGTGCCGTCGTCCTGGATGTCGATCTGGGTGCCGGTTTCCTTGGTGATCGCCTGGATGACCGAACCGCCCTTGCCGATGACCTCACGGATCTTGTCGGGGTGGATCTTGATGGTGATCAGGCGCGGCGCGAACTCGCTCAGCTCCGAGCGCGGAGCGGTCAGCGCAGCTTCCATTTCGTTCAGGATGTGCAGGCGGCCCTGCTTCGCCTGGGCCAGCGCGGCCTTCATGATGTCTTCGGTGATGCCCTGGATCTTGATGTCCATCTGCAGCGCCGAGATGCCATTGCTGGTACCGGCAACCTTGAAGTCCATGTCGCCCAGGTGATCTTCGTCACCGAGGATGTCGGACAGCACAACGTAGTCGTCGCCTTCCTTCACCAGGCCCATGGCGATACCGGCCACCGGTGCCTTGATCGGCACGCCCGCGTCCATCATCGCCAGCGAGGCGCCACAGACCGACGCCATCGAGGACGAACCGTTGGATTCGGTGATCTCCGCCACCACGCGGATGGTGTAAGGGAACTCTTCCATCGTCGGCATCACGGCGAGCACGCCGCGCTTGGCAAGGCGGCCGTGGCCGATCTCGCGACGCTTCGGACCCATCATGCGGCCGGCTTCACCCACCGAGTAGGGGGGGAAGTTGTAGTGGAACAGGAAGTGTTCCTTGTACTCGCCGCCCACGGCGTCGATGATCTGGCCATCGCGGGCGGTGCCCAGCGTGACCGCGACGATCGCCTGGGTCTCGCCACGGGTGAACAGCGAGGAGCCGTGCACGCGCGGCAGGATGCCGACCTTGGAAGCGATCGGACGCACGGTGTCGGGCGCGCGACCGTCGATGCGCACCTTGGTCGACAGCACCGACTTGCGCATGGTCTGGTATTCCTGCTCGCTGAACTCCTTGGAAAGCTCGCCCGTGTTCCAGGCCTTGGCTTCTGCTTCCGGAGCCAGCGCCTCCAGGATCGACTTCTTCAGCTGCGAGATGGCGTCCTTGCGCTCGAGCTTGTCGCTCACCTGGAAGGCACCGGCGAGTCGATCGCCGATCGCGTTGGTCAGCGCACTGACAATGCCTTCGTCGGCGGCGGGCGCGCTCCAGGTCCACTTCGGCTTGCCGGCTTCGGCAACCAGCTCGTTGATGGTGTCGATGGCGACCTGCATCTGCTGGTGGCCGAACATCACCGCACCCAGCATCACGTCTTCCGACAGTTCCTTCGCCTCGGACTCAACCATCAGCACCGCGTTGGCGGTACCGGCAACGATGAGTTCCAGGTCCGAATCCAGCAGCTCCGACACGGTCGGGTTGAGCAGGTACTCGCCGTCCTTGTAGCCGACCTTTGCGGCACCGATCGGGCCGTCAAAGGGCGCGCCCGACAGCGACAGCGCGGCCGAGGCGCCGATCAGGGCCAGGATGTCTCCGTCCACCTCGGGGTTCATCGACATCACGGTGGCGATGATCTGCACTTCGTTGCGGAAGCCATCAGGGAATAGCGGGCGGATCGGGCGGTCGATCAGGCGCGAGGTCAGCGTTTCCTTCTCGGTCTGGCGACCCTCACGCTTGAAGAAACCACCGGGAATGCGGCCACCGGCGTAGAACTTCTCCTGGTAGTCGACGGTGAGCGGGAAGAAGTCCTGTCCTTCGCGTGCGGTCTTGTTGGCGACCGCGCTGACCAGCAGCGTCGTGCCCTCGCAGGAGATCATGACTGCGCCGCCAGCCTGCCGGGCGACCTCGCCGGTCTCGATGGTGACCGTACGACTACCGTACTGGAAGCTCTTGGTAACTTTCGACACGTTGGAATTCCCTTGAAACTCTTGCGATGAACCGCAACGGACCCCTGCCCGGTACGGGTGGCCGCGACTTGCAGCGGCGCGGAAAGTTGGTGCAAAAAAACAAGCCGCGGCGCATCTCTGCGCCGCGGCGGTAAAACTGGATCAGCGACGCAGGCCGAGCTTCTCGATCAGCTCGCGGTAGCGCTTGGCATCCTTGCCGTGCAGATAGTCGAGCAGACGGCGCCTGCGGTTGACCATCTGCAGCAGGCCGCGCCGGCTGTGGTGATCTTTCTTGTGGGTCTTGAAGTGCTCCGTCAGGTGCGCGATGCGTGCACTGAGCAGGGCCACCTGGACCTCGGGAGAACCGGTATCGTTTTCGCCACGCTGGTGCTCGGCGATGATCTTGCTGTTGTCGATTGACATGGTTTTGCCTCTTGACGCGCGGCCCGCAGGAACGGAGTCGGATAAACCCTTTCGGGGAATCGACGACGCACCACAAGGCCCGCCGCTTGCTGAAGTGCCACCGCCCGGGCGGACGGTGGATTTGCTTGAAAAAGCTGTGAAATTGTAGCCGCTATGCGGCCTGACAACAAGGATCAGGCCCTATCGCCGGCTTGCGGGCCGGCCCAGGAAAACAGCCTGCGCGGGCGCAGTCCGCCGCCTTCATCCACGGTTCCCAGGCCCAGTGCCCGCCCGTCCGGATTGAACATTGCCACCTCCGCGCAGGGTCCAAAGTCGCCTTCCACCGCCTGACCGAATGCCAGCCGCCGCGCCTGAGCGGCATCCACGGCAACCCGCGGCCATCCCGCCATCCCTGCCTCGACCGGCAGCAGGCAGGCTTCCAGCTGCCCAAGGCCACCCTCGGCGAGCTGCTCCAGCTCTTCCATTGTCCACATCCTGGGCCGCGTGAAGGGCTCGACCCACAGCCTGCGCAGCTCGGCCACATGGGCCCCGCATCCAAGGGCTTCGCCAAGGTCGCGCGCCAGGCTGCGTACATAGGTGCCTGAGCCGCACTCGACCCGCAGCCGCAGCAATGGCCCGTCGCCGCTGAACAGCTCACTGCCAGGGAGCAGCTGGAAGGAGACAACCTCCACTTCGCGGGGCTCCACCTCCACTACTTCGCCCCGCCGCGCCTTGGCGTACAGCGGTTCACCGCCGCGCTTGAGCGCGGAATAGATCGGCGGGCGCTGCTGCAGTCGCCCCGTCAGCGCCGCGAGCGCGGATTCAATGGTGGCCACGGACAGGTCCGGCACCGGACGCTCGCGCAGCGGCTGTCCCATCGCATCGTCGGTGTCGGTCACCACCCCCAGCCGGGCGACGGTGTCATACGCCTTGTGGGCGCCGAGCAGGCCGCCGGCGAGCTTGGTGGCCTCGCCGAAGCACAGTGGCAGCAAGCCTGTGGCCAGTGGGTCCAGACTGCCCGTATGGCCGCCCTTCTCAGCCTGAAACAGGCGCCGTGCACGCTGCAGGGCCTGGTTGGAACTGGGGCCCTGCGGCTTGTCGAGCAGCAGGATGCCGTCGAGCTTCCGGAATTTGATTCGTGGGGGTCGTGACATGTGTGGATTGTAGGCGTTCAGCCCTTGACCTGGATCAGGACCATTGCGCGTCCGACAGAGCCATACTGGGGGCCCTCGACGCTGGGAGGTTCCGATGATGAAAACGTACGCACTGGCTGCCGTCCTGCTGGGCTGCGCGGCTGCCCAGCCGGGCTCCGCTGTCGCCGGCGACACTCCGTCCATGCAGGCCACGGCGCAGGAAGACTACGTGCCCAGCCTGATCACGGAAACCCCATTACAGGGCCGCCAGCTGGCGATCACCCTGGTGCGCAAGACCATCGGCTCGATCCAGCGCGATGACGACGCCAAGCGGCGGGTCCGGGAGAAATACGAAGAGGATCCGGAAATGCTGATGCAGGCGGCTGCCATGGTGACCGCCGAGTTCCGGATCATTGCCGAGGCGAACAATTATTGGCGCGATCGCCAGCCGGCAGCCACGCCGGGCGACTGACGCCCGCCGCTATTCGTCCGGCTGATCGTCCGCCGGACGCACTTCGCGCAACAGCTCGTTGATCCTTTCGCCACGATCGACCGAGTCGTCGTAGTGAAAGTGCAGCTCCGGCACGTGCCGGAGCTTGACCTGGCGTGCCAGGCGGTAGCGGATCTCGCCAGCCAGCCCACGCAAGCCCTTGATGGCCTCCTCGGAGCGTTCGGCCTGCAGAGCGGTCACGAACACCTTGGCATGGGCCAGGTCGCGGGTGACCTCCACGTCCGACACGCTGACCGACGGCAGACGATGTTCGTCCACCGCCGCGCGCACCAGGGTGCCCAGCTCACGGCGGAGCTGGGCGGAGATGCGATCGGTGCGATTGAATGACTTCATATGGATGACTACAGCGGTTACAGCGTCCGCTGTACCTCGATGCGCTCGAAGCACTCGATCTTGTCGCCCGGCTGCACATCGTTGTAGGCCTTCACGCCGATACCGCACTCTGTGTTCTCGCGCACTTCGTCCACGTCTTCCTTGAACCGGCGCAGCGATTCCAGCTCGCCTTCGAAGATGACGGTGTCGTCGCGCAGCACGCGGATCGGCTTGTTCCGCCGGACCACGCCTTCCACGACCATGGAGCCCGCCACGGCGCCGAACCTGGAGCTGCGGAAAACCTCGCGAACCTCGGCTGTGCCGATGATCTCTTCGCGGATCTCCACGCCCAGGATGCCCGAGGCCACCTGCTTCACCTGGTCGATCACGTCGTAGATGATCGAGAAGTAGCGCAGGTCGAGGTTGCTGGTTTCGATCACCTTGCGCGCGGACGCGTCGGCACGCACGTTGAAGCCGATGATGGTCGCCTTGGCGGTGGCCGCGGCGTTGGCATCGGACTCGTTGATGCCACCCACGCCGGAAACAATGATGTTGATCCGGATGTGCTCGTTGGACAGCGCCGTCAGCGCCTGCTTCAGCGCCTCCACCGAACCCTGCACATCGGCCTTGATGACCAGGTTCAGCTGCAGCTGCTCCGCCTGGCCCATCTGCGCCATGATGTCTTCCATGCGGCTGCCGGCGGTCTGCACCAGACGGCTTTCGCGCTGGCGCTGTTCGCGCTCCTGGGCCACTTCACGCGCCAGGCGCTCATCCTCGACCACCGCGAAGTCGTCACCCGCATCGGGCACGCCGGACAGGCCAAGCAACTGGACTGGAATCGACGGGCCGGCATTTTCCACGTTCTGCCCGGTCTCGTCGAACAGGGCACGGACCCGGCCGAAATGAACACCGCAGACCAGGAAGTCGCCAACGCCAAGCTGGCCCTGCTGCACCAGGACGGTGGCCACCGGGCCACGCCCCTTGTCGAGCGAGGATTCGATCACTGTACCAACGGCCCGGCCTTCGCCAACCGCGGTCAGCTCCAGCAGTTCGGCCTGCAGCAGGATTGCGTCCAGCAGATCGTCGATGCCCAGCCCGGTCTTGGCGGAGATCTCCACCATCTGGATATCGCCACCGAACTCTTCGGAGACCACCTCGTGTTCCAACAGCTCGTTCTTGATCCGGCTGGGATCCGCGGTGGACTTGTCGATCTTGTTGATCGCGATGATCAGCGGCACCTCGGCAGCACGCGCGTGCTGGATGGCTTCGACCGTTTGCGGCATCACGCCATCGTCGGCGGCGACCACGATCACCACGATATCGGTCAGCTTGGCACCACGGGCGCGCATCGACGAGAACGCCGCGTGACCCGGGGTGTCCAGGAAGCTGACCACGCCCTTGTCGGTTTCCACGTGGTAAGCGCCGATGTGCTGGGTGATCCCGCCGGCCTCGCCGGTGGCGATGCGCGTGCTGCGAATGTGATCGAGCAGCGACGTCTTGCCGTGATCAACGTGGCCCATGATGGTGACCACCGGCGGACGCGCTACCGCGTCGCCGTGAACTTCACCCACGTGGGCAAGCAGTTCGCTCTCGGCGTCATCAAGACCGGCGCGCACAGCCACGTGGCCCAGTTCCTCGGTGACCAGCACCGCGGTGTCATGGTCGATGGACTGGTTGATGGTGGCCATCACACCCATCTTGAACAGGGTCTTGACCACATCGCCGCCCTTCATGGCCAGCTGTTGCGCCAATTCCGCGACAGTGATGGCATCGCCCACTTCCACTTCACGCACGACCGGCGCTGTGGGCCTTTCGAATCCGTGTGGCCCGGCACCTGAGCGGGCCTGGCCAACCTGACGGCGCGGACGGCCCTTGCGGGCGGTCGAGCGACGGGCGCGATCGTCCGCGCTCAGGTGCATCTGGCCGGCAAAGCGGGCTGCGCCCCCTTCCTTCTCGCCACCGCGACCCTTGGTGTGCGCAGCACGCGGGGGCCGCTGGCTGGCCCGATCCTCACGTGCAGGCGCAGGCTTGCCGTGCACAGGCTTGCGGACAGGCGCCTCCTCTTCGGCAGGCGGCGGAGCCGCGGCTTCTTCAGCCTCCTTGCGCACGCGTTCGACCTCGGCGGCCTCTTCCTGGCGCTTGCGCTCGGCATCTTCAACCCGGCGCTGGTCCTCTTCGGCCAGACGCTGCTGTTCCTGAAGGTTCTGCTGCCTGGATTCCTCGAGCTTGCGAAGGATCTCCGCACGCTCGTCATCCCCGCCAGCGGCCGCCACGGCCGCGGCTGCGGCGGCAGTCTGCTGCTCGGTAGGCTTGACCAGGGTGACCTTCTTGCGCACGACCACGTCGACGGTCTGGCGGTTACGCCCGCCGCCCACGGTCAGTTCCTGCTTGCGGCTGCGGTTGAGCGTGATTTTTTTCGGCGCGGCAGCAGTACTGCTGCTCTGCGCACCGGCGCCTTGGGTGCGCCGGAGAAAGCCGAGCAGCTTCACCTTCTCGGTGCTGGTCACGACCTGGTCGGGATCGCTGAACTCCATGCCGGCCTCGGCCAGCTGTTCCAGCAGTTTCTCGACCGGTGTATTCACCAGGGCGGCCAGCTTTCGGATGGTGGTTTGTTGCGACATTCGGATTCCGTGTCCAGGGCGACGGCGTTCTGCCACCGCGGGATGGTTCAATTCTAACGGTTGCCGGGAGAATCTTCCGGTTCCCGCCCTTGGGGCGGGTCCGGTGCAATCCCGGTTGCCACGGGCGGTCGGCTGATCAGCCTTCAGCCTCCAATCGAGCGATTTCGTCGGCGCGGGCGGAAAGGATCAGCGCACCTGCGCGCTCCTCGTCCAGGCCCTCGACGCCGAAGTCGAGCAATTCATCGGTGCCCAGCTCCGACAGGTCTTCCACGGTACGCACGCCGTGCGAGGCCAGTCCGTAGGCAACCGCCTCTTCCATGCCCTCCAGCGCCAGAAGCTCTTCGGAGGGTCCGTTCTCGCTCAACTCGGCCTCAAAAGCCAGGGCATCGTTGAGCAGCGACTCGCGGGCGCGGGCGCGCAGTTCCTCGACGATATCCTCGTCGAAGCCCTCGATCGCCAGCAGCTCCCCGACCGGCACGTAGGCGATTTCCTCCACCGTGCCGAAACCTTCGGCCACCAGGATTCCGGCGATTTCCTCGTCCACTTCCAGCTTTTCCTGGAACAGCTCACGGGCAACGGTCTGCTCGGCTTCGGACTTGGCGACCACCTGGTCCTGGGTCATCACGTTGAGCTGCCAGCCGGTCAGGCGGCTGGCCAGGCGCACGTTCTGGCCGCCCTTGCCGATCGCCTTGGCCAACAGCTCCTCAGCCACCGCCAGGTCCATGGAGTGCTTGTCCTCGTCAACGACAATGGACTGCACTTCCGCCGGGGCCATGGCGTTGATCACGAACTGCGGCGGGTTGTCCGACCACAGCACGATGTCCACGCGCTCACCGTTGAGCTCATTGGACACCGCCTGGACGCGCGAGCCGCGCATGCCGATGCACGCGCCGATCGGGTCGGTGCGATTGTCATAGGCGATCACGGCGATCTTGGCACGGTCACCAGGGTCGCGGGCGCAGGCCTTGATCTCGACCAGGCCCTGGCCGACTTCCGGCACTTCCAGCTTGAACAGCTCGATCATGAACTCGGGCGCGGCGCGGCTGATGAACAGCTGCGGGCCGCGCGGCTCGCTGCGCACGTCGTAGAGATAGCCGCGGATGCGGTCGCCGGCGCGAACCACGTCACGCGGGATCGCCTTGTCCTTGGGAATGAAGGCCTCGGCGTTGCCACCCAGGTCCACGAACACATTGCCGCGCTCGACGCGCTTGACCACGCCGGTCACCAGCTCGCCAACCCGATCCTTCCACGCGTCCACAACCTGCGCACGCTCCGCTTCGCGGACGCGCTGCACGATCACCTGCTTGGCAGCCTGGGCGGCGATGCGACCGAACTCGGCGTTCTCGACCTGCTCTTCGATGTAATCGCCCACTTCGACGCCTTCGGCCTCGTCGAGCGCGTCCATCAGCCTGAGCTGGCGATCGGGCGACTCCATCACTTCATCGTCTGCAACCACTTCCCAGCGGCGGAACGTCTCGTAGCTGCCATCCTTGGGATCGACCGACACCCGGGTCAGGACATCCTGCTCGGGGAAGCGCTTCTTGGCGGCAGTGGCCAGCGCAGCTTCGATCGCCTCCAGGATCACCGATTCCGGTACGCCTTTCTCGCTGGCGACGGCGTCGATGACCATCAACAGTTCCTTGCTCATTCTGTTACGCCTCTGACTATCTCGGGATTCAGTGTTTGCGCTTTCCGGGACGCCTGCCGCGCCCGGGCCTGTTGTTTTCAGGTACGGCCAGTCCCAGCGCCGCCCAGTCGGGCACCAACCGTGCCCGCTCGATGTTTCCAAATGCGACTTCGAACGGTTGACCGTCAACCTCAAGCTGTACGGTCTGCTCATCCGCAGCCACGACCTTCCCCTGCAACCTGCGGCGCCCCTCATGGGGAAGCTTCAGGGTGACCTTCACCGCTTCGCCCAGGAAACGCTCGAAGTGGGCAGGGGTGAACAGCGGCCGATCCACGCCGGGAGAAGAGACCTCCAGCGTGTAATTGCCGGTGATCGGATCTTCAACGTCCAGCTGCGCCGATACTTCACGGCTGACCGCCTCGCAGTCATCCACGGTCACGCCCTGCCCTTCCATCTCCGCACCGGCCTCAGCGCCCGGCTTGTCGATATATAGACGCACCAGCGAGCCACCCGGCGTAGGCAGATATTCAATGCCCAGCAGCTCAAGCCCCAGCGCCTCCACTGTGGGCGCCAGCAGCTGTGTGATCGTGCTTGCCTTGTCGGCCAAAGGCCAGTCCTCCGGGTGTTGTTCGAATGCCGGAAAAGACAAAGGGCCCGGCGGGCCCCTTGTCCGATACCACAGGATTTCGGTATCACAGCACGAGCAGGTGCGCTGTGACTCAACCCATCCGCGTTTGGATCAAACCGGATAACTCCTTTGAGGAAGCTATCCACCAATCGCGAAAAGCTGGTAGCGGGGGCAGGATTTGAACCTGCGACCTTCGGGTTATGAGCCCGACGAGCTGCCAGACTGCTCCACCCCGCAACAGAAGAACTATTATGAAGGCGTTTAACTTTTATTGCAAGCCTTTAGGGCCAGTAGGACCCAAACATCAGACCCCACTTCCGTCAGCCCGCGAACGCCTGTTGGCACAGGGCCATCAGCGGGCTCCAGAACAGGCCCAGGCCCAGCAGTGCGAGCGCATTGATCGCAAATACGGTACGTAGTGTACCACCCTGCCTCTGTGCCAGCGGCTCCCCTGCCGGCTCATCAAAGTACATGACCTTGACCACCCGCAGGTAGTAGAACGCGCCGATCACAGCGAACACCACACCGACGATCGCCAGCCACATGAAGTCGCCTGCCAGTGCAGCTTGCAGCACCGCCAGCTTGGCCCAGAAGCCCAGCAGCGGAGGTACGCCGGCCAGCGACACCATGATCACCAGCACCAGGGCGGCCATCCATGGGCTGCGCGCGTTCAGACCCTTGTAGTCCTCGATCTCGTCCGCCTCGAAGCCCTTGTTCGACAGCATCACGATGGCCCCGAACGCCGCTGCCGACATGATCGCGTAGACAATGGCGTAGAACATCGCTGCAGCGAAACCTTCGGGCCCGCCGCCGGCAATTCCAAGGAACAGGAAGCCCACGTGCGAAACGGTTGAATAGGCCAGCATCCGCTTCAGGTTGGTCTGCGCGATGGCGACCAGGTTACCGATCGCCAGCGACAGCGCGGCGAGCAGTGCCAGGAGCAGCTGCCAGTTGTCCGACATCGGGCCCAGGCCCTGCTCGAACAGGCGCCAGGCCAGACCGAACGCGGCCAGCTTGGGCGCCGAACCGATAAACAACGTGATCGGTGTGGAAGCGCCGTGGTAGGTATCCGGAAGCCACATGTGGAACGGTGCCGCACCGAACTTGAAGGCCACACCGACCACCGAGAACACCAGACCCGCCAGCAGCAGGGTGCGGTCTTCACCGGTCACCGTCGCAGCGGCAGCGTTGATCGCGTCCAGATACAGCGTGCCGGTTGCGCCGTAGATCAGCGACAGGCCGTAGAGCAGCAACCCGGAGGAAAGCGAGCCCAGCACGAAGTACTTCATGCCCGCTTCGGTCGCCAGCTTGCTGTTGCGATCCACCGCAACCAGTGCGTACGAGCACAGCGCCAGCAGCTCAAGGCCCAGGTAGATCATGGTCAGGTTGCCGGCCGAAACCAGCAGCATCATGCCGATCACGGCAAACAGCACCAGGATCGAGATCTCACCGCGGTACAACCCCCGCTCGCGCATGAATGGCCACAGGTACACCAGTGCCAGCGCGGAAATCAGCAGGGTGACGAACTTGAGCGCGTCCGAGGCGGTGTCACGTATGAACAGGCCATCCATCACCTCGCCCTGCCCGCCTACCCCCGTGGCAATGAAAGCCGCGGCAATAAGCAGGGTGGCGACGGACAGCGCGTGGGTAATCACGCGACGGCGCTCGTCGAGGAAAAGATCCAGCATCAGCAGTCCGAACGCGCCGGCGACCACCGTCAGCTCGGGGAGCAGCGGTGCGAATTCGGCGAAGGTGCGGACTGGGGCTACGAACGTCATCGCGACATCATCCTCAAAGCTTGGTGGCGGTCAACAGTTCCGCCAGTTGCGCGATGGATGGCTCCATCAGGTTGGTCAGTGGCATCGGCCAGACGCCGATCCCCAGCACGCCAGCGGCAAAGACGCCCAGCACCAGGGCCTCGCGGCCATTGATGTCCTTCAGTCCTGCCACGTGGGCGTTTGAAACCTCGCCGTAGAAGATCCGCTTGACCAGCCACAGCGAGTACGAGGCGCCGATGATCAGGGTCAGCGCGGCTGCAAAAGCGATCAGCGGGCTGGCCTGGAACGAGGCCATGATCACCATGAACTCGCCGACGAAACCGGACGTGCCCGGCAGGCCGGAGTTGGCCATGCTGAACAGCACGAAGAATGCGGCGAACCAGGGCATCACGGTGGCTACCCCGCCGTAATCGCGGATCCGCCGGGTATGCATTCGGTCATAGAGGATGCCAACGCAGCTGAACATGGCGCCGGAAATGAAGCCGTGGCTGATCATCTGCACCATCGCGCCCTGCAGGCCCAAACGGGCCGCGTCGGCGTCACCGCTTCGCACCAGGATGAACGCCAGGAAGATACCCAGGGTCACGAAGCCCATGTGCGACACGGAGGAATAGGCGATCAGCTTCTTCATGTCGTCCTGTACCAGGGCGACCAGGCCAACATAGACCACTGCGATCAGCGACAGCAGGATCATCAGCCATGCCCATTCCTGGCCGGCGTCCGGCACGATCGGCAGCGAGAAACGGATGAAGCCGTAGCCACCGATCTTCAGCATGATCGCGGCCAGGATCACCGAGCCGCCGGTCGGCGCTTCCACGTGCGCGTCCGGAAGCCAGGTGTGCACGGGGAACATCGGGATCTTGATCGCGAAGCCGGCCATGAAGGCGAAGAACAGCCACATCTGCTCGGTTGCGGTCAGCGGCAGCGCGTACAGGTCGGGAAGCTGCCAGCTGCCGCCCTTCTGGTACAGGTAGATCAGGCCGATCAGCATGAAGATCGAGCCCAGGAACGTGTACAGGAAGAACTTGATCGTGGCGTAGACGCGCCGCGGCCCGCCCCAGACACCGATGATGATGAACATCGGGATCAGCATGGCCTCGAAGAACACGTAAAACAGCATCGCGTCCACGGCCGAAAACACGCCGATCATCATGCCTTCCAGGATCAGCATGGCAGCAAAGTACTGGCTGACCCGGGTGTTGATCGAAGTCCAGGCGCCAATGAGCACCAGCGCCGTGGTCAGCGTGGTCAGCACGATCAGCGCTGCCGAAATCCCGTCGGCACCCAGGTGGTACTGGATGTCGAACGCGGGAATCCACTCCCTGCGTTCCAGGAATTGCAGCCCGGGAGCGGCGAAATCGAATCCGGTCAGCAGCAGGAGGCTGATCAGGAAGATCACCACTGCCGACCCGAGTGCGACCCAACGGGCAGCGCCCGGTCGTGCGTTGCCGCACGCCAGAGTAAACAGGCCGCCCAGGATGGGGAGCCAGATCAGAAGACTTAGAAGAGGCCAGTTCGACACGTATCTGTTTCCGTCAGCGCCAGTGGCGGATAAGCACGGCCAGGAGCAACACCAGGCCAATGATCATCACGAATGCGTAGTGGTAAAGGAGACCGGTCTGAGCGCGGCGCGACACCGAGGCCACCAGGCCAACAATGCGCACCGCACCATTCACGATCAGACCGTCGATCACTTTCTCGTCGATCCAGCGGGACACCCTGCCCAGCTGAAGGCTGCCACCGGCAAAGCCCTTGATCCACAGATCGTCAGCCCAGTACTTGTTTTCAAGCACCTTGACCGGCAGGCGCAGGGCCTGCCTGGCGCGGTCAGCCAGCTCCGGCCGCCACCAGTACATCGCGGTAGCCAATGCGAAGCCGAGCGCGGTCAGCCAGAACACCGGGGTGACAAACCCATGCAGCGCGAATGCCACCGGGCCGTGCCAGAGCTGCTCGCCCAGCAGGGCCACCGTATCGCGGGCCGCGGCCAGGTCGATCGCGCCGGTGAAGAACGGCACCTGCTCGATCGTGCCCGCCCAGTTGGTGCCGAACAGCATCGGCCCGGCGGTGAAGAAACCGATCGCGATGGACGGGATGGCCAGCAGCACCAGCGGCAGGGTCACCACCCAAGGCGACTCGCGTGGCTCAACCGGCCCATGGTGTTCATCGTGCCCGTCATCGGCGTGCGGGGCCGCATCGCGGAAACGCTCCTTGCCGAAGAAGGTCAGGTACAGCAGGCGGAAACTGTAGAAGCTGGTAATGAACGCACCCGCCAGCACAGCCCAGTATCCGTAGGTGCCTACCCAACCCATCCGCTCGGCAGCATGGCCGGCCGCTTCGATGATGGTGTCCTTGGAGTAGAAGCCGGAGAAGAACGGCGTGCCGATCAGGGCCAGGGTGCCGATCACCATGGTCCAGAACGTCACCGGCATGTACTTGCGCAGGCCACCCATGCGGCGCATGTCCTGCTCATGGTGCATGGCGATGATCACCGAGCCCGCGCCCAGGAACAGCAGCGCCTTGAAGAACGCGTGCGTCATCAGGTGGAACACCGCCGCCGAGTAGGCCGACACGCCCAGCGCCACGGTCATGTACCCCAGCTGCGACAACGTCGAGTAAGCCACCACGCGTTTGATGTCGCTCTGCACGATGCCGATCAGGCCGGTGAAGAATGCCGTCGTTGCACCAATGAACAGCACGAACGCCAGCGCCGCATCGCTCAGTTCGAACAGCGGCGACATGCGCGCAACCAGGAAGATACCCGCAGTGACCATGGTAGCCGCGTGGATCAGCGCCGAAATCGGGGTCGGGCCTTCCATCGAGTCCGGCAACCACACGTGCAGCGGCACCTGCGCGGATTTGCCCATGGCGCCGATGAACAGCAGCACGCAGATCACCGTGGCCGCGGACCACTCGACGCCCGGAAGGAACTCGAGGATCTGGCCGCCGCCCACCGTGGCGTCGGCATTGGCGAACACGGTCGCGTAATCGAGCGTGCCGAACATGTAGACCACGGCGCCGATGCCGAGCAGGAAGCCGAAGTCACCCACGCGGTTGACCAGGAACGCCTTCATGTTGGCGAACACCGCGGAAGGCTTCTTGAACCAGAAGCCGATCAGCAGATACGACACCAGGCCGACCGCTTCCCAGCCGAAGAACAGCTGCAGGAAGTTGTTGCTCATCACCAGCATGAGCATGGAGAAGGTGAACAGCGAAATGTAGCTGAAGAACCGCTGGTAGCCCGGGTCATCCTTCATGTAACCGATGGTGTAGACGTGCACCAGCAGCGACACGAAGGTCACCACCACCATCATCATTGCGGTCAGGCGGTCCACCATGAACCCGACGTGGGCGGAGAAACTGCCCACCTCGAAGTAGGTGTACACGTTCTGGTTATAAGACGCGGCGCCCTGCACCAGCTGCCAGAGCACCCAGCCCGAAAGCGCGCAGCTGATCGCCACGCCCAGGATGGTGACGGTATGCGCGCCGGCGCGGCCTACCTGGCGTCCGAACAGGCCCGCGATGATCGCGCCCAGCAGCGGTGCCAGGACGATGACCAGCAGGTGGGTTGTTGAAAGTTCCATTGCCCGCCTACCCCTTCAGCAGATCGATGTCGGCGACGTTGATGGTCTGCCGGTTGCGGAACAGCGCGACCAGGATTGCCAGGCCGATCGCCGCCTCGGCGGCCGCCACCGTCAAGATGAAAAACACGAACACCTGGCCGGATGCTTCCCCGAGCTCGCGGGAGAACGCGACGAAGTTGATGTTGACCGACAGCAGCATCAGTTCGATCGACATCAGCAGCACGATCACGTTCTTCCGGTTGAGGAAGATGCCGGCAACGCTGATGCAGAACAGCACCGCACCCAGCGCCAGGTAGTGGCCCAGGGCCAGGCCCTCGCCAAGGAAACTCATCGCTTGTCCTCCCCGTCCGGAGCCTGTCCATCCGCGGGCACATCGCCCGTGCCGCGGGTCGGGCCCGCCTTCATGCTGACCAGGCGTACGCGATCAGCGGCCTGCACCCTCGACTGCTCGCCCAGATTCTGGCGCTTGGTGCCTTCCCGGCGGGTCAGCGTCAGGGTCACCGCGGCGATCACCGCCACGGTCAGGATCAGCGCCGCGATTTCAAACGGCAGCAGGTAATCGGTGAACAGCGTGTAGGCCACCCAGGCGGTATTGCCGGCTTCGGCCCCTTCCGGCTGCGCCGGGAACGGCACGCTGCGGGCGTGCAGCCCCAACACGGTCAGGATCTGGATGAGCATGGTCACCGCCACCACCAGCCCGACGGGCAAGTAGCGCACGTAGCCTTCCCGCAGTGGCGCGATATTGATGTCCAGCATCATCACCACGAACAGGAACAGCACCATGATGGCGCCGACATAGACCAGCACCAGGGCAACGCCGAGGAACTCGGCCCCGATGAGGATCCAGGTGCAGGCGACCGAGAAGAAGGTCAGCACCAGGAACAACACCGAATGCACCGGGTTGCGGACGCTGATCACCCCCACCGCGGCCATGACGGCAATGGCGGCAAACGCGAAAAATGCGAGCGTTACGAAGTCCATCGTCTTACCTGTATGCGGAGTCGGCGGTGCGGCGTTCTGCGATCTCGGCCTCGAGCCGATCGCCGATCGCCAGCAGCTGTTGCTTCTGGACCACGTTCTCACCGCGGTTTTCAAAGTGGTATTCGTGCACGTGGGTCAGCACGATCGAATCGACGGGGCACGATTCCTCGCAGAACCCGCAATAGATGCACTTGAACAGGTCAATGTCGTAGCGCGTGGTCCGGCGCGTGTTGTCATCGCGCTTTTCCGAATCGATGGTGATCGCCAGCGCCGGGCACACCGCCTCGCACAGCTTGCAGGCAATACAGCGCTCTTCCCCGTTGGGGTAGCGGCGCAGTGCGTGCAGCCCGCGGAAACGGGGTGACTGGGGCACCTTCTCCATCGGGTACATCAGCGTGTACTTCGGCCGCCACAGGTACTTGAACGTCAACGCCAGGCCGCGGAGCATTTCCAGCAGGAACAGGCTCCGGAACCAGCTAGCAAAACGGTTCATCGCTGCACTCCTTCCAGGATGCCGAAGTAGGCCATCAGCGCGGTCACCACGATCCAGGCGATGCTGATCGGGATGAACACCCGCCAGCCAAGGCGCATGATCTGGTCATAGCGATAACGTGGGAACGAGGCCCGGAACCACACGAAACAGCTGGCAAAGAAGAACGCCTTGGCAAACAGCCACCACCAGCCGTCTCCCAGCAGCACCGAAAGCACCGGCACCTCGGGGATCCACGACGCGGGGAGCGGCGACAGCCAGCCACCGAGGAAGAACGTAGCGGTCAGGAAGCTGATCAACAGCATGTTGGCGTACTCGGCCAGGAAGAACAGCGCGAACGCCGACCCGGAGTACTCCACCATGTGCCCGGCCACAATCTCCGACTCGCCCTCGACCACGTCGAACGGCAGGCGGTTGGTCTCGGCCAGGCCGGAGACGAAATAGATCACGAACAGCGGTGCAAGCGGCAGCCAGAACCAGCTGAACAAGCCTGCCCCACCCTGCTGCGCCATCACGATGTCGCTCAGGTTCAGGCTGCCGGCGGCGATCAGCACGCCCACCAGCGAGAAGCCCATCGGGATCTCGTAGCTGACCATCTGTGCGGCGGCACGCATGCCGCCAAGGAAGGCGTACTTCGAGTTCGACGCCCAACCCGCGAGGATCACGCCGTAGACGCCCAGCGCGGTCATCGCCAGCAGGTACAGCAGTCCGGCGTTGGCGTTGGACAGCACCAGCTGCACGTCGAACGGCACCACGGCCCAAGCCGCGAAGGCCGGTACCAAGGTGATCAACGGAGCCAGGAAGAACAGCACCGGGTTGGCCCGCGTGGGCCGGATCACTTCCTTGAACAGGAGCTTGAAGACGTCGGCGAACGTCTGCAGGATCCCGAAGCCAACGTACTTGGGCCCATGACGGATGTGCATCCAGCCCATGAGCTTGCGCTCCCACCAGACGTAGAACGCCACAGCAAGGATCACCGGCACGGCGATGGCCAGGATCTTGAGCACGATCCAGATGACCACGCCGATGGCCCCAAGCCCGAGCAGGAATTCGTGCAGCGGTGCCAGCCACTGGGTCAGAACTTGCGCGGTGTTCATGCCGGCAGCACCTCCACGCGACCGGCCGCCAGGGCAGCGGTTGCACCGTAGCCGCTTTCAGCCCAGACAGAACCGGCAGCAACGCGCTCGCTGACCGATGCCTTCAGGGTCGCGGTGCCGGCATGGTTGGAAACCTTCACCATGGCGTCGTTGGACACTCCAATGCGTTGGGCATCATCAGGATTGATGCTGATTTGAGGACCAAGGGTGAGTGGGTGCGCCTGCAGCGCCGCCGCCCTGCGGACCACCGCATCGCTGCGGTAGATGGCCGGGGAAATAGCCAGCTCGAAGCCGTTGTTGCCAGCGTCCACGCTGGCACCGACGGCCTTCGACCTGTCGTGCTGCGGGGCCCCAGCGGCCTTGATCCCGGCGCGAAGGCCGGCAAGATCGGTGAACTCGAAGCCCGGAAGCTCCAGGCTTCCACCCAAGGCGCGCAGCACGCGCCAGCCGGGACGGGCATCGCCCGGCAGCTTGGCTCCGGCGACGGCCTGCTGTTCGCGGCCGTCGAGATTGGTCAGGGTCGCGTCGATCTCGGGCAGTGCGCCCACCGGCAGGATCACGTCGGCCACAGCGCGGGTGGATTCGCAGGCGAAATGGCTGAACGCAACCACCTGGCCAGCCTTCAGTGCCTGCAGCGCAGGCGCCTGGTCGGCGAAATCCAGCCCGGGCTCGATCCCGTACAGCACGTAGGCAGAGCGCGGCTCCACCAGCATGGTGCAGGCATCGCGAGAAGCCGGCAGCACGCCCGCATTGGCCAGGCCAAGCGCGTTCGCGCCCTGCGGGATCCGGCACAGCGCGGCGCCGGTGGCACCGGTCAGCGCGGCAACCGCAGAACGGATGGCGGCTGCGTGCGGGCCGGACTCGGCCAGTGCGCCAACAATCACCGCGGCGCGGTCGGCATTGCGCAGGATCCCGGCGAGTTCGCCGGATTCGAGCGCGTCGGCAATGCGCGACGGAGCGACGATCCGCTTGCTGGCGATATCGAAGGTGAATTCGAAATCGACCGGGTTGATCACATGTACCTGGGCGCCCTTGCGCCACGCCTGGCGCACGCGCTGGTGCAGCAATGGCACTTCGTGCCGCAGGTTGCTGCCCACGATCACCACCACGTCGGCGGTGGAAACATCGGCTACCGGCATGGCGAACGGTTCGGCCGCCCCGGCACCTGCAGCATCCACCTGCCCGATCCGGTGATCGATGTTGGCGGTTCCCAGGCCCTGTGCGAGCCGCGCCAACAGCGCGCCCTCTTCGTTCGAGGTCGCCGGATGCACCAGGATGCCCAGGTCATCAGCGGCGTTGTCGCGCAGGATCTGTGCGGCGCGGGCCAGTGCCTCGTCCCAGGACGCTTCGCGCCAGGTATCGCCGTCGCGCAGCATCGGCACGGTGGCGCGATCTGCGGCGTACAGGCCCTGGTGCGAGTAGCGGTCGCGGTCGGACAGCCAGCATTCGTTGACTTCTTCGTTGTCGCGCGGAACCACGCGCATGGCTTCGCCACGGCGCAGGTGCACGAACAGGTTGCTGCCCAGCGGGTCGTGATAGCCCAGCGACTCCTTGGCAATCATTTCCCACGGGCGTGCGCGGAACTGGAACACCTTGTTGGTCAGCGCGCCCACCGGGCAGACGTCGATCACGTTGCCGGACAGTTCGGTGGTCAGCGGCTTGCCGTCATAGGTGCCGATCTGGCGGTTCTCACCTCGGTACATCGTGCCCAGCTCATGCGTGCCAGCGATTTCCTCGGTCACCCGCACGCAGCGGGTGCAGTGGATGCAGCGGGTCATCTCGCTGGCAACCAGCGGCCCGAGGTTCTCGTCGGCCACGGTGCGCTTGCGCTCGACGAAGCGGCTCACCGAGCGGCCGTAGCCCATCGACAGATCCTGCAGCTCGCACTCGCCGCCCTGGTCACAGACCGGGCAATCCAGCGGATGGTTGATCAGCAGGAATTCCATCACGTTGCGCTGTGACTTGAGCGCCTTTTCGCTGCGCGTGGAGATCTTCATGCCATCCATGACAGGCGTGGCACACGCTGGCGCCGGCTTGGGCATCTTTTCCACTTCAACCAGGCACATGCGGCAGTTGGCCGCGATCGCCAGCTTGTCGTGATAGCAGAAACGGGGGATCTGGATCCCGGCCTTGTCGGCGGCCTGGATGATCATCGAACCCTTCGGCGCCGCCATTTCCACGCCGTCGATGAAGACGGTGACGTGGTCCGGGGGAAGGTTCGGATTGACTGGCTGGGCGCTCATGCCACTACCGCCTTGGGCACCACGGTGCCGTTGCGTTCGTCATCGACCAGGAAGCGGCCGTTGACGATCCTGTATTCGAATTCGTCCCAGTAGTGGCGCAGGAAACCCTGCACCGGCCAGGCCGCGGCTTCACCGAAGGCACAGATGGTGTGACCTTCGATCTGCCCGGCCGCTGCACGCAGGACATGCAGGTCGTCGACCGTTGCCAGACCGTCCACCACGCGGGTGATCATGCGGTGCATCCAGCCGGTGCCTTCGCGGCACGGGGTGCACTGGCCACAGCTTTCCATCATGTAGAAGCGGGCGATGCGCTGGCAGGCACGCACCATGCAGGTGGTGTCGTCCATCACGATCACGGCGCCCGAGCCGAGGCCGGAGCCGGCCTTCTGGATGCTGTCGTAATCCATGGTCAGGTCCATCATGGTCTCGCCCGGCAGTACCGGCATCGAGGAGCCACCCGGGATCACGCCCTTGAGCTTGCGCCCCGGCGGCACTCCTCCCGCGATCTCCAGAAGTTCGCTGAACGGGGTACCCATGCGGATTTCGTAGTTGCCCGGCTTTTGCACGTGCCCGGACACCGAGAAGATCTTTGAGCCGCCGTTGTTCGGCTTGCCCAGGTTGAGGAACCATTCCGGCCCGTTGCGCAGGATCGCCGGTACCGAAGCAAAGGTCTCGGTGTTGTTGATCGTGGTCGGCTTGCCGTACAGGCCGAAGTTGGCCGGGAACGGCGGCTTGAACCGCGGCAGGCCCATCTTGCCTTCCAGCGACTCCATCAGCGCGGTTTCCTCACCGCAGATGTAGGCGCCCGCGCCCAGCGCGTTGATGATGTCGATGTCCACGCCCGAGCCAAGGATGTCCTTGCCCAGCCAGCCGTTGGCGTAGGCCTCGGCCAGTGCCTCTTCGACGTGGTCGAAAGGCTCGTGGTGGAACTCGCCGCGCATGTAGTTGTAGCCCACGGTGGAACCGGTGGCATA
Organism: Luteimonas sp. A277; assembly: GCF_054052045.1. The sequence continues at coordinate 107,615 of NZ_JBSVRG010000002.1, forward strand.
GCAGGCGATCGCCATGCCCTCGATCACCGAATGCGGGTTGTAGCGCAGGATGTCGCGGTCCTTGCAGGTGCCCGGCTCGGACTCGTCCGAATTGCACAGGATGTACTTCTGCATGCCCGAATCCTTGGGCATGAAGCTCCACTTCAGCCCGGTCGGGAAGCCTGCGCCGCCACGACCACGCAGGCCCGACTGCTTGACCATCTCGATCACGTCGGCCGGCGGGATTTTCTCTTCCAGCACCTTGCGCAGCGCGCTGTATCCGCCGGTCTTGAGATAGTTCTCATAGGACCAGGGCTTGTCGAAGTGCAGCGTCGTGTAGACAGCCTGATGCTCCGTGGGAGCCGGACCAACCGGTCCGCGACCCTCGGAAACCTTGTTGAAGTAATGCGCCATCGTGCTTCGACTCACTTCAGTCCGTCGAGCAGCTCGTCCACCTTCGCGGTGGTGAGCTTCTCGTGGTAATGGCCGTTGATGAGGAGTACCGGCGCGCCGCAGCAAGCGGCCACGCACTCCTCCTCACGCTTGAGGAACACGCGACCATCGGCCGTGCTCTCGCCCAGCTTGCAGCCCAGCTTCTTTTCGGCGTGGGCAACCAGCGCATCGGCGCCGTTGAGCCAGCAGCTGATGTTGGTGCAGAAGGCCACGTTGTTGCGGCCGACTTCGCCGATGATGAACATCGAGTAGAAGCTGGCCACCTCGTAAGCCCATACCGGAGGCAGATCAAGGTACCGGGCCACCGCGGCGATGATCTCGTCGCTCAGCCAGCCCCCGTTCTGCTCCTGGGCAGCGAACAGCGCCTGGATCACCGCCGAGCGCTTGCGGTCCGCGGGAAAACGGCCCACCCAATGGTCAATCGTCGCGCGGGTGTCGTCACTGAGCGCCACCATCGGGTCGACGTTGCGCGCCTTCTCGAAATTGCCTGTCGCTTTCATCGTCCTTACCTGTCGATCTCGCCGAACACGACGTCATAGGTGCCGATCATGGCCACCACGTCGGACAGCATGTGTCCCCTGACCACCGTGTCCATGGACGACAGGTGGGCGAAGCCCGGCGCGCGCAGGTGCACGCGGAATGGCTTGTTGGCGCCGTCGGAAACCAGATAGCAACCGAACTCGCCCTTGGGCGCCTCCACTGCCTGGTAAGTCTCGCCCGCCGGCACGCTGTAGCCTTCGCTGAACAGCTTGAAGTGGTGGATCAGCGCTTCCATGTCGTCCTTCATCTCCTCGCGGGAGGGAGGCGCAACCTTGTAGTTGTCGACCATCACCGGGCCGGGGTTGGCCTTCAGCCAGGCCACGCACTGCTCGACGATCCGGATCGACTGGCGCATCTCGGCCATGCGCACCAGGTAACGGTCGTAGCAGTCGCCCTCGGTGCCCACTGCAATGTCGAAGTCGACTTCCGCGTACTTGGCATAGGGCTGGGTCTTGCGTAGATCCCATTCCACACCGGAGCCGCGCAGCATCGGGCCGGTCATGCCCCAGGCCAGCGCCTGTTCCGGCGGAATCACGCCAATGCCGACGGTGCGCTGCTTCCAGATGCGGTTGTCGGTGAGCAGGGTCTCGTATTCGTCAACGCGGCCCGGGAAGTCCTTCGCAAAGGCTTCCAGGAAGTCCAGCATCGAGCCCTCGCGCCACTCGTTGAAACGCTTGAGCTTGGCACCCTTGCGCCACGGCGACTCGCGGTACTTCGGCATCGCATCCGGCAGGTCGCGGTACACGCCGCCGGGACGGTAGTAGGACGCGTGCATGCGCGCGCCGCTGACCGCCTCATACACGTCCATCAGCTCCTCGCGTTCGCGGAACGCGTAGAGCATGACCGCCATCGCACCCAGATCCAGCGCGTTGCCGCCCAGCCACATGAGGTGGTTGAGGATGCGGGTGATTTCGTCGAACAGCGTCCGGATCCACTGCGCGCGCTCGGGCGCCTCGATCCCCATCAGGGTCTCGATGGAGCGAACGTATGCGTGCTCGTTACACATCATCGACACGTAGTCGAGGCGGTCCATGTAGCCGATCGAATGGTTGAACGGCTTGGACTCGGCCAGCTTCTCGGTGGCGCGGTGCAACAGGCCCACGTGCGGATCGGCGCGCAGCACCGTCTCGCCTTCCATTTCCAGGATCAGGCGCAGCACGCCGTGCGCGGACGGATGCTGGGGACCAAAGTTCATCGTGTAGCTGCGGATCTCCCGGTCGGGGGAGTCGATGTTCACGTCAGCAGCTCCAGTTCCAGGGTTGGGAACCGCACTCATTTCACTGCTCCTGCATCGGCCGGGCCGATACCGGTGGTCGGGCTGTAATCAACCTGCTCACCGGCCGAAGTGGCGTAGCGGGCGTCGTCGCGGATCACCTTGGGCACGGTCACACGCGGCTCCACCGAGGTCACCGGCTCGTACACCACGCGCTTGCGCTCCGGGTCGTAGCGGACCTCGACGTTGCCGATCAGCGGGAAGTCCTTGCGGAACGGATGGCCGACGAAACCGTAGTCGGTCAGGATCCGGCGCAGGTCCGGGTGGCCCTGGAACACGATGCCGAACAGGTCGAACGCCTCGCGCTCGAACCAGTTGGCCACCGGCCAGATACCGGTCAGCGACTCCAGCATCGGCACTTCTTCATCCGGGGCGAACGCCGTCACCCGCAGGCGCAGGTTGTGCTGTACGGACAGCAGCTGCACCACCGCGGCAAAGCGCCGCTCGGGCACCGGCACGGCGCCCTCGCCCGCCGGCTGCGCCAGCTGCTGGGTATGGGTCTGGCCGAAAGCGAAACGCCCGGGGCCGCGACCGACAACGCCGCGGCTGTACCCATGCGAGGACACGCCGGTGTCCCACTCGTCGGTGCCGTACCCCAGGGTGTCCACGCCGCACAGGTCGATCAGCTGCTCGAAGCCGAACTCGTCGCGCAGCGCCTGGCAAGCGGCCAGCCACTGGTCGGCCTGCAACATGATTCCAGCTTCCGCGCGCGAGCCGGTCACGCTGACCTCGGCTCCGGCGAAGCGTTCACGCAGGCGATCCGCCAGCGCCATATGCCGATCAGCCATTGCGCTGCCCCGTCGGCTCATCACCAAAGTTGCTGGCGCGGCGGATCTTGCGCTGCAGCTGCAGGATGCCGTAGACCAGCGCCTCGGCGGTCGGCGGGCAGCCAGGCACGTACACGTCAACCGGGATCACCCGGTCACAGCCGCGCACCACCGAATAGGAATAGTGGTAGTAACCGCCGCCATTGGCGCAGCTGCCCATGGAAATCACCCACTTGGGGTCGGGCATCTGGTCGTAGACCTTGCGCAGCGCGGGGGCCATCTTGTTGACCAGCGTTCCCGCCACGATCATCACGTCGGCCTGTCGCGGCGACGGGCGGAAGATCACGCCGTAGCGGTCCATGTCCATGCGCGCGGCGCCGGCGTGCATCATTTCCACAGCGCAGCAGGCCAGGCCGAACGTGACCGGCCACATCGAGCCGGTACGCGCCCAGTTCAACAGGGTGTCCGCGTTGGTGGTGACGAATCCGCGCTCCAGCAGCGGGTTGTCATCCCCAGGGCGCAGGATGTCATCCAGCCGCGCCTCCGGTTCCGGATTGCTGGCCATGTCAGCAATCTTGCGGATTGTCTGCGTCACTCCCATTCCAGGGCTCCCTTCTTCCAAACATAAATGAAGCCCAGCAGCAGCAGGCCCACGAAGATGCCCATCTCCACCAGTCCCACCATGCCGAGGTCGCGGAAGACCGTGGCCCAGGGGAGGATGAAGATGATTTCAAGGTCGAAGACGATGAACTGGATCGCGATCAGGTAATAACGCACATCGAACTGCATGCGCGCATCTTCGAAAGCTTCGAAACCCGATTCGTACGGCGACAGCTTCTCTGCGTTCGGGCTTCTTGGCCCGAGCAGCCGACCGATGATCAGCAGGGCGACGCCAATGCCTGTGGCGACGATCAGGAACAGCAAAGTGGGCAGGTATTCGGCCAGCACGCGTTGTTCTCTCGGCTAGCGGCCGCATCGCGGCCGTCGCTGGGCGCTTTCGCGCCGGGAGACCATCCTTCGCAATGATGGAAGGTCAAAAAAAACGGGACCCGAAACAACCGGATCCACCTGTTCAATTGTAACCAATCCTGTACCGGTGAGTAAAGGATTGTAAATGTCTACGCACGGACAAAATACCCCGCGCTGGGCGGGGCCGCGATATTGGCGCGATTAATCGCGCCGGCGTGGTTGTTGGTGCCCAAGAGGGGACTCGAACCCCTACGACTCTCGTCGCTACCACCTCAAGGTAGTGCGTCTACCAATTCCGCCACCTGGGCATTGAAACCGCTTTGAAACCCTGCGCAACCCGGGGATTGTACCCCCTGTCAGTTGTCTCCCGTCTCCTGCTCGGGGACTTCCGCCGGTGCCTGGGGGACGGTGGGCACGGAGGCCTCTCCGGCCGGCGGCGTGACCGCGGGCGCCTGGGGCACGGCGGGATCAGCCACGGGCGCCTGCGGCACCGTCGGGATCGAACCCATGATGCCCATGTCCTGCTGCAGCTGGCCCTGGTTGGCGCTGCGGGTGGCGAACCAGGCCATGGCCAGGGTGACGGCGAAAAACGCAATCGCCAGCCATTTGGTCGCCTTGGTCAGGAAACTGGCCGAGCCACGTGCGCCGAAGACGGTCGCCGAAGCGCCACCGCCGAAACCGGAGCCGGCCGCGGCGCCGGAGCCGCGCTGCATGAGGATCAGCACCACCATGGAAATGGCGATGAGCACGAACAGGATGTTGAGTACGTACAGCAGCATCGGATCGGGTCCGTTGGTCAGCGCGCCGCAGCGGCGATGATGGCGAGGAAATCCGCGGCCGCCAGGGAGGCGCCGCCAATCAACCCACCGTCTACGTCCGGCTGCGAAAACAGCGCGGGGGCGTTGTCGGGTTTGCAACTGCCGCCATAGAGGATCGGCAGCGAGCCGGCGATTGTAGCATCGTGCCTGCCCGCCTCGCTACGGATGAACGCGTGGACTTCCTGCGCCTGTTCCGTGGTTGCGGTACGCCCGGTACCGATGGCCCAGACCGGCTCGTAGGCAACGATGGCCCCGTCCAGCGCCTGCGCGCCGCCAATTTCGAACACGGGAGCCAGCTGGCTGCCGATCACGGCCTGGGTATTGCCCGCCTCGCGGTCCTCAAGGGTCTCGCCAACGCACAGGATCGGCACCAGGCCGGCCGACTTGGCCGCCATGAACTTGCGCGCCACCACGGCGCTGTCCTCACCGTGGTACTGACGGCGTTCCGAATGACCCACCAGAGTATGCGTGGCCCCTACGTCGGCCAGCATGGCCGCGGAGGTTTCACCGGTGTAGGCACCGTTGGGGTGTTCGCTCACATCCTGGGCACCGAAGGAGAAACCGCGCCCCTTCCAGTTGCCAACCAGCTCCGGCAGGTAGGGATACGGCGGCAGCACGATGGCCTGCACGCCTTCAGCCACGCCCACGGCAGTCATGCCCTGCAACAGCGCGTTGGCAAACGCGCGATCACCGTTGAGCTTCCAGTTTCCTGCCACGATCCGTGGGCGCATATCGTCTCCAGATGAAGTCATGAGGGGTATCAATTCTATCCGCCGGCGCCGGACGCGATCCGGCGCCGGTGGCGGTGCTTATTTGAGCTTGATTTCCTTCAGCCGCTCGTCCAGGAAGCCCTGGGCGGTGATCGGCTCGGGGTAGCGGCTCGGGTTGTCGGCGCTGATGCACGAGGGCAGCACGTCGATCAGGAAGTCCGGGTTCGGATGCAGGAAGAACGGCACCGAATAGCGCGGATTGCGCGCCTGCTCCCCCGGCGGGTTCACCACACGGTGGATCGTCGACGGGTACGTGTGGTTGGTCAGGCGCTCAAGCATGTCGCCGATATTGACCACGATCGTGTCGGCCTCGGAAGTGAACGGCACCCATTCACCCTGCTTCGACAACACCTCCAGCCCGGCCGCGCTGGCACCGACCAGCAAGGTGATGAAGTTGATGTCGCCATGCGCGCCTGCGCGCACGTTGGGGATGTCGTCGGCGGTAATCGGCGGATAGTGGATCGGCCGCAGGATCGAGTTGCCGAAGTTGGTCTTGTCGGCGAAGAACTCCTCCGCCAGGCCAATGTGCAGCGCCAGGGCGCCCAGCACCCGCGAACCCAGCGCATCAAGCGCCTGGTACAGGCCGTATCCGTGCTCGCGGAACCCGGGCACTTCCTCCGGCCACTGGTTCGGCGGCATCACATCGCGGTACTTCGAATCGTCGGGAATCTCGCGGCCGATGTGCCAGAACTCCTTGAGGTCGAAGTGCTTGGAGCCCTTTGCGGTCTCCACGCCGAACGGGGTGTAGCCGCGCGCGCCGCCACCGCCGGGCACGTGGTATTTCATCTTGGCTTCTTCGGGCAGCGCGAAGAACGTCTTGAAGGCCCCGTAGGCGGCGTCGATGTCGGCCTGTGGAATGCCGTGGCCGTTGATGCCGGCGAAGCCCCACTCGCGGTAGGCGGCGCCCAGTTCGGCCACGAAGGCGTCACGGTCGCTGTCGAAACGCCGGATATCCAGCGTGGGAATGCGTGAAGACATTTCGATCTCCGTCAATTGTTCAGGCCGCGGCCGCGCGCACCACCGCGGCCAGGGAATCAAGGGTCTGCTGCATCAGCGCATCGTCGTCGGCTTCCACCGTCACCCGCACCACTGGCTCGGTGCCGGACGGCCGCAGGAAGGCGCGGCCCCTGCCCTCCACCGCGGACTGGGCGCTGGCCAGGGCCTGGTGTACTTCAGGCGCGTCCACCGGCAGTTTGCCGTTTTCATAGCGCACGTTCACGGTCTTCTGCGGGACCTTTTCCAGGCCCTGCAGTGCCTGCTGCAGGCTGATTCCACGCCGCTTGAGCACCTCCAGCACCTGCAGCGCGGCAACGATCCCGTCACCCGTGCTGGCGCGATCCAGGCACAGCAGGTGCCCGGATGCTTCGCCACCCAGCACGCCATCGTGCTCGAGCAGCGCCTGGTGCACGTGGCGGTCGCCCACCTTCGCGCGGATGAAGCCGATGCCACGTTCACCCACGGCCCGTTCGAAGCCGTAGTTGGTCATCAGGGTGCCCACTACCGGCCCCGTAAGGCGCCCGGTCTCCTGCCAGTCGCAGGCAAGAATGTAGAGCAGGTCGTCACCGTCGACGATGCGCCCGTCCGGCGCGACGAACATGACCCGGTCGCCGTCGCCGTCGAAGGCGATGCCCAGGTCCGCGCCCGTTGCCTCAACGTGCTTCACCAGCGCGTCGGGATGGGTAGTACCCACGCCGTCGTTGATGTTCAACCCGTTCGGGTCCGCACCGATGGCGTTCACACGGGCACCCAGCTCGCGCAGCACCAGCGGGCCGACCTTGTAGGTGGCGCCATTGGCGCAGTCCATGGCCACGTGCATGCCATTGAGATCGAAGCCACGGGGCAGCGACGCCTTGCAGGCTTCCAGATAACGGCCCACCGCATCGCGGGTACGTACGGTCTTGCCGATCCTGTCCGAGTCCACGGTGCGGAACGGCTGCTCCAGCGCGGACTCGATCGCCAGCTCGGTGGCATCGTCCAGCTTTTCGCCTTCGTGGGAGAAAAACTTGATGCCGTTGTCGTGGTGCGGGTTGTGCGAGGCCGAGATCACGATCCCGCCATCGGCGCGCAGCGAACGGGTCAGGTGCGCGACAGCCGGCGTCGGCATCGGCCCCATCAGCTGCACGTTCACCCCGGCCGCGACCAGGCCGGCCTCGAGCGCCGCCTCGAACATGTAGTTGGAGATGCGGGTGTCCTTGCCGATCACCACCAGCGGCTTGCGGCTCCCTTCCCTGCTTTCCACCAGCGCATGACCATATGCGTTGCCCAGGCGCAGCACGAAGTCCGCGGAAATCGGCGACTGCCCGACGCGGCCGCGGATGCCATCCGTGCCGAAGTACTTCCGGCTCACGCAGCCACCTCGGGATCAGGTGCGGGCTGCGGCTGCTTCATCATCATTGCCAGCAGGCGGGAGATGCGGTCGCGAAGCTCGCGCCGGTCGCAGATTTGGTCGATCGCACCGTGCTCAACCAGGAACTCGCTGCGCTGGAACCCTTCCGGCAGGGTCTCGCGCACGGTCTGCTCGATCACCCGCGGCCCGGCAAAGCCGATCAGCGCTTCCGGTTCGGCCATGTTGATGTCACCCAGCATGGCGAACGACGCGGAGACGCCGCCGGTGGTCGGATGGGTCATGACCGAGATGTAGGGCAGCCCGGCCGCACGCAGGCGCCCAAGCGCGGCCGACGTCTTGGCCATCTGCATCAGCGAGAACAGGCTCTCCTGCATGCGCGCTCCGCCGCTCGCGGCAAAACAGACGAACGGGCACCCCAGCTCCAGGGCGCGCTCGACACCGAGGGCGAAACGCTCGCCGACCACCGAACCCATCGAACCGCCCATGAAGGCGAAGTCGAAGGCGGCGGCCACGATCGGCTGCTGCTTGAGCGTGCCTTCCAGCACCACCAGCGCGTCGCGCTCACCCGTGGCTTTCTGCGCGGCCTTGATGCGATCGCTGTAGCGCTTCTGGTCGCGGAAACGGAGCACATCGGTTGGACCAAGCTCGGCGCCGATCTCGGTGCCGGCGCCCGGATCAAGGAAGCCGCGCAGCCGTGCACGCGCGCGGATGGCGCGGTGGGCATTGCACTTCGGGCAGACCTCGAGGTTCTGCTCCAGCTCCGGGCGATACAGGATCGCGCCGCAGCGGTCGCATTTTTCCCACAGACCCTCGGGCACGTTGCGTTTGCGCGGAGCACCGGTTTCGGTGCGGATGGCACCGGGCATCAGTTTTTTCAGCCAACTCAATTCGTTTTCGTCCGTTGTGATGATCGACGGCGGCGCGCCGGAAACATCCGGCAGCGCGGATGCGCAAGTCTAGCAGGCGGCCCGCCGGACCAGCACCTGTGGCCCGGTGTGCACAACCGCCTGCAAGCTGTTGATCAGATAAGTATTCAGGCGTCCAGCGCGGCCCGCAGCGGGGCCAGGAAGGCACCTGCGGCTGCCGCTGCGGCATCAGGACTATCAGCTTCTTCCATCGCCGAAACCAGCGCGCTGCCGACTACCACGCCATCGGCGTCGGCTCCCATCGCCCGGGCGCTGTCGGCATCGCGGATGCCAAAGCCCACCACCACTGGTACGCCCGCCCGCTCGCGGATCACACGCAGGCGTTCACCTGCCGCGCCAGCGTCCAGGCGGCCCGAGTCCCCAGTGACCCCGGCGAAACTGACGTAGTAGAGATAGCCGTTGGCCAGCGCGCACAGTTTCTCCAGCCGCTCCGGACCCGTGGTCGGCGAGAGCAGCAGGATCAGCGCAACGCCGGCCTGTCCGAACGCATCGCGGTATTCATCTGCCTCTTCCGGCGGCAGGTCCACCAGCAGCACGCCGTCCACGCCGGCCTCCGCGGCCTGGCGGGCATAGCGCTCCGGCCCGCGGATCTCCACCGGATTCAGATAGCCCATCAGCACCACCGGGGTGTCCGGATCGCGCTCGCGGAAGGTCCGCACGGCGTCGAACACGTAGTCCGGGCCCGCTCCCCGCGCCAATGCACGCTCGGAGGCGCGCTGGATCACCGGGCCGTCCGCCATGGGGTCTGAAAATGGCATGCCGAGTTCGATCACGTTCGCGCCGGCGGCAACCGAGGCGTGCATCACCGGCACCAGCGCCTCAAGCGAGGGATCGCCAGCAGTGATGAAGGGAATCAATGCCTTGCGGCCAGTTCCTGCCAGTTGCGCAAAGCGGCGGTCCAGGCGGCTCATACCTCCACCCCTTCGCGTGCGGCGATGGTATGCACGTCCTTGTCGCCGCGACCGGACAGGTTGCACAGCACGATCCCGTCGCGCGGCAGCTCCCGCGCCAGCTTGATTGCCTGCGCCACCGCATGGCTGGATTCCAGTGCGGGCAGGATGCCCTCGGTGCGGGCCAGCGTGTGGAAGGCGGCCAACGCCTCGTCATCGGTCACGCCCACGTATTCGGCGCGCCCGGTGTCCTTGAGGAACGCGTGCTCCGGGCCCACGCCCGGATAGTCCAGGCCCGCCGATATCGAATGGGTGTGGCTGATCTGGCCATCGTCATCGCACAGCAGGTAGGTGCGGTTGCCATGCAGCACGCCCGGCCGGCCTGCGGACAGTGACGCCGCGTGGCGGCCCGTGGAAATGCCCTCGCCCGCCGCTTCGGCACCGACGATGCGCACATCGCGGTCATTGAGGAACGCGTGAAAAATTCCGATCGCATTACTGCCACCGCCCACGCAAGCGGTAATCACATCCGGCAGGCGGCCATACTGCTCCAGCACCTGGGCACGGGCCTCGCGCCCGACAACGGCGTTGAAATCGCGCACCATGCGCGGATACGGATCAGGCCCGGCCACGGTGCCGATGATGTAGAAGGTATCGACCACGTTGGTCACCCAGTCGCGCATGGCTTCGTTGAGCGCGTCCTTCAGGGTGGCCGAGCCGGACGTCACCGGCACCACCTCGGCGCCCAGCAGCTTCATCCGGTAGACGTTGATCTTCTGCCGCTCGATGTCGGTAGCGCCCATGTAGACCACGCACTGCAGCCCGAGCCGCGCGGCCACCGTGGCTGTGGCCACGCCGTGCTGTCCGGCACCGGTCTCGGCGATGATCCGGCGCTTGCCCATGCGGGTCGCCAGCAGCGCCTGGCCGATGGTGTTGTTGATCTTGTGCGCGCCGGTATGGTTCAGGTCTTCGCGCTTGAGCAGGATGCGCGCGCCGCCCGTCTCTTCACTCAGCTGGCGGGCGTGATAGATGGGGCTTTCACGGCCCACGTAGTGCTTCAGGTCCTGCTCGAATGCCTCGATGAACTCCGGATCCACGCGGGCGGCGTCATAGGCCGCGGCCAATTCTTCCAGCGGGCCGATCAGGGTCTCGGCCACGAAGCGGCCACCAAAACGGCCGAAGCGGCCGTTTGCATCGGGCCATGCCCGGTAATCGATTGTTTCAGTCATTCCCGTTCCGCGGCTCGTCGCCGATCTCCTGGCAGTCTGCGCGGCGTACCTGTTCAACGAACCGTCGCATCAGTTCGCCGTCCTTGATGCCCGGCGCGCTTTCAATTCCACTGGCCACGTCCACTCCCCAGGGCAGGGTCGCCAACGCAGCCTCATAAATATTGTCAGGGTCCAGCCCGCCGGCCAGCAGGAACGGAATTTCGCTTCCCGTCGGCAACCGCGACCAGTCAAAGCCGCGGCCGCTGCCCGGCTCGACGTCTCCACCGTGGGCATCGAACAGGAAGCCCACGCCCGAAGGCCATCGCAACCGCAGCTGGTCCATATCCACGCGGCCGGCACCATCGGCCATCGCCACGGCCTTGATATAGGGTACGCCGAAGCTGCGGCAGAAGCTTTCCTCCTCGTCGCCGTGGAACTGCAGCAGAGTGGGCCGCACCTGGCGCACCGCCTCGCGCACCTCGCGCTGGCTGTTGTCGCGGAACACCGCCACTGCGCTGACCATCGGGGCCAGCGCGACGCGAAGGGCACGCGCTTCCTCCGGCTCCAGCCTGCGCGAGCTGCCCTGGGCGAAAACGAAACCGACGGCATCCACCCCCAGCTCGCCCGCCAGGCGGACATCGCCTGCCCGGGTCATGCCGCAGAACTTGATCCTGGTACGGAACAGGGTCCGTTTCACTGGCTTACTTCTCCGGGAAGGTTCCATTGCGCAGGGTACAGCGGGCCGAGAAAGGTCAGGCCCGCCGCGCGGGCGGTGGGACCGGCCACGGTCCGGTCGCGGGCGGCCAGCACCTCGCCGATCCAGCCCTGCTCACGCTCGCCCGCCCCCACTTCCAGCAGCGAGCCGACGATGTTGCGGACCATGTGGTGCAGGAACGCATTGGCCTGCACATCTACCAGCACCTCATCGCCACTGCGCCGAACGCTGATGGATTGCAGCTCGCGCCGGGCGTGTTCGGCCTGGCAATGCACGGTGCGGAAGCTGGAAAAATCCTGCTCGCCCAGCAGCAGCTGGGCAGCGCGGTGCATGGCGTCGGCATCCAGCGGCCTGCGCTCCCAAGCCAGGTACTGCCTCTGCAGCGCGGCACGCACCGGCCGGTTGATGATGCGGTAGCGGTAGCGGCGCGCACGGGCAGAGAACCGGGCGCTGAAATCATCGGCCACGGGCACGCACCAGCGCACGGCAACGGAGGGCGGAAGATTTCCGGTTGTGCCCAGCACCCAGGCGCGCGTCGGGCGCGGCACATCGCTGTCGAAATGGGCCACCTGGCAGATGGCATGCACGCCTGCGTCTGTGCGTCCGGCACACACGGTGGCCACCGGAGAGTCCGCCACCCGCGACAATGCCTGCTCCAGCGCACTCTGGATCGTTGCAGGCCCGGGCTCGCCGGGCTGGCTCAGTCGCTGCCAGCCATGGAACTCACTGCCGTCGTATTCAACGCCTATCGCAAAACGCATGGTGGCAGTTCCGGGCCCGGTCGCAGCCGCGGCGGTCAGGCCAGCTCGACCAGCAGGCGCTCGGCTTCGGCAGCTTCAATCGGGTTGCCGGATCCGACCACCTCCCCCAACAGGTCGCGGGCGGTGTCGATATCACCCAGTTCCACGTATGCCTTGGCCAGCTCCAGCCGCTCCCCGGCGCCGGCAAGCAGGTCGTGGGCAGAGGGCTCGTCCAGGTCTGCGGCCAGCGACGGAGTCTGGGCCGGGACAGGTTCGGGCTCCGGTACGGGCACGGGCGCGGCTGGGGGAAGCGGGTCTTCCACGATTGACCCGGGGACCTCGGCCTGCCACGACCCAGCTGCCGGGACAGGCTCGCCAGGCCCGTCGTCTGTTTCGACCGCGACGACGGGCCCGTCGGGTTCATGGCCTGCATCCATGGCTGCAGGCGCGCCATCCTCAGTGGACAAAGCGCCCCCTGCCGTGACGCCTGCGGCCACGCCGGCGCTGCCCGCGTGCCAGGCAGGCGTGGCGGTGGCTCGGCGGCGGCCACCCGCCCCGGTCGGCCCGCTGGATGATTCACCGTCGCGCCGGCTCCTGAGCCAGACCACGGCGGCGGCGAGGATCAGCACCACGCCCAACCCGATCCACAGCCAGGCGCCGCTGCCGCCCTGGGCCGTCTCCGGCGCACCGGCGCCAGATTCGTTGGCCTGGGCCAGGCTGGGCGAGAACTGCTGATTGGACTCGGCCAGGCGCTGCTGCACCGCGGCCAGCTCGCTGTCCTTGAGTTCGATCAGCTGCTGCTGCTTGCCCTGCAGCTGCTCCAGATCGGCCAGCCGCATCTTGAGCTCGTCGACCTCCGCATCGCGCGCGGCCAGCGTTTCCCGGGTTTCCTGCAGTTCCTGTCGCAACATCTCACCCTCGCCACCGGCGGCAATGCCGGATCGTGTTCCCGCCTGACCGCCATCCGCTGAGGACGACGGTGCGATTTCAAGCCGCGCATCGGCTGTCTGGGTGCCGCGCTGCGCCTGCGCAGCTTCGGCGATTTCGTCCGCAGCCTGGTCCGTCGCCGTGCCTGGAGCAGTCGCCGGATCCATCGGCTGGGGCTGGGGGGCGGACATTTCACGCCAGCGGGCCACGTGGCTCCGCACTTCGGCGGTTGCCTGGGCCGTCGACTGCTGCAACACATCGTCACGGTCGGGAACGCGCAGCACCGCACCCTCGCGCAGCAGGTTGATATTGCCGCCGATGAAAGCGCCCGGATTGGTGCGCAGCAGCGCAAGCATCATCTGGTTGGTGGTCACGCCCTCCTCGCTGGCAAGGCGCTGGGCGATGGTGCTGAGGGTGTCACCGGCCTGGACCGGGGCAAGCTCGCCGCCTACGGCTGCAGCAGCCGGCGGCGGGGTCGCAGCAATCGGAGCAGGAGCCGGCGCGGGAGCCGGATCCGGTTGCACGGGCGCGGCATCGTCCGCCCCGACCACGGTTTCAGGCGCCGGTGCGGCCTGGGGTTCCGCCGCTTTCTGTCCGTCCGCAGCTGCCGACTCAGCCGCTGGCTGCGCAGGCCGGATGATCCTGTCACCGGACTCGACCACGGGCGCCTGGATGGATGGCTGCGCGGGCGCGGCGATGGCGTCCGGGGCGTCCAGCAGCGCCGAGTACTCACGCACCAGGCGTCCCTGCCCCCAGTCGGCCTCGATCAGGAAAGTCAGCAGCGACTGGTCAACCGGCGCGCTGCTGGTGACCCGCACCACGGGCCGGCCGGAAGCGTCCAGGGCCACGTTGAACTGCAGGTTGCGCACCACTCCCTGCGGCGGCTGCAATCCGATGCGGGCGAACGTTTCGGGCGAAGCCAAACCCACACGCAGCTGGCGCAGCTCATTGGGATCGCTGGAAACGATCGGGATTTCCGCGAGCAGCGGCTCCCCGTGCTGGGAGCGCACCTGGATCTGACCCAGCCCAAGTGCGAACGCGGGGCTGGCCATAAGCACCAGCACCAGCGTCCACGCGAATCTCCATCTCATCAGCATGCCTGTCCCCCTTTTGCGCGTTCCGACTCTAGCCGCCTGCAGCGCCGGTCCGCAATGTTTCACAGCCGCGCGGCAACCAGTTCGGCAATCTGCACCGCATTCAGGGCGGCGCCCTTGCGGATGTTGTCGGACACGATCCACAGATTGAGCCCGCGCGGATGCGACAGGTCCTCGCGGATCCGCCCGACGTAGACCTGATCGTCTCCGGATGCGTGGCTGACCGGCGTGGGGTAGCCACCCGGCGCACGTTCGTCCACGACGGTGACCCCGGGCGCGGCCTCCAGCAGTTCGCGGGCCCTTGCAGCATCGATTTTGTCGCGGGTCTCGATGTGTACCGCCTCCGAGTGCCCATAGAACACCGGCACACGCACCGCGGTGGCGTTCACCTGGATGGAGTCGTCGCCGAGGATCCTGCGGGTTTCCCACACCAGCTTCATCTCCTCGCGGGTGTAGCCGTTGTCCAGGAACTCATCGATGTGCGGGATCAGGTTGAACGCGATCTGCACCGGGAACCGCTCCGGCACCGCGCCCTGGAAGTTCAGCAGGGCGCTCGTCTGCCGTCCCAGCTCCTCCATGGCCGCACGCCCGGCTCCGGACACGGACTGGTAGGTCGCCACGTTGATGCGCTTGATGCCCACCGCGCGGTGGATCGGCGCCAGGGCCACCATCATCTGCATGGTAGAGCAGTTGGGGTTGGCGATGATCCCGCGCGGCCGATGGGCCAAATCTCCGGGATTGACCTCGGCCACCACCAGGGGCACGTCCGGGTGCTGGCGGAAGGCGGAGGAGTTGTCGATCACCACTGCACCAGCGGCCGCGAACCGCGGCGCGTGCTCCTGCGACACCGTCCCGCCGGCCGCAAAAAAAGCGATATCGATGCCTGCCGGATCAAATGTCGCGAGGTCCTGCAGAACGACCTCATCGTCAAAGCCGAAATCGACCGTTCCGCCCGCAGAGCGCTCGCTGGCCAGGGCCACCAGCCCTGCGAGCGGGAACCTCCGCTCGGCCAGGATCGAGAGGATCGTTTCACCCACGGCGCCGGTTGCGCCAACCACCGCCACCTTCAGCGGCCTTGCCGTTTGCTGATTGCCGGTCTGCTCACTCATTTCCATCAACCTCCGGGACCGAAGCCGCGATCCGCGGCGCCATCCCGTCCACATCACCGCACTGCGCCCGGTGGCGCAGCGCCTGGTCCATCAATTCCAGCGCCATCATCGCTTCGCAGATAGGCGTGGCGCGGATACCGACGCAAGGGTCATGACGGCCCGTGGTGACGATATCCACCACCTCGCCCGCTTCATCCAGACCTTCCACCGGCAGACGCAGGCTGGAGGTGGGCTTGAACGCCACGCTGCACTCCACCTGCTGGCCGCTGCTGATGCCGCCCAGCACGCCGCCGGCGTGGTTGGAGCGGAAGCCTTCGGGCGTCATCACATCGCGGTGCTCGCTGCCCTTCTGGGTCACCGAGTCGAAACCGGCGCCGATCTCCACGCCCTTGACCGCGTTGATCGACATCATCGCTGCGGCCAGGCCGGCATCGAGCTTGCCGTAGACCGGTGCGCCCCAGCCGGGCGGCACGCCGTCGGCCACGACCCGGACCTTGCCACCCACCGAGTCGCCGGACTTGCGCAGCGCGTCCATGAAGGCTTCCAGCTCCGGTACCTGCGAGGCATCCGGCCAGAAGAATGGATTGGTCTCGACGGCTGCCCAGTCGTGGCTGTGCGGAACAACTTCGCCGATCTGCGCCAGGTGGCCGCGCACGCGCACGCCATGGCGCTCGGCCAGCCACTTCTTCGCGATCACCGCGGCGGCCACACGCATGGTGGTCTCGCGCGCCGAGGCGCGTCCGCCGCCGCGCGGATCGCGGATGCCGTATTTATGCCAGTAGACATAGTCCGCATGCCCGGGCCGGAACTGCCCGGTGATGCGGTCGTAATCCTTGCTGCGCGCGTCCGTGTTGCGGATCAGCAGCGCCAGCGGCGTCCCCGTGGTCCGGCCTTCATGCACGCCTGACAGGATTTCCACCGCATCGTCCTCGCGGCGCGCCGAGGTGTGGCGGCTGCGCCCGGTGGCGCGACGCGCCAGATCGGCCGTGAAATCCTCCGACGCGATTGCGATGCCCGGCGGGCAGCCATCGATCACGCAGCCGATCGCCGGCCCGTGTGATTCACCGAAGGTGGTGACCCGTAGCAGTTGGCCGAAGGTATTGGACACCGGCTCAGAACAAGTCGGAGCCGGCGTTCGTCGAGGCGCGGACCGCGCCCGGCTCACGCGCAGCGGCCAGCTCGCTGATCCGCGCATTGTGATGCACCAGGTCACGCCGTTCGGCAACAAACACGCCCATCTGTCCGACCTTGAAATCGACCCAGGCCAACGGCAGTTCCGGCAGCAGCGCCGCCAGGGCGCGCTCGGAATCGCCCACCTCGCATACCAGCATGCCGTCCTCGCTCAGGTGCAGCGGGGCGTCACGCAGGATCTTCAGCACCAGGTCAAGGCCATCGTCACCGGCGCGCAGGCCGAGTTCGGGTTCGTGCACGTACTCCGGCGGCAGCGCGTCGGCTTCATCGTTGGTGACGTAGGGCGGGTTGGTGACGATCAGGTCATAGCGCTCGCCGTGCAGCCCTTCGAACAGGTCCGATTGCAGCAGGCGGATGTTGTCCACGTTCTGGGCGGCCACGTTCTCATGCGCCAGCGACAGCGCCTCCGGGCTCAGGTCCGCCCCGTCCACGTGCCAGTCCGGGTTGTAATGGGCCATGGCGATGGCGATGCAGCCCGAACCGGTGCACAGGTCCAGCGCCCGGCGCACGTCGCGCCCGCCCAGCCACGGCTCGAACCCCTCAAGGATCAGTTCGGCGATCGGCGAGCGCGGCACCAGGGCCCGCTCGTCGGACTTGAACGACAGGCCGGCAAACCAGGCTTCGCCGGTCAGGTAGGCGGCGGGCACGCGCTCTTCGATCCGGCGCAGGAACAGCGCCAGCACATCTTCCTTCTCGGCCAGGGTCACCCGCGACTGGCCGTACACCGGCGACAGGTCGTGCGGCAGATGCAGGGCGTGCAGGGTGAGCTGGGTGGCTTCGTCCAGGGCGTTGTCGTAACTGTGTCCGAACGTCAGCCCGGCCGCGTTGAAGCGGCTGGCGCCGTAGCGGATCAGGTCGATGATGGTACGGAGTTCATCGGTCATGGCAGCGTGGTCCGCGGCGGCAATGGAACAGGGAAGTATATCGGCCACGCGGGTATGATGGACGCGGCCCAAGTGGAATGAACAATGTTCAATCGCACCACGCTCATCATCCTCGTTGTTGCCCTCGCCGCTGGCCTGGGCCTGCTCGCAGCACAGAAGATCCTCTCCGGCCCCGGGAGCACGGGCGCCCAGCCTGAAACCCGGGCAATCAGCCTGTTTCCGCAGCCGCGCGAACTGCCCGATTTCGCCATGCAACAGTCGGATGGCACCCAGCTGCTGCCGGGCGAGCTGCACGGGCACTGGACCATCGTGTTCATCGGCTTCACCTTCTGCCCCGACGTGTGCCCGATGACCCTGACCCAGCTGGGCCAGGCCCAGCGCCAGTGGGAAGACATCCCCGACGGCGTGCGCCCACGCGTGCTGTTTGTTTCGGTCGACCCCGAGCGCGACACCCCGGATCGGATCGGCGACTACATTTCGGCCTTCCACCGCGACACCTTGGGCGCAACGGCCGATATTCCAGCGCTGGAAGAATTCACCCGTTCGCTGTCGCTGGTGTTCATGAAGGTGCCGGCGCCGGACGGCGTGCCGGAAGACCAGTACAGCATTGACCACTCGTCGGCGATGGCCATCCTCGACCCGCAGGCCCGCATGGCCGGCGTGCTGCAGGGCCCGCTGGACCCCGAGGCGATTGCCGCCGATCTGCGCATGCTCACCGAAGCCTCGCGCAACTGACACCAGGCCTTTTGATGGATCCGATTACCGCGCTCACCTGGGTGCTGCCGCACCGGTTGCTGTCCTCGCTTGCCCGGCGCATGGCCTATTCGCAGAGCCCGCGCACCAGCCGCTGGCTGATCGATACCGTGGTGCGGCGCTTCGACGTGGATCTGTCCGAAGCCGCCGACTCCGATCCGCGCGCTTATCCCAGTTTCAATGCCTTCTTCACCCGTGCACTGCGCCCCGACGCGCGCACCCCGGATCCGGACCCTTCCGCCCTGCTGATGCCGGCCGACGGGCGCATCAGCCAGTGCGGACCGATCGGCCATGTGGATGAAGCGGGACGGATCTTCCAGGCCAAGGGCCAGTCGTTCACCGCCGCGGAACTGCTGGGTGATGCCGCAGCCGCGGAGATTTTCGACGGCGGATCGTTCGCCACCGTGTACCTGTCGCCACGCGACTACCATCGCGTGCACATGCCGTGGACCGGCACCCTGCGCGAAACCGTGCACGTACCCGGCCGGCTGTTCAGCGTCGGCCCCGCCGCCGTGCGCCATGTTCCGCGCCTGTTTGCCCGCAACGAGCGCCTGGTCTGCCACTTCGACACGGACTTTGGGCCGATGGCGGTGGTGATGGTGGGCGCGCTGCTGGTGTCGGGCGTAGAAACCGTGTGGGCCGGCGAGGAGATCCCCGCCTACGGCAAGCGGATCACCCGCAAGGACTATCGTGGCAAGGGCATCGCGCTCGAGCGCTTCGCGGAAATGGCCCGCTTCAACTACGGCTCCACCGTAGTCGTGCTGCTGCCGCCGGGCGTTGCGGAACTGTCTGAGGAACTGGGCCCGGAAACCCCGGTCCGCCTGGGTCAGCGCCTGGCCACCAGGCGCGGCTGAGCCGCGTAGGCATCGTCTGCTTGCCTGATGGGCCGGCAGGTTATTTCACCCACGTCCCGGACACGCCCTGCCCGTGTGCTCACCCGCCGGCCTGATGATTCGGGCGGCGGACCGGATGAGCTATCTGCAGGATTCCAGCGAGAGCCGCTGACCTGCCCTCAACGCATACGCAGGGGCACGCAGGTTGTTGCTGCGCGCCAGCGCCCGCAAATCGCAGCCGTATTGATCGGCGATGCGCCCCAGGTTTTCGCCCCTACCCACCCGATGCTCACGAGGCACCGCGGCCGCTGCCGCACGGGGCGCCTGCGGCGGCGGGCCCGAACGCACCACGGCGCTGCCCGGATCACTGCTGACCAGCTCGCGCGCGATGTCGGCCCTCGCACTGCGGGTGCACCAGCGGCCGTACAGACGCGCCACGTCGGCGGTGGCGTTGAGGGTGGTGCCAGCCGGGATCACGTCATCGGCACGGTAACGGGGGTTGAGATTGCGCAGCATGCGCATGAAGCCATAGCGCGTACCGCCGTTGCCCAGACAAATGGTCAGTTCGTAGATCGAGGTATCCCGCTCCAACTGAAGCAGCTCGGGACGCGCGTTGATCTTCGGGAACTCCAGGCCGTAGCGGCGCGGATGCAGGTAGAGCCAGGCCGCGGCGATCACCATCGGCACGTAGTCACGGGTTTCCGGCGGGAACTGGCTGTAGACCGACTCGTCCCAGAAGCTGCGCCCGCCATTCTCGCGGTGGATCCGGCGCGCGCGCCCTTCCCCGCCGTTGTAGCCGGCCAGGGCCAGCTCGATGTCGTTGTTGAGTTCGGCCAGGCGCTCATTGAGGTAGGCCGCACTGGCTTCAGCCGAGGCATAGGGGTCGTAGCGGGTGTCGAAGCCGGTGCTGTCCTGGCCGAGGCCAAAGCGCCGGCCGGTGGCGGGCATGAACTGCAGCGGCCCGGCGGCACCGGCGCGCGAGGTTGAATGCACTCGGCCGGTGGATTCCTTGGCCAGGATGCCGAACAGCAGCGCTTCGGGCAGGCCGGCGCGCTCGAAGTTCGGCCACATCACGTGACGCATGTACTGGTAGTTCTCGTGGCTGACGATCAGCGAGTGGCGCATGTCGGTGAGCCAGCGGCGGATGCCCTCCTGCACCGCCGGGTTGAACTGCACCATCTCCACGAACCGGCGCCCATCGCTGAGCAGGGCCGCGGCACGGGCGGCCTCTGGCACATCCGCGGCCACGCCTTCGGCCAACATGCCGTCCGGATCCGGGTCGAACGGATCCACGTCGTCGCCCGGGTCGGCCGAGGCTTCGTCGGCCTCGGCCTTGAGCAGGCGCTTAAAGGTAGTGACGAACCCGGCGGGCTCGCAGCCGCGCAGCTTTCCGCATTCCACCATCACGTCTTCCATATCTTCCAGCGCGGCATCGCTTGCCGCCACCGCATCCGGTTCGTGGTTGCGCGCGCGCACCAGGGCCTCGCGATAGCGGACCTCGGCCTGCTCCATGCGCTGCTGCAACGCCTCGGCGGCCTCCCGGTCTCGGCGCGACTGCGCATCGGCCGCTTGGGGAAACAGCAGGGCCAGCCCCAGGACAGCAATGGCGGACAGGCGGACAGCGGACACGGCAGGCAGGGTCATGGCAGGGACGGTTCGGGGCGGACGCGCAGGTTAGCCGCCCCCACCACGCGTGGGCAAACCCCTTTCGTCCGGCCAGCCGGTTCCGGCATTGCCCCCCACCTGCGCCCGAGGTCCGACCGGCTCGGCATGGCCTAGAATCCTGTGCATTCAATCGTCAGGACAGACCATGCAGCCGGATCCCATCCTCGTCGGCCGTTCCGTCACCACGCCGCAGAGCGGCAACGTGCACCTGTTGCCCCGCTACGGCAATCGCCACGGCCTGGTGGCCGGCGCCACCGGCACCGGCAAGACAGTCACCCTGATGATGCTGGCCGAGTCCTTCTCTCGCGCCGGCGTACCGGTGTTCATGGCCGACATGAAGGGCGACGTGGCCGGCCTGGCGGTCCCCGGCACGATGAACGAGGGCCTGCAGAAGCGCGCCGACCTGATGGGCATCGACGGCTTCACCGTGGAAGGCAGTCCCACCATCCTTTGGGACCTGTACGGCAAGCTCGGCCACCCGGTGCGGACCACGGTGACCGAGATGGGTCCGACCCTGCTGGGCCGGATCCTGGAGCTCAACGACACCCAGTCCGGCGTGCTCGACATCGTGTTCAAGCTGGCCGATGACCGCGGCCTGCTGCTGCTGGACCTGGCCGACCTGCGCGCCCTGCTGGCGCTGGTCATCGAAGAACGCAAGGCGGTCTCGGCCGAGTACGGCCTGGTGAACTCCCAGTCTGTGGGCGCGATCCAGCGGGCGCTGCTGCGGCTGGAACAGGACGGCGGCGGGCAGTTTTTCGGCGAGCCCGCGCTGGAACTCTCCGACCTGATGCGCACGACCACCAGCGGCCGCGGCGTGATCGGCATCCTTGCCGCCGACCAGCTGCTGCTGCGTCCCCGGCTGTATTCCAGTTTCCTGCTGTGGCTGCTGTCGGAACTGTTCGAAACCCTGCCCGAGGTGGGCGACCTGGACAAGCCGAAGCTGGTGTTCGTGTTCGACGAGGCCCACCTGCTGTTCAAGGATGCGCCGACGGCGCTGCGCCAGCGGATCGAGCAGGTGGTGCGCCTGATCCGCTCCAAGGGCGTGGGCGTGTACTTCTGCTCGCAGTTCCCCGATGACGTGCCCGATGAAATCCTCGGCCAGCTTGGCAACCGGGTGCAGCACGCCCTGCGTGCCTTCACACCGCGCGACCAGAAGGCGGTGCGCACTGCCGCCCAGACCTTCGTGGGCAATCCCGACCTTGACGTGGTGGACACGATTTCCCGACTGGGCACCGGCGAAGCCCTGGTGTCCACGTTGCAGGACGTATCTGATAGAGGCCGGGGCATCCCCATGCCAGTTGAGCACACGGTGATTGCGCCCCCGCGCTGCCGCATGGGCGCCATCACCGGCGAGGAGCGTGCGCGGATCCGCGCCGGCAGCCCGGTGGGGGCCAAGTACGACACGGCGATCAACCGGGAGTCGGCGGCAGAGATCCTGGCGAAACGCGCCGCGGAGATGCCTGCACAGGCCAACGCGCCTGAGGCCAAAGCCAAGGCCGCTGATGAGGGCGGCGGCATCGGCCGCATGGTCAGCGAGTTCCTGTTCGGCACCTCCCGCCGACAGGGCGTGGTCCAGGCGGCCGGCAAACAGGCTGCACGCACGGTCACCAACCGCGTTGTGCGCAATATCCTCGGCAGCATCCGGATCCGGTGAGCAGGCAACCCACATGAGCCGCTGGCGCCCGCCCCCACCCAAGAGCACGGCCCTGATCACGCCCGAGGGCCACGCCCGCCTGAAGGCCGAGCTGGACGACCTGTGGCGCGTGCAGCGCCCGGAAGTGGTGCGCGCCCTGGCCGCGGCCGCCGCCGAGGGCGACCGGTCCGAAAACGCGGAATACACCTACCGCAAGAAGCAGCTTGGCGGCATCGACCGCCGGGTGCGCTACCTGAGCAAGCGGCTGCAGACGCTGCGGGTGGTCGACACCGTGCCGTCGAACCCGGAAGCGGTGTTCTTTGGCGCTACCGTGGAGCTTGAAGACCAGGACAGCGGCGACACCGTTCGCTACCGCGTGGTCGGCCCGGATGAGACCGACGCGCCCAAGGGCTGGATCAGCATCGATTCCCCGTTGGCGCGGGCGATGCTCAAGAAGCGGCTTGACGATGAGTTCCAGGCGGAACTGCCGGGCGGCACCGTCTCGTTCGTCATCATCGACGTCCAATACGAATTGGATTAACCGCGCCCCCGAGGAAAGTGACCCGGATGTGAACGCCACGCTGACATCGAGGGTGCTAGCGTCGCCTCGCCATGTTCGAAAACTTTGACGCCGTGTTCCTGGCGCGACTCCAGTTCGCGTTCACGATCAGCTTCCACTTCATCTTTCCAGCCTTCACCATCGGGCTGGCAAGTTTCCTCGCCGTGCTCGAGTGGCGCTGGCTGCGTACGAAGAAACAGGTGTATCTGGACCTGTTCCGCTTCTGGGTAAAGATCTTCGCGGTCGCCTTCGCCATGGGCGTGGTCTCGGGCATCGTGATGACCTACCAGTTCGGCACCAACTGGGCGGTGTTCTCCGACCGTGCCGGACCGATCATCGGGCCGTTGATGGCCTACGAGGTCATGACCGCGTTCTTCCTCGAAGCCGGGTTCCTCGGGGTGATGCTGTTCGGCATGAACCGGGTCGGCCCGCGCCTGCACTTCATGGCCACCCTGCTGGTGGCGTTCGGCACGTTCCTGTCGGCGTTCTGGATCCTCAGCGCCAACAGCTGGATGCACACGCCCACGGGTTTCAGCATCAATGATGTCGGCCAGTTCGTCCCGGACAGCTGGTGGGAGGTGATCTTCAATCCCAGCTTCCCGTACCGGCTCGCACATACCCTGACCGGTGCCTATCTGACCACGGCGTTCGCGGTAGGCGGCGTGGGCGCCTGGCACCTGCTCAAGCAGCGTCGGGCCGGGACGCGCCTGGATGGCGATGACCCCGCGGCCACCAGCTCCCTGGCCGGGGCGCGCACGATGTTCTCAATGGCGATGTGGATGGCCGCGATCGTGGCGCCGATGCAGCTGTTGATCGGCGATTTCCACGGGCTCAACACGCTTGAACACCAGCCAGCCAAGATCATGGCCATCGAGGGCCACTACCAGAGCTATCCGGACGGCGCGCCCCTGATCCTGTTCGGGATCCCCGATACCGAGGCGGGCGAGGTGCGCTACGCACTGCAGGTTCCCGGGATGGGTTCGCTTATCCTCCAGCACGACCCCAGCGCGCCGATGGATGGCCTGGAGACGATCCCCGAGGAATCCCGGCCGCCGGTGGGGCCGGTGTTCTGGTCGTTCCGGGTGATGGTCGGCATCGGAATGCTGATGATCGCCCTGGGCGCGTGGAGCCTGTACGCGCGCTGGCGAAAACGGCTGTATGACTGGCCGGCCCTGCACCGGGCGGCCGTCCTGATGGCCCCGACCGGTTTCGTGGCGGTGATCGCCGGCTGGATCACCACCGAGGTCGGCCGCCAGCCGTACACGGTCTACAACTTCATGACCACGCGCGAAAGCGCCTCCGCGCTGGACGCCTCCGCAGTGGGCACATCGCTGATCGCCTTCATCATCGTTTACTTCATCGTCTTCGGCCTGGGCACGCTGTACATCCTGCGTCTGATGGCCAAGGGCGTGCAGCCGTCCGAGCGGCCGATGGACGAAGACGAAGCCACGATCCGCACGGCCGGCATCACCCCGGGACCGGCGATGAAAATGGCCGGGGAGGACTGACGCCATGGAACTCGACCTTGCCCTGGTCTGGGCCCTGATCCTGCTGTTCGCGGTGTTCGCCTACGTGGTGATGGACGGCTTCGACCTCGGGATCGGCATCATCCTGCCGGCGCTCGGGATCGGCAGCGAGCGTGATCAGGCGATCAACACCGTCGCGCCGGTGTGGGACGGCAACGAAACCTGGCTGGTGCTCGGCGGGGGCGGCCTGATGGCCGCGTTCCCGCTCGCGTTCGGGGTGATCATGACCGCGGTCTACCCGCTGGTGATAGCGATGGTGCTGGCACTGGTGTTCCGCGGTGTGGCGTTCGAGGCGCGCGGACGCGACCCCGCGCATCGGGCGTGGTGGGACGGTGCCTTCAACGGCGGCTCCACGGTGGCGGCAATGGCCCAGGGCATGATCCTCGGCGCCCTGATCCAGGGCATCGAGGTCGACGGGCGTGAATACGGTGGGGGCTGGTGGGACTGGCTGACGCCGTTCACCGTGCTCACCGGGCTCAGCGTGGTGGCCGGCTACGCGCTGCTGGGCGCCACCTGGCTGGTGCTCAAGACCGAGGGCGAGCTGCAGGCGAAAGTCCGCCGCTACGCCTCGCGCCTGGGCGTGGTCATGCTGGCCGGCATCGCGCTGGTGAGCCTGGCAACCGTGGGGCTGGACTACGACTACCACCACCGGTGGACCACCACGCCAACGGTCTTCCTGGCCGCGCAGGTGCCGCTGCTGACGGTGGTGATGGCCTATGCGTTCTGGCGCACGCTGCGCCGGGGCCGCGAACTGGCGCCGTTCCTGCTCACGCTTGCCCTGTTTGCGCTGACCTTCGTGGGCCTGGGCATCAGCGTATTCCCGTACGTGGTGCCTCAGGCGTTGACCATCCATGACGCGGCCTCACCGGATTCGAGCCTGGTCTTCATGCTGGTGGGCGCCGTGGTGTTGATCCCGATCATCCTCACCTATACCGGATGGTCCTATTGGGTCTTCCGCGGCAAGGTCCGTGACCAGGGTTACCATTGAGCACCACCGGTCCCGGCCCCCTGTGGAAACGGCTGGCCTGGCTGTTCGCCCTCTGGGTCGCTGGGCTGGCAACGGTGGGAACCGTGGCCTGGTTCCTGCGCCTGTGGATCGGCTGAGTCCATGTCACGTTCAGGCTCAAGCACGCAACAGCGCCCGACTACGCCTTCGATGACAGTATTTCGTCGTGGTGTCATCAAGCTGTAACAAAAACATCATTTCATGGTGTCATCCGCCGGCAACGCCGGCACTCCTCCTGGAGCACGCATGAAACTGCAGCCGGTTCGTCTTGCCATTCTCTCCCTGTCCCTGCCGCTGGTGTTCGGACTGTCCGCATGCCAACCGTCGAGCGATGATGGCCAGCCGGGCGCCGCGTCCTCCAGCGAAATCTCCGGCGCGGGCGCGTCGTTCGTGTATCCGCTGATGTCGCGCTGGTCGGCCGATTACAACGCAGCCACCGGCCACCGGGTCAATTACCAATCGATCGGATCGGGTGGCGGCATTGCCCAGATCAAGGCCGCCACCGTGGATTTCGGTTCGTCCGACGCGCCGCTATCCAGTGAAGAACTGGCTGAAGCGGGGCTGGGCCAGTTCCCCTCCACCATCGGCGGCGTGGTTCCGGTGTTCAACCTGGAAGGCATCGAGCCGGGCGAGCTGCGCCTGACCGGCGGCATCCTGGCCGATATCTTCCTTGGCGAAGTCAGCAACTGGAACGATCCGGCCATCGCCGGGCTCAATCCGGACATTGATCTGCCGGAAGTTGAGATCAACATCGTGCACCGCTCCGATGGATCGGGCACCACGTTCAACTTCAGCAACTACCTGTCCAAGGTCAGCAGCAGCTGGAAGGACCGGATCGGCGAAGGCACCCAGCTGCAGTGGCCGAGCGGCGTTGGCGGCAAGGGCAACGAAGGCGTGGCCTCGTACGTGAAGCAGATCCGCGGCTCGATCGGCTACGTCGAACTGGCCTACGCGCTGCAGAACGACATGCCCTACGCGTCATTGCAGAATGCCGCCGGCAACTGGGTCGGACCGAGTGAGGAGACGTTCTCCGCCGCCGCTGCCACCGCCGACTGGGCAGGCGCTTCGGACTTCAACCTGGTGATCACCAATGCCCCGGGCGAGAACGCCTGGCCGATCACTGCCACCAACTTCATCCTGATGCCGAAACAGCCTGCCGATGCTGCACGCTCGCAGGCCGCCCTCGGGTTCTTCAACTGGGCCCTCAAGGACGGCACTTCGCAGGCAAGCGCCCTGCACTACGTGCCGCTGCCCGCAGACCTGGTGACCCAGGTAGAGGCCTACTGGGCCAGCGAATTCGGCTTCAGCGCCGACTGACACCGGACCGGTCGGCTCCAGGATGAATACCACCGTTATTCCAGCGGGCCCCAAGGCCCGCCACGACCAGCGCGACACCCGCAACGACCGGCTGTTCCGGCTGGTGCTGGGCGGCACCGTGGTACTGGTGATGCTGGCCCTGGCGGCAGCCGCCCTGTCCATGTTGTGGGGCGGTCGCGACGCGCTGGTGTCACAGGGCTGGAGGTTCTTCCTCACCTCCGACTGGAACCCGGTTGAAAACCGCTACGGCGCCCTGGCGCCGATCTACGGCACGATTGTCACCGCGGTGATCGCAATGATCATCGCGGTGCCGATCAGCTTCGGCATCGCCTTCTTCCTGACCGAAGTGGCGCCGCGCTGGATCCGTGGCCCCGTCGCCAGCGCCATCGAACTGCTGGCAGCAATTCCCTCGATCATCTACGGCATGTGGGGCCTGTTCGTGCTGGTACCGGTGATGACGGAGTACGTCACCCCCTGGCTCAACCAGTACCTGGGCGCCATTCCCGGCTTCGGCATCCTGTTCCGCGGCCCGCCGCTGGGCATCGGCACGCTCACCGCGGGCTT
This sequence comes from Luteimonas sp. A277, assembly GCF_054052045.1. Next base: position 135,071 of record NZ_JBSVRG010000002.1, read on the forward strand.
CGTGCTGGCGATCATGGTGATCCCGTTCATCACCTCGGTGATGCGCGAGGTGTTCCTGACGGTCCCTACCCGGCTCAAGGAATCGGCCTACGCGCTCGGCTCCACCAAGTGGGAAGTGAGCTGGGACATTGTGCTGCCCTACACCCGCTCCGCGGTGATCGGCGGCATCTTCCTGGGTCTTGGCCGTGCGCTGGGCGAGACCATGGCGGTCGCGTTCGTGATCGGCAACAGCGTGCGCCTGTCGCCGTCCCTGCTCGAGCCGGGCACCACCATCGCCGCGCTGATCGCCAATGACTTCGGCGAGGCCACTGAAACCTACCGCTCGGCACTGCTGCTGCTCGGCTTCGTGCTGTTCCTGGTGACCTTCGTGGTGCTGGCAATCGCCCGTCTGATGCTGATGCGCCTGTCGCGCAAGGAAGGCAACTGATGTCGACCCCGACTGTCATCAATGCCGGCGCCGGGGCCGCCGTCGCCAACCGCCTGTATCGCAGGCGCCGGGTCGGCAACGTCGCTGCAATTGTGATCTCCTGCCTGGCGGCCGCGTTCGGCCTGTTCTTCCTGGGCTGGATCCTGTTCACGCTGGTGAGCAAGGCCGCCGGTGGCATCAACCTTGATCTGTTCACCCAGATGACCCCGCCGCCGATGCAGGAAGGCGGTGGCCTGCTCAACGCCTTCTTCGGCAGCGCGGTGATGTGTGCGCTGGCGATCGCCATCGGCACCCCGCTGGGCGTGGCCGCGGGCACGTGGCTGTCGGAGTACGGCGCCGCCCGCAAGACCGGTACCGTGGTGCGGTTCGTCAACGACATCCTGCTGTCGGCACCGTCGATCGTGCTGGGCCTGTTCGTCTACACCCTGATCGTGATGCAGACCGGCGGCCGGTTCTCGGCGCTGGCCGGCGCGATCGCCCTGGCCTTCATCGTGCTGCCGGTGGTGATACGCACCACCGATGAAATGCTGCGCCTGGTGCCGGTGCAGATGCGCGAGGCGGCGCTCTCGCTGGGGGTGCCGCAGTGGAAAGTGATCGTGCAGGTGCTCTACCGCAGCGCCTCGGCCGGCATCGTCACCGGCATCCTGCTTGCTCTTGCCAGGATTTCCGGCGAGACCGCCCCGCTGCTGTTCACCGCGTTCGGCAACCAGTACTGGAACTCCGACATCATGCGCCCGATGGCCAGCGTGCCGGTGGTGATGTACCAGTACGCCGGCAGCCCCTATGAATCCTGGCAGCAGCTTGCCTGGGCTGGCGCCCTGGTGCTGACCACCTTTGTGCTGCTGATAAGCATTGGCGCCCGCGCCCTGCTGGTGCGCAAGAGGATCTCCCATGACTGACCTTGCAACGGAACCGGCCATGACCGATACCCCGATCACCGGTGCCACGCAGCGGATTTCGCTGGCCACCAGCCATCGCGAAGCCCAGCCGCAGGCACCGGTAAAGATCTCCACCCGTGGTCTGGATTTTCATTACGACCGCTTCCACGCGCTGAAGGGGATCAACCTGGACATCCCGGAGAAGCGGGTGACCGCGCTGATCGGCCCCTCGGGCTGCGGCAAGTCCACCCTGCTGCGCGTCTACAACCGCATCTACTCGCTGTACCCCAAGCAGGAGGCCAGCGGCGAAGTGCTGCTGGACGGGGAAAACGTGCTGGGACCCAAATACCCGCTCAACCGCCTGCGCAGCAAGGTGGGCATGGTGTTCCAGAAGCCGGTGCCGTTCCCGATGACGATCTACGAGAACATCGCCTACGCCATCCGCCACCACGAAAAGCTCTCGAAGAAGAAGATGGAAGAGCGCGTGGAGCACGCCCTGGGCCAGGCGGCGCTGTGGGACGAGGTGAAGGACAAGCTGGGCCAGAGCGCGCTGGGCCTGTCCGGCGGCCAGCAGCAGCGGCTGTGCATCGCCCGCGCGGTGGCCCTGCGTCCCGACGTGCTGTTGCTGGACGAGCCCACCTCGGCCCTGGATCCGATCTCGACCAGCCGCATCGAGCAGCTCATTGCGGAGCTCAAGCACGAATACACCATCGTGATCGTGACCCACAACATGCAGCAGGCGGCCCGTGTGTCCGACTTCACCGCCTTCATGTACCTGGGCGACCTGATCGAGCACGATGAGACCCACACCATTTTCTCCAACCCCTCGAAGCAGCAGACCGAGGATTACATCACCGGGAGATTCGGCTGACATGCCCAACCAACAGCACGAACACATCGTCCACAGCTACGACGAAGAGCGCGAACGCCTCACCGGCGAAATCATGCGCATGGGCAACATGGCGGCAGCCCAGTTGGAAGCCGCCCTGGACGTGGTGGAGCGTCGCGACGATTCCGCCGCCCGCCGCGTGATCGACAACGACGACGCCATCGACGCGCTGGAAAAGGAAATCAGCGAAGACGTGATGAAGCTCGCCCTGCGCGGCCCCATGGCCCGCGACCTGCGCGAGATCCTCGCCGCGCTGAAAGTCTCATCCGACATCGAACGCATCGGCGACTACGCGGCCAACGTGGCCAAGCGCTCGCTGGCCCTGAACCAGTCACCAGCGCTGCCGATCACCCGCGGGCTCAAGGGCCTGTCGCGGATCGCCGCCCGCCAGCTGCGCGAAGTGCTGGTGGCCTACCAGGCGGGTGACGCCGAAGCCGCGCAGCAGATCCGCGAGAACGACGCCGAGCTGGACCAGATGTACACGGGGCTGTTCCGCGAACTGCTGACCTACATGATGGAAGACGCGCGCTCGATCACCCCCTGCACCCACCTGCTGTTCATGGCCAAGAACATCGAGCGGATCGGCGACCACGTGACCAACATCGCCGAGAACATCTGGTTCCTGGTGCACGGTGACGACGCCCTGCCGCCGCGCGAAAAGCGCGACGAGACCAATACCGCGACCACCTGACCGGTCAGTTGCCGGACAGGCCGGACGGATGGCGTGCAAGCCACTTGCGCGCCATCCGGCGCAGGGACACATCCATGGCGGGGTCGGCGGCAACCGCCTCGATTCCGCGCCACGCCAGCGCGTGCGATTCCTCGCTGACCACGTAGCTTTCATCTCCACCGGCCTGCACCACGTAGCGCACGTCGTAGTGCCAGTGCGCCGGCACGCCCTTGTGCTCCGGGATCCAGTGCCGGTCCAGGTCGAAGATCCCCGACCAGATCCCCGCTCCGAGCGCGAGGCCGGTCAGGCCTGACTCTTCCTCCGCCTCGCGCAGCGCCACCCGCGCCAGATTGCGGTCGCCATCCGCATGCCCACCCGGTTGCACCCACAGCCCCAGCTTGCGGTGGTGGGTGAGCAGGGTGCGGTCGCCATCGGCGCTGACCAGCCACGACGACGCGGTGAAGTGTCCTTCCAGCCGCTCACGCACGTAGGGATCGCCCGGATCGGCGGCCAGCGCGGCGAACTGGTCCACGCAGGCGGCCTCTTCGGGCCACTGCCGACGGTACTCGGTGAGCGCCGCGACAAAGTCATCGCGGGCTGTTTCCAGGTCAGTCATGCTGCATTGCGCCAATCAGGAACCGGGGGTCGCCAATTATCGGTCATCCGCCGGTCCATCCGGCTACCGTGCCTTCCGGCGCTTGTGAACATTGGCCTGCTTTGGCAAGGTACGGCGGCCGTTGCGCTGTCATCCTGCGCGTCGTCATGATGTCTAACGGAAGTGAAGCAATGACGCCCGAACCATCCCGCGAGCAGCCTCGCGAGCCCAGCCTGCTGCAGGCCTTCACCCCGCTGCTGTTCCTGGTCGCCACGCTGATCTGCGCGGTGTACCTGTACGCCGATGACGCCTCGTTCGGCGCCAACCAGGTCGGGCTCATGCTGGCCAGCGGCGTGGCCGCCCTGGTGGGGCTGCGCAACCGGCTGCCGTGGCACACGATCCAGGACAGTCTGGTCCACGGCGTGGCCCTGGCGGTGGTGCCGATCTTTATCCTGCTGTCGGTGGGCGCGCTGATCGGCACCTGGATCCTCAGCGGCACCGTGCCGATGCTGATTGTCTACGGGATGCAGCTGATGCACCCGGCTTATTTCTATCCGGCAGCGTGCGTGGTCTGCGCCATCGTGGCGCTGTCCATCGGCAGCTCCTGGACGGTGGCGGGCACCTTGGGCGTGGCTCTGATCGGCGTGGCTCAGGGCATGGACATGTCGCTGCCCATCACTGCTGGCGCGATCATTTCCGGCGCCTATTTCGGTGACAAGATGTCGCCGATCTCGGACACCACCATCATTGCTCCGGCCGCCGCCGGCGCCGAGCTGTTCGCCCATATCCGTCACCTGACCTGGACCACCTTCCCCAGCATGGCGATCGCGCTGGTGCTGTTCACGATAGTGGGCCTGAGCGAGACCGGCGGGTCGGGCAATACAGAGTTTGGCAATTTGCCCGAACTGCTGGGCGAGCACTACAACCTGGGCTGGTACCTGCTGATCCCGATGGTGGTGCTGTTCGCGCTGGCAGTGCTCCGGTTCCCGGCCTATCCGGCGATCCTGCTCAGCGCGATCCTCGGCGGCGTGTTCGCGGTGGTGTTCCAGCCGGAGCTGGTGCTGGCCCTCGCAGACCGTTCGGACATTCCGCGCCCGATGGCCCTGCTGGCGGGCGCCTGGCAGGCCCTGTTCGAGGGTTACCAGGCCAACACCGGCAATGCAGACGTGGATGAGCTTCTCAGCCGCGGCGGCATGATCAGCATGCTCAATACGGTATGGCTGATCATGTGCGCCCTGGGCTTCGGCGCGGTGATGGAAAAGACCGGGCTACTGGAGCGCATGATCCGCAGCGTGCTGGCACGGGTGAAGTCGGCCGGCTCGCTGATCGCCGCCACCATCGCCACTGCGTTCGGCACCAACGTGGTCGCCGCTGACCAGTACATGGCACTGGTGCTCCCGGGGCGTCTGTACCAGCCCGAGTTCCGCCGCCGTGGCCTGGCCCCCGTGAACCTGTCCAGGGCGCTCGAGGACGGCGCCACCATCACCTCGCCACTGGTGCCCTGGAACACCTGCGGCGCCTACATGGCCGCCACCCTGGGCGTGGCGACGCTGGACTACCTGCCCTACGCGTTCTTCAACCTGGTCGGGCCGGTGGTCGCCCTGGTCATGGCTTACACCGGCTTCAAGATCCTGCGCCTGTCCCCGGAAGAGATGCCGGGTACAGACCCGGAGGCCAATCGGGACGCCATCTTGCACCCCGAACCAGCCCCGGCCGCGGTCAGGGACTGACGGGTATAGTGCCCCGCCATTTCGCAGCCAGCAGCAGCCATCCCCAACATGACCACCCTGCCCTACGACCAGCACCGGTTCCACGAGGCGTGCGCTGAGCTCGCAGCCAATGTGCGCGAATTGGCGGCCCGCGGCTGGACCCCGGCCACCAGCAGCAACTTCTCCCGCCGGATCGATGGCGGCCACGCGGCCATCACCATCTCCGGCCGCGACAAGGGCAAGCTGGGCGAATCGGACCTGATGGTGGTCGATATGTACGGCCGCGCGGTTGGCAGTGACCACCGGCCTTCGGCGGAAACCCTGCTGCACACCCAGCTGTACCGGCGCTTTGCCGACGTGGGCTGCGTGCTGCACACCCACTCGCGCAACCAGACGGTGGCCTCGCGGCTGTTTGCCGCTGCAGGTGGCGTCAGGCTTGCGGGCTATGAGCTGCTGAAGGCCTTCGCCGGCAACAGCACCCATGAAACGGCGATCACGGTGCCGGTACTGCCCAACAGCCAGAACATGCCCACCCTCGCCGCCCAGGTTGAAGCGCTGCTGGACCAGGGGCCGATATGGGGCTACCTGATCGATGGGCACGGGCTGTACGCCTGGGGCCGCGATGTGGCCGAGGCTCGCCGCCACCTGGAGGCGTTCGAGTTCCTGCTCGGCTGCGAGCTGGAGCTGTACAGGCTGACCGGTGGCCCCACGGTGTTCCATCCGGACGCACCCGCAGGCTGATATTCTGGGGATCCCTGCGGATTCCCCACGAAAATGATGAGCCGACTGCGCGTCTTCGCCAACGATTCACCTGACACGCCCCTGCTGGTCACCGAGGATGGCGACCGGATCGCCAGCGAGCTGGGCGCGATCGGCGTGACCTTCGAGCGCTGGCAGGCCGCGCACCCGGTGGAGCCTGGGGCAAGCCAGGAAGAAGTGCTGGCCGCCTATCGCCAGGACGTGGACCGGCTGGTGGCCGAGCGCGGCTTCACCAGTGTGGATGTGATCAGCATCGCCCCCGACAATCCGGAGCGCGATGAGATCCGCCGCAAGTTCCTGGACGAGCACTACCACCGCGAGGACGAAGTGCGCTTCTTCGTGGCCGGTTCCGGTCTGTTCACCCTGCACGTGGACGGCAAGGTGTACGAGATCGAGTGCGTCAAGGATGACCTGATCGCGGTGCCGGACGGCACCACCCACTGGTTCGACATGGGCCCGCGCCCCAATTTCGTGGCCATCCGGTTTTTCCAGCAGCCCGACGGCTGGGTCGGATATTTCACCGGTACCGACATCGCCCAGCGCTTCCCGCGCTACGGCGAGGCCTGAGTCCACCAAGGAGACCCGATGTCCCGCATCATCCTGACCGATATCGAAGGCACCACCAGCAGCATCGCTTTCGTCAAGGAAGTCCTCTTCCCCTATGCACGCCGGGAAATGCCGCGCTTCGTGCGCGTGCGTGGCCAGGATCCGGAGGTCCGGCGCTGGCTGGACGAAGTGGCCACCGAACTTGGCGGCGTCTGCCAGGACGGCATGATCGCGGAGACGCTGCAGGGCTGGATCGACCAGGACCTCAAGCACACCGCGCTCAAGGCCCTGCAGGGCATGCTGTGGGCCGACGGCTACCGCAACGGTGACTTCGCCGCACCGGTCTATCCTGACGCGGTGGAACGGCTGCGGCAGTGGCACGGCGAAGGTCATACCCTGGCGGTCTATTCGTCCGGTTCCGTCCCCGCCCAGGTGCTGCTGTTCTCCCACACTGACGCCGGCGACCTGAGCCCGCTGTTTTCCGCCTGGTTCGACACCGAGGTCGGCGGCAAGCGCGAGGCCGAAAGCTATGCGCGTATCAGCCGGCGCCTGGACGTGCCTGCCGAAGACGTGCTGTTCCTGTCCGATGTGGTGGAAGAGCTGGACGCAGCCCGCGCCGCCGGCATGGCGACCACCCTGGTCGACCGCCGCCAGGACTACCCGCAGCCGCGCACCGGCGCCGCCACCGGTAACCACGCCCGGGTGGAGTCCTTCGATGGGATTGTTCCGTAAAGCCCGGCATGGCCGGCGCATGGCACTGGCACTAGTCCTGGCAGGGCTGTTTGCCGCGGCTCCGGTCCTGTCCGGGGTCCCGGAAGATGAAACGCTTCCCGAGCGCGATCAGCGCCTGATCGCCACGGCGCTGGAAGCCATGCCGGCGCAGCAGCCCGGCAAGCCCGACCTGTACGTGGTCGGGTTCGCCGGCGACGGCACCGAAGACGTATTCCGCAACGAGGTGCTGTACCTGGAGCAGCTGATGAGCGCGCGCTTCCAGGCCGACGGCCGGGTCATCGGCCTGGTCAACCATCCCGATAGCCTGGACGAGGACGCGCCGCGACCGCTGGCAACGCTCGACAACCTCCACCAGACCCTGGCCGGCGTGGGCGCGGCAATGGACCCGGACGAGGATCTGCTGCTGCTGTTCATCACCACCCATGGCAGCGAGGAGCACGAGCTGGTGGTGGACCTGCCGCCGATGCTGGAAGAAGAGATCACCGTTGAGCAGCTGGCCGGCGCCCTGGCCGATTCCGGCATCCGCAACCGGGTGGTGGTGGTTTCGGCCTGCTATTCCGGCGGTTTCCTGCCGGCGCTGCGCAGCCCTACCGGCGTCACCATCACCGCGGCCCGCAAGGACCGCACCTCCTTTGGCTGTGGCGCGGCTTCCCAGGTGACCTATTTCGGCCAGGCCTGGCTGGTGGATGCGCTCAACCAGCACGATGACTTCATTGCCGCGTTCCGGGACGCGCGCAAACGGGTCGCTGCGCGCGAGGTGGAGGGCGAGTACACACCCTCGCTGCCGCAGATCCACGTGGGTGCGCAGATCGAACCGGTGCTGGACGCGTGGCGCAAATCGTTCCAGCCGGGCCCGCCAGTTCCCTATCCGCACCCCGTTCCCTAGGTCCGGCGTCGCAACCGACGAGCCGTTCTGTCGCTACTCGTTCGGCGGCGCTTTCTCTATCAGCCGGTAATCCGTCCACGCCCGCTGTTCGCCATGCCAGCGGTCGAACGCACGCACATCGATGCGGTGTTCGCCCACGTCCAGATCTGTGGGCAACGCACCTCGCCACAGATGTGTGGATGGCTGCGCCTCGGGCGAGCGGTCGAAGCCCCGCAGCTCGGTGGCCAGATCATCGCGAACGTTTTCCACCACCAGCCGCGGGTCGGGCGCCGACACGCGGCGCATCGACTGCCATTCGCCCTCGCCCACCCGGAACTCCACCCGGGTGTCCTCCAGCCCCATGTACACGTTGGCGTACACGCCCCACGCCGGATAGGCACCGCCGCGCAGCGTGCGCGGCGCATGCAGCGCCATCGCATCGGTGAAGCCGGGATCGCCGTCACCATGGTGCCCGCCACGGTGCCAGGACAGACGGTAGCCGCCCTCGCGATCGATCACCAGCCGTGCATACCCGCTGGGCGTGCCGTCGGCCATGGTCGAGTCCGGCACGCCGTCGCTGCCTGCCACGCCGGACCAGAAAGCGCCGCTGGCGGCACCCACGTTGAACTCGTGCAGCGGCTCGGCGCCGTGCCAGCCGGACTCCGGGCCGTGGAACACGTGCTGCAGCGTATGCCGATGCCCGCTGAGCACCAGCAGCTTCGGGAAGCGCTGCAGCAGCGCGAACAGCCGCTCGCGGTCCGCGTGGCGGAAGGTTTCACGGCCAGGCGCAGTGTCGAACAGGGGCATGTGCACCATCAGCACCAGCAGGCGGTTGGTGGAGAGCGCAGGCAGCCAGGACTCGAGGAATTCAAACTGGTCCGGACGCAATCCGCCGATGTAGGCCGGGCGTTCCCCCGGCTGGTAGATCACGTTGTCCAGGCCGACGAAAACGGCCTCGTCCTCTTCCCAGGCAAACGTGTCGGGCCCGTATACCCCGCGGAACGAGCGTAGCGAATCCCGGTCGTGCCCGACTTCGAAATCCAGATCGTGGTTGCCCGGCACGTGCAGCCAGGGCACGCCCAGGCTCGCGGTGACTTCGTTCAGCGCCGGATAGAGCGAGGGCACATCGTTGGTCACGTCGCCCAGGGTCACTCCCAGGCGGGCACCGTGCCTGCCACGCAGTGGGGCCACGATTGAATCGCGGTAATAGCCCACCTCGCGCAGGTTGGCGGTCTGCGGATCGCTGAATACCAGCACTTCCAGACTGTCGTCTCCAGCACCTTCCGGATCAGCCGGCAGCAGTTCGAAGTCGCAGCCCTGGGGCTCAACTCCGCTGCGCCAGAAGTCCGGCAGTCCATCCGCTCGCGCCGGCAGCACGTATCCGGGTGGCTTGATCACGAACACGGCGCCGGCTGGTGCCGAGGCCAGGGTCCACTGCCCTTCCGGCCCGCTGGCGACCACCTGTCGTCCGTCGGACACGGCAACCCCGGCCAAGCCGCCGCCTCCGGACACCCGTACGGTGCCCTGCAGGCAGCCGCCCTCCCCGGCGTGGGCGGGCAAAGCGAGCAGCAACAGCAGGCACAACCAGGCAGAACGCATGTGGATTCCATGAAACGGAGGGGAGCCTGATTATGCCGCTCCCCGATGCAAACCGCGCCGCGCTGGTCTAGTCTCCACGCTGGGGCCGGGGCCCCGGGAAAAGCCATGGCTGGCAGGTCCGTCACATCCGCGATCGGGGCATACGTCTGGGCGGCCTTGCTGGTGGCGTGTCTGTGGTCGGGCATGCCCGCGGCCGCCGCACCCGTCGAGCTGCCTGCAGATGCTGATCAGCTCAGCCTCACCCCGCATCTGACTTACCGGCACGACGAGCCATCGGCCGATCGCATGGAGGACGCCTTTGCGCACCTCCAGGCCGGACGGTTCGAACCGGTCCCGGGTGACAACGCGGCGTTCGGCTTCCAGCGCGGCGCCTTCTGGTTCCACGTCGGCCTGGTGAACCGCAACCCGTCGGAACAGCGCTGGCTGCTGGTGCAGGAGTATCCGCTCAGCGACCGGCTGGACATCTACGTGCGCCATGCCGACGGCGGGATCCTGCACCAGTCGGGCGGGGACCACCTGCCCTTCGATGTGCGCAGCGTGCGCTACCGGCACCCCAACTTCCAGCTGGAGCTGCCCGTGGACCAGCCGGTGGAACTGCTGGTGCGGGTGCAGAGCGAGAGCTCCATGCAGGTGCCGCTGGAGCTGTACACGCCCGCGGCCTTCACCGAACTTTCCCGCGATGCGCAGCTGGCCATCGGCCTCTACTACGGAATCCTGCTGGCGCTGTTTTTCTACAACCTCGTGCTTTGGATTTCGCTCCGCGACGCGAGCTATTTCTGGTACCTGTTCCACATCACCGCCTTCGGCCTGGTGCTGTTCACCCTCAATGGGCTGGGATTCGAATACCTGTGGCCCAACTGGCCCTGGCTGGCGGACAAGTCCGTACCGCTGTCGATCTGCCTGGCGCTGATCGGCATGAACCAGTTCACCCGCACGTTCCTCGAGTTGCCCCAGCGCTGGCCGGTGGGCAACGCCGTCAGTCTGACAGTGATCGGCTTCTTCCTGTTTTTCGGCATCGCCTCGTTCTGCCTTCCGTACCGCATCGCCACGCCGGTGGCGGCGCTGGCGGTACTGGTGGGGATTGTCTGGATCGTGACCGCCACCATCCACGTGGTCCGGCTCGGCTACCAGCCTGCTCGCCTGCTGTTGCTGGCGTGGGGCATGTTCCTGCTGGGCACGGCTGTGTTCACCCTGCTGGCCTTCGGCCTGCTGCCGAAGAACTTCTTCACCGAGTACGGCGTGCAGATCGGCTCGGCCCTGGAAATGCTGCTGCTTTCGATCGCGCTCGGCTATCGCTATGCCGGGCTGCGCAACGAGAACGAGCGCATTGCCAGGGAGGCCAACATGATGCTGGAACGCAAGGTGGCCCAGCGCACCCGGGAAGTACGCAATGCGCTGATGCAGCTGGAGGAAGTGCACGACAGGCTGCGCGAATCCAGCCGCCGCGACGGCCTGACCGGCCTGTACAACCGCACCTGGTTCCACGAGTCGTTCGGCCGCATGGTGCGCGAAGCCCGCGACAGCGGTCGCCCGGTATCTCTGCTGATGGTGGACATGGATCACTTCAAGGCCATCAATGATCGCTACGGCCATCTGGTTGGTGACGAGTGCCTGCGCTGGGTTGCCGGCCGGATCAGCAGCGCGACGGGAGACGATGCGCTGCTGGCGCGCTTTGGCGGCGAGGAGTTCGTGGTAGCCCTGCCGCACCATGACCGCTCAAGGGCTGTGGCCGTGGCCGAAGCAATCCGCCAGGCGCTCAACGCTGAGCCCTGTCCTGCCGGCCCGGAGCCCATCCGGGTGACGGCAAGCATCGGCGTGCACACGCTTGGCCCGGAAGATCCGGACGATGTTACCCAGGCTCTGGAAGTCGCCGACAAGGCCATGTACGTGGCCAAGGCGCAGGGCCGCGACCGCGTGCACAGTTCCGCCTCGATGGCCTGAGCAGCGCGGTCCGCGCGGCGCGGCAGCTCAGCTTTCGCCCTGTGAGCGGGCCTCCAGCCTGCGCTCCAGATCGGCCAGCCCCAGCCCGCGGGCGCGCAGCAGCACCAGCAGGTGGTAGACGAGATCGGCAGCTTCGCCGACGAGCGCTGCATCGTCCTCGGCCACCGCTGCCAGCGCAGTCTCCACACCCTCTTCGCCCACCTTCTGGGCGATCCGCCGCACACCACTTTCGAACAGACGCGTGGTGTAGCTGCTTTCGGGCCGCTCCGCCTCGCGTTCGGCGACCAGCGCGTCCAGCGTTGCCAACACGCCAGCGCCGGGAGCTCCGGCAAAACAGCTGGGCCGCTGCAGGTGGCAGGTCGGCCCGTGTGGACGGGCCAGCACCAGCAGCGCATCGCCATCGCAATCGGCCTGCACGGACACCAGCTCGAGCACGTGTCCTGAACTCTCGCCCTTGGTCCACAGCCGGCGCTTGCTGCGGCTGAAGAAGGTCACCAGCCGCAGTTCCAGCGTGGCGGCCAGCGCGGTGCGGTCCATGTAACCCAGCATCAGCACGCGCAGGCTTTCGGCATCCTGGACGATGACCGGCAGCAGGCCGCCGGCCTTGTCCCAGTCCAGGGTATTGGCATCGGGGGCTTGTGGGGTCAAACAATCATTCACTGCGTACCTCGATCCCCTGCGTGCGCAGGGCGGCCTTGAGTTCGGGAATACTGATCGTGCCGCTGTGAAATACGCTGGCAGCCAGCGCGCCGTCAACATCGGCCTGCTCGAATGCCTCGATGAAGTGCTCCATCGTGCCCGCACCGCCGGAGGCGATCAGCGGCACGCTGCAGACCTCACGCACGGCGGAGAGCTGGGCGATATCGTAGCCGCGGCGCACGCCGTCGCTGTCCATGCAGTTGAGTACGATCTCACCCGCGCCCAGGCGCTGCGCCTCGATTACCCAGTCCAGCGTGCGCAGCCCCAGCGCCCGGGTCCGGTCGGGGTCACCGGTATGGCTGCGAACGCGCCACTCGCCATCCGGTTCACGGATCGAATCGATTCCCACCACCACGCAATGAACCCCGAAGGCTTCGGCCAGCTCACCAATCAGCGCCGGACGCTCCAGCGCGGGCGTGTTGATGGAGACCTTGTCGGCACCCGCATTGAGCACCGCCCGGGCCGTGGCCACGTCGCGGATGCCGCCGGCCACGCAGAACGGGATGTCCAGCAGCGCGGAGACGCGCTCGACCCAGCGGTAATCCACCGAGCGTCCCTCGGGGCTGGCGCCGATGTCGTAGAACACCAGCTCGTCCGCACCCTGGTCGCGGTAGCGCAGCGCCAGTTCGGCGATGTCGCCCATGTCGACGTGATCGCGGAAGCGCACACCCTTCACCACCCGGCCGTCGCGCACGTCCAGGCAGGGAATGATCCGGCGGCTCAGCATCCCGCCGCCTCCAGCGCCTGCGACAGTCGGAAGCGTCCGTCCAGTAGCGCCCGCCCCAGCACGATGCCTGCGCAGCCCGCATCCCGCGCTGCGATCACGTCTTCCACCGCTGACACGCCGCCCGAAGCCTGCACTTCCAGTCCGGGTGCAATGGCCCGCAGGTGGGCGTAAAGCGCCAGGCTGGGGCCGGTGAGCATGCCGTCGCGGACGATGTCGGTGCTCAGCAGGTGACGCAGACCGGCCTGCCGGTAGCGATCGGCAAGCTCGTCCAGGGTCTGCGCGCCGGTCTCGGTCCACCCGTGTACGGGCAGGCGCCAGACACCTTCGTCGTCGAGACGTGCGTCCAGCGCGACGGTGATGCGCTGTGCGCCGAACTCTTCGATCCAGCCGAGCACCAGCTCGGGCTCGCGCACCGCCAGCGATCCGATCACAACCCTTGAAGCACCCGCCTCCAGCAGCTGGACGACGTCGTCGCGACTGCGCACGCCGCCGCCGGTCTGCACCTTCAACCGTCCCTCCACGGCAAGTGTCTGCAGCAGCGGCTGCAGCGTGTAGCCGCCGCTGCGTGCCGCATCCAGGTCCACCAGATGCAACCACTGCGCGCCCTCGTCGGCATAGCCCTGAGCTACGCCCAGGGGGTCATCTCCGTAACGGGTCTCACGGGCATAGTCGCCCTGGGCCAGCCGCACCACGCGCCCTTCGCGCACGTCGATCGCCGGATAAAGGATGAATCCTGAACTCATGTTCCCGCCTCGATGAAGTTCTGCCACAGGCGCCCACCGGCGCGTGGGGAGCGTTCCGGATGGAGCTGGCCCCCGGCCACGCGCACTACAGCGCGCCTTTGGTGCTGGGGAGCTCCTTGCCCTCGCGCCGGATTGCCTGGCGCAGCGCACGCGCCAGGGCCTTGAAGGCGGCTTCGATCTTGTGGTGATCGTTGTCGCCGCGTACCGACAGGTGCAGGTTAAGCCTCGCGGCGTCGCTCAACGAGCGGAAGAAATGCGGCACCAGCTCGGTCGGCAGGTCGCCTACCTTCTCGCGGCGGAACTCGCCTTCGAACACCAGCCACGGCCGGCCGCTGAAATCCAGCGCCACGCTGGCCAGGGCCTCGTCCATTGGCAGGGTGAATCCATACCGGCCGATACCGCGCTTGTCGCCCAAGGCTTCGCGCAGCGCTTGGCCCAGCGCCAGTGCGGTGTCCTCGACGGTGTGGTGCTCGTCGATGTGCAGGTCGCCGGTGGTTTCCACCTCCAGCGCGAATCCGCCATGCTTGCCGATCTGCTCCAGCATGTGATCGTAGAACGGCAGGCCGGTGCTGACCCTCGGTTCGGCCACCAGGTCCAGGTCAACACGGATGCGCACCTGCGTCTCGCGGGTATCCCGCCGCACTTCGGCCCGGCGCGGCGCATCCGCCAGCTCATGGGCAATGCCGGCCCAGTCCCACTCGCCGCCGAACTGCTCCGTGCGCAGCTGGAAGCCGCGGATGCCCATGTTGGCGGCGAAGGCGTTGTCGGTATCGCGGTCGCCCACCATCGCCGAGCGCCCGGGATCAAAGAGCCGCTCGCGCAGGTAGTGCAGTGCCAGACCGATCCCGGGCTTGCGCGTTGGCAGGTTGTCCTCCGGCCAGCTGGTATCGATCAGCACTTCGCGGAACGTGATGCCCTGGCTCTCCAACACCTGCATCATCAGCGCGTGCGGTCCATCGAAATCGGCCTGCGGATAGCTTTCGCTGCCCAGGCCATCCTGGTTGCTGACCATCACGAACTCGTATCCGGCGTCGCGCAGCTTCAGCAGCGCCGGGATCACCCCCGGTACAAAGCGCAGCTTGTGATACGCGTCGATCTGGAAGTCCTCGGGCTCCTCGATCAGGGTGCCGTCGCGGTCGATAAAAAGGATCGGGGTACTCATGGGGTGGGCTCGGTACAAGACGACGAAAGGATTTCCAGAACGCGCTCGTTCTGATCGGGGGTACCTACGGTGATCCGCAACGCATCGTCCAGCTGGCAGGCGGCGCGCTGGTCCCGTACCACCACCCCGGCTTCCAGGAGCGCCCGAAACGCACGGTCGGCATCGGCAAGGCGGACCAGCAGGAAGTTGCCTTCCGACCGATAGACCCGGCGCACGCCCGGGAGCGCCGCCAATGCCTGGCGCAGGCGCTCGCGTTCGCTGCGCACCATTTCGACATGCTTCGTCGTGTATTCCAGTGCTTCCGGCGTCAAGGCGGCCAGCGCAATGTCCACGCAGGGCGCCGGCACCGGATAAGGCGCCTGGCAGCGGCGCAGTACGGCGATCAGCTCGGGCGCGGCAATGACCGCTCCAACCCGCGCCCCGGCCAGGGCATGTGCCTTGGACAAGGTACGCAGCACCGCGAGATTGGGGTGGCTTGCCATCAGGCTGATCGCCGAAGGCCGGGAGGAAAACTCGCCGTACGCTTCGTCAATCACCAGCAGGGCTCGGCCCTCCAGCCGGCGCGCAAGCGATGCAATTGCCTGCAGGGACACCGGATTGCCGGTGGGGTTGCCCGGCGAGCACAGGAACACCAGCTTCGCGCCAGCCGCGATGGATCCTTCGGCCAGCGCATCAAAGTCGGGAGCGAAGCCATCCTCGCCGTCCACCAGCGGCACTTCCAACAGCGGTGCGCCCTGCAGTCGGGCGCTGACCGCATACATGCCGAACACCGGCGGCGTCACCGCCACCGCGTCGCGTCCGGGCGCACACAGGGCACGCACCAGCAGGTCAATGGCTTCGTCACTGCCGCGGCCAACCAGGAGCTGCTCCGGCGCACAGCCATAGACGCGCGCCAATGCCGCGGTCAGTTCCGGCGGCTGCGGCTCTGGATAGCGCCGACACGTTCCGGCTGGATCACCTGCGCCCGCCCAGGCCGATTCGTTGGCATTGAGCCAGACCTCTCCCTGCAGACGGTCGCTGCGCGCCGAACCGTATCCGGCGAAGTCGCGCAGATCTTCGCGCACCAGTTCCAGCACGCTGCTCATGCGGCCTCTCCCAGCCGCAGCCGCACCGCATTGGCATGGGCTTCAAGCCCCTCGGCCTGCGCCAAGGTGATAGCACAGGGGCCGATCGCCGCGATGCCCTCCGGCGTTGCCGCCTGGACGCTGATGAATGTCTGGAAGCTGGCCACCGACACCCCGCTCCACGCGCGCGCGGCGCCGTTGGTGGGCAGTACATGGTTGGTGCCGCTGCAGTAGTCGCCCAGGGCTTCGGGAGTGTGATCACCCAGGAAGACGGAACCTGCTGCCTGCACCCGCTCCAGCCAGGCTCGCGACTCGCGCAGCGCCAGGATCAGGTGCTCGGGCGCGTAGGCGTTGCTGATCCGGAAGGCCTCTTCCAGCCCGTCGACGATAATCAGGCGAGACCGCGAGAGTGCCTGGGCCGCGATCGTGGCACGCGGCAAGGCCGCCATCTGCCGGGCCAGTTCGCGCTCCACCGCCTGCACCAGGGCTTCGCTGTCGGACAGCAGCAGCACCTGCGAGTCCGGACCGTGCTCGGCCTGCGACAGCAGATCGGCGGCGACCCAGGCGGCATTGGCCCCGGCATCGGCGATCACCAGCACCTCGGATGGTCCGGCGGGCATGTCGATGGCCACGTTGCCCGACTGCGCAAGCTGCTGCTTGGCTTCGGTCACCCACGCATTGCCGGGCCCGAACAGCTTGTCGCAGGCAGGCACGCTGCCGGTGCCGAGCCCCATGGCCGCGATCGCCTGCGCGCCGCCCAGCTTGAATACCCGCGCCACGCCGGTCATCCGCGCTGCCACCAGCACTGCCGGATTGACGCTGCCATCTGCACGGGGCGGCGTACAGAGCACCACCTCGGCACACCCAGCCAGGCGTGACGGCACGCCCAGCATCAGGGCAGTCGAGGGCAGCGGTGCGCTGCCGGCTGGCACATACAGCCCAACCCGGCGGATCGGTCGCACCACCCGCTCGCACACCACGCCCGGTGCGGTTTCCAGTGCGTAGGGCTGGGTCATGCCGGCGCGGTGAAAGGCTTCAATCCGACCGGCCGCCTCGGCCATGGCGTCCCGCAGTCTCCGGGGCAGCGCGGCTTCGGCGGCGGAAAATTCGGCTTCGTTCACCTCCAGGCTGTCCAGCGCAACGCCGTCCAGTCGCGAAGTAATGGCACGCAGCGCAACGTCACCGCCGGTGCGGACTTCATGGATAAGAGCGGAGACGGTGTCGCGTACTTCAGCGGCGACGGCCTGTACCGGCCGTGCCAGCGCGTCACGACGTGCATCCGCGTCCAGCGACGACCAGCGCAACCGCTGGATGGACAGCTGGCTCATGCCAGGCTCCTTTCAACCGGCAGCACCATCAGGCTGCGCGCGCCGGCCCTGCGCAGTTCCTCCAGCCGCTGCCAGGTCATCTCGCCGCGGCACAGCGTCTGCAGCGCCAGGGTGTCCTCGCCATCCAGCTGCATCACCGTGGGGCGGTCCGCATCGGGCAGCAGCTTGAGTACATCGTCCACCCGCGCCCGGTCCGCCTGGAACATCAGCAGGCGGCTGTCCTTGAGCCGCAGCACGCCATCCATGCGTCGCAGCAACAGCTGCAGCAGGTCGGCACGCACATCGGCAAACGCCTGCACCGGGGCGGCCAGCACCGATTCGCTCTGCAGCAGGGTAAGCACCGGCTTGAGCTGGTTGGCAGCCAGCGTGGCGCCGCTGGAGACCAGGTCGCAGATCAGGTCCGCCTGTCCGAGCCGGGGCGCGATCTCCACCGAGCCGGAGAGGAACACCACATCGGCCTCGATGCCCTGCCCGTCCAGCCATTGGCGGACCAGTTGGGGGTAGCTGGTGGCAATGCGGCTGCCGCGCAGCTGTTCCGGCCCCTGCCAGTCCCACGTGTCGGGTACGGCCAGGTCCAGGCGGCAGCCGCCGAAGCCAAGCGCACGGATCTCCTGCGCCACCTGCGGGGTGCCTGCCAGGGCCCGCTCCGCAGTCTGTTCGGCCAGCACGTTGCGCCCGACGATGCCGAGGTCGCACACGCCGTCGGCGAGCAGGCCGGGAATGTCGTCGTCGCGAACCAGCAGCAGATCGATCGGCAGCGATTCGCCGTAGCAGAACAGGCGGTCGCGGCTTTCGCGCCAGTCCAGGCCGCAGGATTTCAACAGAGCGCGCGAAGGCTCGCCGAGGCGGCCGGACTTCTGGATGGCAATGCGCAGGCGGTCACGCGCCGCGCCAGTGACAGGTGGACTCATGGCGGGCAGGCTCAGTGGGAAGGAGCGAGATGGGGGTATTGCTTGCTCACGGCCGCGGCATAGCCGTCTTCGCCGTACTCGATGGTGCGGGCGACCCGGCCAACGGTGGTCACGCTGACGCCGGTACGCTCGTGGATCTCCCGGTACGGGACGCCTTCCAGCAGCAGGGGCACCACGCGCCAGCGATCGGCCATGGCCTCCAGCTCGGCGGGCGTGCACAGGTCGCGCAGGAAAGCGGCGACCTCTTCCGGGCTGTCCAGGGCGGCCAGCGCTTCGGCCAACGCCCGGAACGGGGCATCGGCTTCCTTCTTTTGACGCGGGGCGGCACGTTGTTTCACCGCGCTAATGTAATAGCGCGTTATTACATTGTCAAATGCCGCGCCGATGGCATTTGGATCCCGGGGTACCCTTGGACTGACAGCTGCGGGGCCGCCCGCACGCCGGAGAACGAAATGGATGTCCGACTCTTCACCCTGATGCTGTGTTTTTTCCTTGCCGTTCCGCACAGCTCAGCCGCGCCCGGGGACGGCTGTAGCCTTCCTCCGGATGGCGGGCCAGTCAGCTCGCGCGCGGCACTGGATGCCTGGCTGCAGCGCTGCCCTTCCCCGCTCCGGCATATGACACCGGGCGCGCGGGGGCGCTTTCTGGATTCACTTGATTTCAACGAACGTGGCGTCACCCGGCTGCCCATCGGCGACCTGTCCAGTGAGCTGACCCGCGAAGAGATCGGGCAGGTTTTCGCGCTGCTCGGCCTGCCAGCTGCAGGCGCACCCGCCGGCATCAGCCCGAAGGAGGCAGCATGGCTGCGGAACGACGCCCGCCAGGCGGCGCGCAGCGGCGGCGCGAGCGATACGGAGCTGCGTTTCAACGCCCTGTATTACGCAGAGCTGGGCGCTCCCGGTGACGGGTCCGGCACGACCATTGCCGCGCTCTATGACGCCCTCTTTCCCGCCGAATCTTTCCCGGAGGATATCTCCGGGGCCTCCATCCATGACGTCAGGCTGATGTACCGGGCCGCGTTGCTGGCGTCATGGAACGGCTATCGCGCCACCCACGTTACCGCGGCGACGCAAGCACTGGCTGAACTGGAGAATCACGGTGTCGCCACGACGGAAGAACTGACATCGATGCATGAGGTGCTGGTACGAGCCGGACAGCTGGAAGAAGCCCGGCACTTCGCCGTCCGCCACGCCGCGGCCGGCCTGGAGCCGCTGCCGCCGTTCCACGAACCGGTTCCGGTTGCCAATGACGTCCCCAGCATTCTCCGGCTGTCGGCGGACGGGGATGGGCTGATGCACGAAGCCGTGGAACTGGAATCCGTGCGGATCGTGGTGGTGGCCGGCCCGGGCTGCCGCTACAGCCATGCCGCCGCCCGTGCGATTGCACAGGATCCCGAGCTCGGCCCCGTCTTCCGGGACCATGCACTGTGGCTGGCCTCGCCCAGCCAGCTGGACAACATCCGGGCGCTGCAACGCTGGAATGACGCACATTCAGGTGCTCCGCTCGTGATCGCGGCGTCGCACGAACGCTGGCCGATGCTCGACCTCGACACCGTGCCGCAGTTCCACGTCTTCCGGGACGGTCAGCTGGCAGCCAGCGTCACCTCGGGATGGCCGCTGGAAGAAGGCAACCGCGAAGCGGTGCTGGCGGCCCTGCGCAGTGCGGGGCTGGCGGCGGACCGGTAAGGTCCGCGCGCCAGCCGCATGGCAGCTCCGGCCAGCCCGGCCGGGCTGTCAGCCCTCGCCGGCCTCGGCCCGGCGCGCGGCTTCCAGCAGGCTGCCACTGGCCACCAGCCGCACGGCCTCGGCCACTTCACCATCCATGGCACGGTCGCGCTCAAGGAAGGCAATGCGCTCGCGCAGGGCGTCGTGGGCTGCAGAAACCGCAACGCCCGGATGATAGGGCTCGGATGCGGCGAGCTCGACGCGCAGCGCGTCCACTTCTTCCAGGAATCGCTCGCGGTCCGGGTGATCAGGGGCTGGAGCGCCCTGCACCTTGGCGGCGAACCCGGCTGCATCGGTGCTGCGTGCCAGCTCGCGCGCGGCGTTGATCATGTCGCGGCGCAGGTCCAGCGCCTGGGCGGCGGTGTACAACTCCAGCCCCAGTACCTTGCCCAGGTCGTCGGCCATGGCCAGCACGTGACGCGCCTCGTTGGCGCCCATGGATACGTGGTCTTCGGCGTTGGCGCTGGTGGGTATGGAGTAGACGCTGGCCGGATGCGCCCTCGTGGCCAGGTCGTTGACGATCGCGGCCGCCGTGTACTGCACGATCATGTGTCCTGACTCGGTACCGTCTTCGTTGCCGATCAGGAACGCCGGCAGACCGTCGCTGGTAGCCGGATCGACCAGCTTGTTGAGGCGGCGCTCGGAGATCGAGGCCAGCACCGGGATTGCCGCCTTCACGTAGCTCAGCGCCAGCGCCAGCGGCATGCCGTGGAAATGGCCGGCGGAGATGACCTGCTCTTCCACGTGCTCGGCCAGCTGGTCCGGGAACACCAGCGGATTGTCAGTGACCGCGTTGAGCTCCACATCCAGCACCCGGCACGCCTGGGCCAGCGCGTCGCGCACCGCCCCGTGGACCTGCGGTATGCAGCGCAGCGAATAGCTGTCCTGCGGCTGGTGCTTCTTGCCGCCGCGGAAGGGCTTGAAGCGCTGGTAGAACTTTTCCCGTCCGTGGCGCTGGCTGGCCGGCACCCAGTCCCAGCCGATGTCAAAGCTCAGGGCCTGGGCCTGCCCGCCTTCCCAGCTGTCGGGGAGCCACTGCCGGAATCGGGGCACCAGGTGATAGGAAATGTCCGCCAGTGTGGAGCCCTGCAGCAGCGCCCGCAGGCGCGCTGCCACTTCCACCTGCCCCGGATGCGGGCGCAGCGCGTGCACCTGTTCGGCAAAGGCACCCAGCCGCCCGGCGAAGGCGTCCAGGGTCATGGCTGCGGCCAGGTCGGCGGTATCGGCCAGCCGTTCCAGCCGGTCCAGGGCCAGTACGCCCATGGCCAGCATCTGCGCGGTGCCGTTGTTCAGCGCCAGGCCTTCCTTGTAGGACAAGGTGACCGGTTCCAGCCCCGCGCGGCGCAGGGCTTCGGCCCCCGGAATGCGCTCGCCCTGATAGAAGGCTTCGCCACCGCCCAGCAGCACGATCGCCAGGTGCGAGAGCGGCGCCAGATCGCCCGACGCGCCGACCGAACCCAGTTCCGGCACCACCGGCACAATGCCGGCGTTGAGCATCGCGGTCAGCGCCTGCAGCGTCTGCACCCGGATGCCCGAGTGCCCCTTGAGCAGGGTGTTGATGCGGATGCAAAGCATCGCCCGCACCACTTCCGGTGACATCGGTTCGCCGATGCACACCGCGTGGGTGAGGATCAGGTTCTGCTGCAGCTCCGCGTGCAGCGAGCGCCCGGACGGCTTCGCACCGGGCAGCTTGTCGCGCAGTGGGTGCGCGCCGAGCAGCTTGTCGGCATTGCTGCCGAACCCGGTGGAAACGCCATAGATGGGTTCCTCACGGCGCACCTGCTCGGCGAGGAAGTCGGCGGCGCGGGCAACCTTCTCCAGCGCGCCGGGATCAAGCTCGACCGACGCACCGTTGGCGATCATCACCAGCTGGCCGCGGGTCAGCGAAGCGCCATCCAGACAGATATGTTTCATGCACCTTCCCCGTTGCTACCCAGTGCGCCCGGGATGCGCAGCTGTTCGCGCTCCACCCGCAGCGCGCTGGCCACTTCGTCTTCCGCCACTTCGAACTGTTCGCCGCGGCGCAGGTCTTTCACGGCCACCACGCCGCGGGCAGCCTCGTCCTCGCCGCGGACCACTACGAAGCGGATGCCCGCCCGGTCCGCATACTGGAACTGGCGGCCCAGTTTGCGCGGCTCCATCTGGGTTTCCACGTTCAACCCGGCGGCGCGCAGGCGCTGGGAGAGGGCCAGCGCGTGATCCAGGCCCGCGTCGTCCATCAGGGTGACCAGCACATCCACGGTGCTGTCGGCCATGTCGACCAGGCCGGCATCGCGCAGCTGCCAGAACAGCCGGGTCAGCCCGATCGAGATGCCAACGCCGGGCAGCTTCGACTTCGTGTAGTGGCTGGCCAGGTCGTCGTAGCGGCCGCCGGAGCAGATCGAACCGATCTGCGGGTAATCATCCAGCGTGGTCTCGTAGACCATGCCGGTGTAGTAATCCAGGCCGCGCGCGATCGACAGGTTGATCGCGTAGTCGGACTCCGGCACGCCCATCGAACGCAGGCGCTCCAGCGCCTCGCGCAGTTCCGCCCTGCCCTCTTCGAACAGCGGCGTGCCCGAGCCCAGCGCATCCAGCCTGGCCAGCGCGTCATCGTGGCCGCTGGAGCGGACCTGTGAGAACGCCATCAGCTTCGCAACCGCATCCTCGCCCAGGTTGAAGCCTTCGCCGCGTAGGGTGTCACGCACGGCATCGGCGCCGCGCTTGTCGAGCTTGTCCAGCTCGCGCAGCACCGCCAGCTGCTGGTCACCCTCGATGCCCAGGCCCTCGAACCAGCCGCGCAGCAGCTTGCGATGGTTCATCCAGATGGTGAGCCCGCCCAGCCCCAACGCCTTGAACACGGAATGGATCACCGCCGGGATCTCGGCGTCATAGCGCGGCGACAGCGCGTCCTTGCCAATCACGTCGATATCGCACTGGTAGAACTCGCGGAAGCGCCCGCGCTGGGCGCGCTCGCCGCGGTACACGCGCTGCATCTGGTAGCGGCGGAATGGGAATGCCAGGTCGTGCTCGTGTTCGGCCACATAGCGGGCCAGCGGTACGGTGAGGTCGAAGCGCAGCGCCATGTCCGGCCGCCCTTCGTCGCCCTTTTCCAGCGCGCCGGTGGACTGGACGAAATACACCTGGCGCTCGGTCTCGCCGCCGGACTTGGTCAGCAGCACATCGGACAGTTCAAACACGGGCGTCTCGATCGGCAGGAAGCCGAAGCCCTCGAAACTGCGGCGGATGGTGTCGAGCATGCGCTGGAACGCGATCTGCTCGCGCGGCAGCAGCTCCATGACCCCGGGCGGGGTACGCGGCTTGATCAATTCGGTCTCCGGATGGTGCGGCGGAAAAGAGACACAGTTTAGCCGTTTGGGCCGTTGGCCCGGTCCTTCCGCCGATATACAGACAACAAAAAACCGGCGCTGGGCCGGTTTCTTGATTCGCCAATATTTTGGTCGGGGAGACAGGATTCGAACCTGCGACCTCTACGTCCCGAACGTAGCGCTCTACCAGGCTGAGCTACACCCCGACGGCGAGCCGGTAATTATAGGTAGCAATTGCCGGGCAGGCAAGAGGTGAATCCACCGTGGCAGGAACTCCTGCTGCCAACCCCCGGCACCGGACTATTTTTCCAGGGCCTGCAGGCGACCACGAAGCTCATCAAGCCGCAGCGCTGCGGCGGCCCCAGGCGATACGCGGGCCTGCAGGCTGGACTCCGGGCTGCGTCCGTCACCTGCACTGTCCACCGATTCGGCTGCCGCCCGGTAGGCATCACGGAACGGCACGCCTGCAGCCGCCTGCTCCACGGCCACGTCGGTCGCGTACATCCCGGCATCGATGGCCGCCCGCATCCTTTCCGGCTGCCAGTCCAGGTTCTCCAGCAGCGCGGGCAGCAGCTCCAGCCCGGCCAGTCCGCGGCCGAAGCCGTGGAAGATCGCGCCCTTGCTGGTCTGCAGGTCGCGGTGGTAGCCCGAAGGCAGCGACAGCAGCTGTTCGATCTCGGTGCGCGCCGCTGCCACGCTGGCGTGCACGGCGCGCATCAGCTCGATCACGTCAGGATTGCGCTTGTTGGGCATGATCGAGCTGCCGGTGGTGTACTGCGCCGGCAGGCTGACAAAGCCGAACTCGGCGCTGGTGAACAGCGACAGGTCCCAGGCCAGGCGGCGCAGGTCCAGCGTGGCCGAGCCCAGCGCTTCCAGCGCGGCCAGCTCGAACTTGCCACGCGACAGCTGAGCGTAGAGGGGGCTGACCTGCATGCGGGAAAAGCCCAGCGCGGCCGTGGTGTGGTCGCGGTCCAGCGGCAGGTTCACGCCGTAGCCAGCGGCGGTGCCCAGCGGGTTGCAGTCCACCAGCGACAAGGTGTCGGCGGCGCGACGGGCGTTGTCGATGAAGGCTTCCGCCCAGCCGGCCCACCACATGCCGGCCGAAGACACCACGGCGCGCTGCAGGTGGGTATAGCCCGGCAGCGGCAGCGCGGCCTCCGCTTCAGCGCGCTCAAGCGCAATGCGGGCAACGTCGCGGCACAGTTCCGCCGTGCGGGCCAGCTTTTCCTTCAGCCACAGGCGCGTGGCCACCAGCACCTGGTCGTTGCGGCTGCGGCCGGTGTGGATCTTCTTGCCGGTGTCACCCAGCCGCTCCACCAGCCGCGCCTCGATCGCCGAGTGTCCATCTTCGTAGCGTTCGTCGAGCACGAAGTCGCCGCTGGAAAAGTCCTCCGCCAGCGCATCCAGCTCCCGCTCAAGATTGGCCAGCTCGTCGGCCGATAGGATCCCGATCCGCTCCAGCCCCTGCGCGTGGGCACGGCTGGCGCGGATGTCATGGAGGAAGAACTCCCGGTCCAGGAGCACATCATCGCCGGCCAGGAAGGCCTGGATCCGTGCATCGACGGTGACACCGGGCTTTTGCCACAGCAGGTCGGACATCTGATTCTCCTGTCGTTGATCTTTGTAGGAGCGCGCCGTGCGCGCGCTTGGCGCGCTCCTACAGGGGGATGCTTTTGAATTCTTCGAAGCCGAGGGCGAGGTTGAGGTTCTGCATGGCCTGGGTGGCGGCCCCCTTGAGCAGGTTGTCGAGCGTGGCCACCACCACCACCCGGCGCCCGCCCGGCGCCACGGTAAAGCCGCCGATCTGCACGCCGTGGCGGCCGGCGATGCGGCTGACCCAGGGGGCATCTTCCAGCACTTCGATCAGCGGCTCGTTGGCGTAGCGGCGGCGATAGGTGCGCTCCACGGCCTCTGCCTCCCACGGCTCGCCCAGCCACAGGTTCACGGTCATGGTGATGCCGCGGAAATGTGGCGCCACGTGCGGCATGAACTCCACCGGCACCCCAAGGTGCGCGGTGACCTCGCGCTCGTGGATGTGATTGGCCAGCGCATACGGCATCAGGTTGTCGCGCAGCAGCTCGGGATTGTTGCGATCCGACGGCGTGGTGCCGGCACCGGAATAGCCCGACACGCCGAAGCACTGCGGCGGCCCTGCCAGCTGGTCCAGCAGCGGCGCGATGGCCAGCTGCATCGCCGTGGCATAGCAACCGGGATTGGCGATGCGGCGGGCGCCGCGGAGCCTGTCCCGACCGAGTTCCGGCAGGCCGTAGGCCCAGGCGGGATCGAACCGGCGGTCGGCCGACAGGTCCACGATCACGCTGTCCGGCGAGCCCGCCTCGATCGCCTCGACAAACGGCGCGCCCTTGTCGTTGGGCAGCGCCAGCACCAGAGCGTCGACGCCCTCGCCCGCCGCCGCTTCAGGAGACCAGTTCCCGTAGCGAAGCTCGCCCTCGTAACCCGGCACATGCTCGGCCACCGACTGCCCGTCCAGTTCGCGAGAGGACACGAACCCCAGTTCCAGCGACGGATGCGCCGCCACCAGCCGGATCAGCTCCGCGCCGGTATGCCCGCGCGCGCCGATGATGCCGATGCTCTTCCTGCTCATGTCTTTGCCTCCATCAGGGTCGCCGGCCGCTGCATGCTGTGCTTCACGCAGGCGCGGATCACGTCGAAATCATCCAGCCCGTACCAGAAGGTCCGCCACGGCTGATGGCGGATGCAGCCATCGGATTCGGCGTGATAGAACTGGTTGACGCCGTTGCCCAGGCGCGAACGCCAGAACAGCTGCGGCGTCTGCTCACGCATCACCTGCCATACCGCCCGCCCCAGGCCTTCGCCCTGGGCTTCATCCAGCACGGCGAACTTGTCCAGGTACGGTACGCCGTCGACCTCCGTCAGGATGACCGCGGTGCGGTAGTTCTCGCTCACGTAGGCGCGCAGCAGGGGGGTGTTTTCAAAGTAGTCCGGCACCAGTTCACGGCCGAAGCTGGATTCGATCAGGTCGCGCAGGCGTGGCAGGTCCAGCTCGTCCCAGCTGCCCGCCTGCAGCACCCGCTCGCCGCGCCGCACCAGGGTGCCGGAGCCGCGGTGGGTGAACAGTTCGCGGGCCAGTTCGGCCGGCCGGGTGATGGAGACCGATGACGACAGCGGCAGCCCATCCAGCAGGTCCTTGATCTGCTGCAACTTCAGCCGCATGCCGCCGTTGATCCACTCCTGTGCCATCAGGTGCTCGTACTCGGTGGACAGGTTGATCGAGTCGATCACCTTGCCGGCCTCATCAAGCAGCCCGCCGGTGCCGGTGAGGAAGATGATCTTGTACGGGCGCAGCACCCGCACCAGCTCGTTGGCCGATACGTCGGCATTGACGTTGAGGATCTGGCCGGTGGAGGTTTCACCCAGGCTGGCGATAACCGGAATGGAACCGGCCCGCAGGCTGGCCTCGATCGGCGCCAGGTTGACCTGCCTCACCTCGCCCACAAGGCCGAGGCGCTCACGGTCCAGGTAGTCGGCTTCCAGCACGCCGCCGGTGATCGATGTCGCCCGCGCGCCTGCCTGCTGCAGGGCTTCCACCAGGCTCAGGTTGGAGGCCTGGAACACCTGGCGCACGATCGCCAGCGCCTCCGGCGTGGTGACCCGCAATCCGTCCACGGTCTGCTTTTCGATGCCTGCCGCGGACAGCTCGGTATCCAGCTGCGGGCCGGCGCCGTGGATCACGATCGGGGTCAGGCCTACCTGCTGCAGGAAGGTCAGCGAGGAGGTCAGTGCTTCCAGGTCGTCGCGAAGCACCGCGCCACCCACCTTCACCACGGCGAAGCGCTTGGCATCCAGCTGCGAAAAGCGCTTCAGGTACTGGTCGATCTCGCGCGCGCTGGCCATGGAGGACAGCAGGCGGATGATGGTCTGGCGGGTCTGGAGATGAGGCTGCATGGCGTGCACGGTCGGTCAGGCGGAACGGCCTTGGCCGTTGAGGATGTCGGTGATGGTGGTGGCGTAGGTCTCCAGCTGGTCCAGCGCCACCCATTCGTCGGCGGTGTGGGCCTCGGCGATGTCACCAGGGCCAAACACCAGCGCGGTCATGCCAGCGTGGGAGAACAGCGAGGCTTCGGTCCAGAAATCCACCGCGTTGCCGATTGGCAGGCCCAGCGCATCGGCCAGATCGCGCGCCTGCAGCCTGTGCTCCTCGGCCTCGGCGATGCCGCCGGCCGGCAGCGGCGGGCCGCGGAAGGTTTCCTCGTAGTGTTCCAGCTCGCCGGCGCCGGCAAAGCCGCGGAATCCTTCGTGCAGGGCATCGATGTCATGGGACGGCAGCGGCCGGAAGCCGAAGCGGACCTCGGCCTGCGGGGCAATGACGTTGGCCTTGATCCCGCCCTCGACCCGGCCGATGTTGAAGCGCAGCCCGGTCAGGCCACCAAAGCGCTGGTGGGCCTGGCCGGCGGCGAAATCCAGCGCCCGGGTGCCCCAGCGCATGGCCCGGTGCAGGGCGCTGGCGTCCAGCGCAGCGGCGCCCGAGGCATGCCCGGCCTCGCCACGGAAGCGGGCCAGCACCGAGGAGATGCCGCGATGGGCCAGCACCGCCTCGCAGTTGGTCGGCTCGGCCACCACCACTTCATCAAACGGCAGCCCGCGGGCGAGGAACGCCGGAATGCAGCGCGCATCGTTGGCCTCCTCGTCGCTGGAAAACAGGAACGCCGCTTCGCCATCGCTCTGACCTGCCGCGGCGATCAGCCCGGCCGCCGCGCCCTTGATGTCGCAGGCCCCAAGACCGATCGCCCTGCCCTGTTCCACCCGCAGGGTGAGCGGGTCGGCGCTCCAGTGCGGCGAGTCCGGCACCGTGTCCAGGTGCACGTTGAACAGCCGCTTCGGCTGCCCTCGCACGGCCAGCAGCGACACCGCGCCGGCGCCATGGTCGGTCACCTCGATGCGAAAGTCCGGCAGCTGCACGCGGATGTAATCGAAGATGCCGCCAGTATCGATAGCCCGCGGCGGATTGCGGGTATCAAACGACACCAGCGCCTCAAGGTGCGCCAGCGTGCTGTCGAGCAGGCTGCTGCTCACCGGTTCACCCTGGCCCACAGCGTGCTGCTCATGCCGAACAGCTTGATGAAGCCCTCGGCTTCCTCCACGCCCCAGTCGGCCGACTGCGCGTAGGTGGCGCCAGCGGCGATCAGCAGGTTCGGCGAGCGCACCGCCACCGCGTCCACGCGGCCGCCGGTGGTCTGCAGCACCACTTCTCCATCGACCTTCTCCTGCGAGGAGGCCAGGAACGCTTCGAGATCGGTCTTCAGCGGATCATGGAAGAAGCCTTCGTACACCAGCTCCACCCACTTGCGCGCCACGTCCGGCTTGAAGCGGTTCTGCTGCTTGCTCAGCACCGCCTCCTCAAGCGCCCGGTGGGCGGTGAGCAGGGCCACCAGGCCCGGCGCTTCGTACACGATCCGGCCCTTCAGGCCGATCACGGTGTCACCGGTGTACATGCCGCGGCCCACGCCGTAGGAGGCGAACAGCCGGTTCAGGCCGGCGAGGATCTCCTCGCCCGGCAGGCGCTTGCCGTCCAGCGCCACCGCCTCGCCGCCTTCGAACTCGACCAGTACGGTCAGCGGCTCCTCCGGCCACGCGCTGCGCGGCGCGCACCAGCCGCGCGCGCCCTTGCCCGGCACGTCCCATTCGTCGATCTCCCCGCCGGACATGGTCACGCCCAGCAGGTTCTCGTTGATGGTGTAGGCCCTCTGCTTGGCCTGCACGCCGAACCCACGCTCGGCCAGGTAGGCCTGCTCGTAAGCGCGGGTCTGGGTGTGTTCCTTCTGGATCTCGCGGATCGGCGCCACGATGCGCCAGTCACCCTGCGCCATGACCGCCAGGTCGAAGCGCACCTGGTCGTTGCCCATGCCGGTGCAGCCGTGGGCGATCACGTTGGTGCCCAGTTCCTTCGCCCGGGCCAGGGCCGCGTCCACGATCAGGTAGCGATCGGACACCAGCAACGGGTACTGGCCCTGGTAGCCCTCGCCCGCCCACACGAACGGTTTGACGAAATCGCTCCAGATCGCTGGCCCACCATCCACCGTCACGTGCGAGGCCACGCCCAGTTCCTCCGCGCGATCTTCAATCGCCTTGCGCTCGGCAGCGTCCACCCCGCCGGTATCTGCGAACACGGTGTGCACTGTCCAGCCCTGCTCCTGCAGGTAGGGCACGCAGAAACTGGTGTCCAGGCCGCCGGAAAAGGCGAGGACGATGTCTTTGGATTCGGAAGCGGTCATGTCGTTGTTCTCATGCGCGGCGTGGGGCCGCCGGTGGGGGTTTTGGGGATCAGGAGAGTCAGGAGCGCCCGCGCATCAGCTCGGCCATGATCGCCTTCTGCACGTGCAGGCGGTTTTCTGCTTCGTTGATGGCGATGCAGGCGGGCGAGTCCATCACCGCGTCGGTGGCCTTCACGTTGCGGCGCAGCGGCAGGCAGTGGCTGAAGACAGCGCTGTTGGTCCGCGCCATCTTGACCTCATCGACCATGAAGTGCCGGTACTGGTCGCGGATCGGCTTCTCCGGCGCCCAGTTGCCGAAGTACGGCAGCGCGCCCCAGCTCTTGGCATAGACCACGTCGGCACCGGCATAGGCAGCTTCAATGTCGTGGCTGACGGCGAGCGAGCCGCCGCTTTCGGCCACATTGGCCTCCGCCCAGCCCATGTAGCGCTCATCCAGCACGTACTCGGGCGTCGGGCACAGCAGGGTGACATCCATGCCCATGCGGGTGGCGATGGTCAGGGCCGAGTTGGCCACGGCGGTATTGAGCGGCTTGGGGTGGTAGGTCCAGGTGAGCACATACTTCTTGCCGCGCAGGTCCGTGGTGCCGAAGTGCTCCTGCAGCGCCAACGCGTGGGCCAGCTCCTGGCAGGGGTGGGTGATGGTTTCCATGTTGATCACCGGCACCGGCGAGTACCGGGCGAACGCCTTGAGCACCTTGTCCTGCCGGTCTTCGCTCCAGTCGACGAACTTGGGGAACGCGCGCACCCCGATCATGTCCACGTAGCGACCCAGCACCTGCGCCACCTCGGCGATGTGCTCCTCGCTGTCGCCGTCCATCACCGTGCCCAGGTCGAACTCGATCGG
Source organism: Luteimonas sp. A277 (assembly GCF_054052045.1). Next base: position 165,445 of record NZ_JBSVRG010000002.1, read on the forward strand.
CCACGCGTCCTTGCCCGGCTGCAGCACGATCGCGTGTCCGCCCAGCTGGAACGCGCCCAGCTCGAAGCTGGTGCGGGTGCGCATGGACGGGTTGAAGAACACCAGCGCGATCGAGCGCCCCTTCAGGGCATCTCCCATGCGCTCACGCTTGAAGCGGGCGGCATCGGCCAGCAGCGCATCCAGGTCGGGACGCGACCAGTCCTGGGTATTGAGGAAATGGCGGGAAACGGTCATGGCGCGATAAACCCCTGGAAGCTTTGGAACGGACAAGGAAAACAGCAGGCCTGAAAGCAGAAAACCCGGCGCCGGGGCCGGGTTTTCGCGTGAAACTCAAAGTAAAACGGGTACCGGCTACCCAGCGCGTTGGCAAGGCTCCGGTCGGTGCGCACGCGAGGTCATGCCAGCCGCCATGCGGGCGGAGGTCAGGATCAGGGCGTCGGCACGGAAATTCATCATCGGGGCGCATCGTCGCATGCGGCGGGGGCCGCGGCAAGCTGTTCCAGGCTATTCGCCGCTCACCACCGGGGTGACCGATACCCGCACCCGGACCCGGTTGCCGGGGTCGTAAGGCATGCGTGAGCGGTACTTCACGCCGCGGTGCACGTAATCAACGTCAAAACCGATCGGCCGCCGGAATTCGCGTTCCACCGGCACCATGCGGCACTCCCCGCCCGCCGAGGCGTCCACTTCCTCCACCTTGTCGTCGGAGGACAGCACATCGCGCACTGCGCCCACCACCCGCTGCAGGCCACGACGCTCGCCATCCTCGGCCACCGGGCTGGCAGCCTCGCAGCGCTCCACCATGCTGGTGGCGCGCAGGATCTGGTGGACGGGCTCGGCAGCCAGGACCCGGGCGAACTCGATCCGCACGTTCTCCTGCGCGCCCGGCACGGGAGGCGCCGGCAAGCCGGCCATCCCCTGGTCCGCCTGCTGCCCCCGCTCCTGCGCCACCACGGCGGGTGCCGCGCTCAACGCGGCACAGAGGAGGATCGGCAGGGTCGGGAAAGATCGGAGCATCGGACCTTTGCGGGGATTGAGGGCAAGCTTGCCCAAGGAGAAGTTTAGGCGCTGCGCGCGTTCACCTCCTGAACCGGCGCTGTCGTGAACCTGCCCCGCCCGATAGAATCCGGTCTCCCTGACCGTACTGAACAGATGACCCTGCGCCTTTACAACAGCCTGACCCGCCGCATCGAGCCTTTCCAGCCGCTCGATCCCGCCTGCCCGACCATGTACGTGTGCGGCCCCACCGTGTACGACTACGTGCACATCGGCAACGCCCGTGGACCGGTGGTGTTCGGCGTGCTGGCCGCCCTGCTGCGCCGCCGCTACGGCGCGCTGCGCTACGCCCGCAACATCACCGACGTGGACGACAAGATCAACGCCGCCGCCAGCCAGGCAGGCGTGCCGATCTCCGACATCACCGGTCGTTTCGCCGCCGCCTACCGCGAAGACATGGCCGCGCTTGGCGTGGCGCCGCCCGATATCGAACCGGAAGCCACCGCCCACATCGGCGAGATCATCGCCATGATCGAACGCCTGATCGAAGCCGGTCACGCCTACGCAGCCGAGGGCCACGTGCTGTTTGCGGTGGACAGCTACCCGGACTACGGCAAGCTCTCGCGCCGGGATACCGAGCAGATGCTGGCTGGTGCCCGGGTGGACGTGGCGCCGTACAAGCGCAGCCCCGGCGACTTCGTGCTGTGGAAGCCTTCCACGCCGGACCTGCCCGGCTGGGATTCCCCGTGGGGCCTTGGCCGTCCGGGCTGGCATATCGAGTGCTCGGCCATGGCTGCCGCGCATTTGGGCGAAACCATCGACATCCATGCCGGCGGCGTCGATCTGCAGTTCCCGCATCATGAGAACGAAATCGCCCAGAGCGAGTGCGCCCACGGTGGCCGCACCTTTGCCCGCTTCTGGCTGCACAACGGCATGCTCAACCTGTCCGGCGCCAAGATGTCGAAGTCGGTGGGCAACATCGCCAAGGTGCGCGACCTGCTGGCCGAGCACCCGCCCGAGGCGCTGCGCTACGCGCTGCTGTCGGCCCACTACCGGCAGCCGCTGGATTGGTCCGACGGGCTGGTGGAACAGTCCCTGCGTACGCTGGATCGGCTTTACGCCACCTTGCGCGATCTGGCCGACGTTGCCGCGGAGCCCCTTATCCCCGACTCGATCGAGGCTACGCTGGCCGAAGACCTCAACACCCCGCAGGCACTGGCCGAGCTGGCCCGCCTGGCCGGCGAAGCACGCAAGGCCGGCGATGACGAGGCCCGCGCCACGGCCAAGGCGCGCCTGCTCGGCGCCGGCCTGGCCCTGGGGCTGCTGCAGCAGGATCCGCAGGTCTGGTTTGCCCGCGGCGCGGCGGCCGATGACGACGCCCGCATCCAGACCCTGGTGGACGAGCGCACCGCGGCCAAGGACAGCCGGGACTTCGCCCGCGCCGATGCCATCCGCGACCAGCTCGCCGGCGAAGGCATCGTGCTTGAAGACACACCCCAGGGCGTGCGCTGGGTGCGCAAGCGCGCCTGAGCCGCGGCCTGGGCGGCTTGGATCGTCCTGGCCGGGCCCCGTAGGGGATGATGAGCCGGTTTCTGCGACAATAGCGGGCTGATCCGAACCGCGGCCATCCGGCCGCCTGCTGCTGTGTCCAACACCCCTTTTCCGCTCGAACCCACCCCCGGTGCCGCCCAGGCCGCGATCCGTGACGAATTCGCCTTCTTCGGCGACTGGTCAGAACGCTACCAGTACCTGATCGACCTGGGTCGCAAACTGCCGCCCTTCCCCGAAGAATGGAAGACAGATGAGCACCGCCTGCACGGCTGCCAGTCGATGGTGTGGATCGTGCCCTCCGGCGACGCCACCCGCCTTGATTTCGCCGCTGTCAGCGATTCAGCCATCGTCTCCGGCCTGATCTACCTGGCCCTGCGGGTCTATTCCGGCCGCAGCGCCGCCGAGATCATTGCCACCGGGCCGGATTACATCGGCGACATCGGCCTGGCCAAGCACCTGTCTCCCACCCGCAACAACGGGTTGGCCGCGCTGCTGGCATATATCCGCGAACAGGCCGAGCGCGCCTCTACAGGGTGAACGCGGCCGCCGCCACCGCCGCCACGCCAACTCCGCCACTGCGAAATCCCAACTTCCGGGCCCTGATGGGCTATCGGATCTGCACCATCCTGTCCTATCAGATGGTCGCGGTCACGGTGGGTTGGCACGTGTACGAGCTGACCCGCAATCCGTGGATGCTGGGCCTGATCGGATTGGCCGAGGTGCTGCCTTATTTCTGCGTGGCGCCGTTTGCCGGCTATCTGGTCGACCACCTGCCCCGGCGCAGGCTGGGCATGGTGGCCTGCGCCGGCCTGGCGATCACCCCGCTGCTGCTGGTGGCGATCACCCTGGGCTGGTTCGGCGAGGGCGTGTGGAAGATCTACGCGGCGGTGATCCTGACCGGCGCGGTGCGCTCCTTTCTTGGTCCGGTCTACAACGCGCTGTTTGCGCGGGTGCTGGTGCGCGAGCAGTTCGTCCGCGGCGCCAGCCTGGGCAGCATCGTGTTCCAGTCCGCCCTGGTGGTGGGGCCGGCGCTGGGCGGCGTGCTGGTGGGCTGGGCCGGCATGGGGGTCGCCTACGGACTCGCCGCCGGTTTCGCCGCCGCAGCGATCCTGGCCTTGGCGCGGATGGAAGTGACCGAACCCGCACCACAGCTGCAGCGCGGGCCGGTGTTTGCCAGCATTGCCGAAGGCGCCCGGTTTGTGTTCGGGCACCAGATCCTGCTGGCGGCCCTGGCGCTGGACATGTTCGCGGTGCTGTTTGGCGGAGCGATTTCCCTGGCCCCGGCCTTCATCCGCGAGATCCTGCACTACGGGCCGGAAGGCCTGGGGATCCTGCGCGCGTCGCCGGCGCTGGGCGCGGTGGCGGTCGGCATCTGGTTGGCGCGACGCCCGATCCAGCGCAACGCCGGACGGATACTGCTGATCGCCGTGGCCTGCTTCGGCCTGTGCATCATCGGCTTCGGCCTGTCCAGGCTGTTCTGGCTGTCGGCCTTCTTCCTGCTGCTGTCCGGCATGTGTGACGGGGTTTCGGTGGTGCTGCGCTCGACCATCATGCAGCTGGCCACGCCGGACGAGATGCGCGGCCGGGTCTCTTCCATCAACGGGCTGTTCGTGGGCTCTTCCAACGAGCTGGGCGCCTTCTACGCCGGCTCAATGGGCCGCCTGCTGGGGCTGGTGCCGGCCGTGGTCCTGGGAGGCTGCGTGACCATGGGCGTGGTCGTGACCACCGCACTGAAAGCGCCGAAGCTGCGCCGGCTGGACCTTCGCGACCTGCGCTAGGGCAGCGCTGAAAGACCAGGGGCCTGCTCGGCCCATGAAAAAACCCCGCCGGAGCGGGGTTTTCTGTTCAGCCGTGCTGGAACCCGGGCTCAGTCGCCCATCTGCTTGCGCAGGTGTTCCCAGCGTTCCTGCGCGTCGATCGTGCGCTCGGCTTCGGGGCGGGCTTCAAGCCGCTCCAGGCCGATCTCTTCGCCCGTCTCCACGCAGTAGCCGTAATCACCCTCGTCGACCCGGCGGATGATGCTCTCGATCTTGCTGATCAGCTTGCGGTAGCGGTCGCGGGTGCGAAGCTCCAGCGCGTTCTCGGTTTCCCGGCTCGCGCGCTCGGCCTCATCGCCCACGTCGCGCACTTCACCGCGCAGGTTCTGGATGGTCTGCCTGGACTCATCCACCAGCTCTTCCCGGCGGGAAAGCAGCTTGTAGCGGAAATACTCGAGCTGCAGAGGACTCATGTACTCCTCGTCCACGCCGGGCTTGTAGCCCTTGGGGATGATCGGGCGGCCGGTGGCCTTGTCCACGTCGTGTTCCACCACCTTGTACTTGGTCTTGACCGCGGGAGCCGACTGGCGCGCGGTCACTGCGACGGCCACCTTGCCGCGCGAACGGACGGGAGTCGGCCGGGTGGCCTTCTTGGCCGCCGCCTTCTTGGCCGCCGCCTTCTTCACGACTGCCTTTTTTGCGACAGCCTTCTTTGCAGCCGCCTTCTTGACGGCCGCCTTCTTCGCTGGGGCCTGCTTTGCAGGAGCCTTGGTCGCGGCGGCTTTCTTCGCCGCGGTCTTCACTGGAGCTTTCTTCACTGCCACCTTCTTTGTTGCCGACTTCTTCACTGCGGCTTTCTTGACCGCGGCCTTCTTGGCCGCCGCCTTCTTGACTGGAGTCTTTACAGCCACCTTGCTGGTGGCTGCGGTCTTCTTCGCAGCGGCCTTTTTCGCCACCGTCGAGGCCGCCTTCTTCACAGGCGCCTTGGCGGCAGATCCCTTGCTGACGGACTTCTTGACGGTTTTCTTGGTAGCCACTGCGATATCCCCGACTGCGGATTCCCTTGGTGTGGGAAGGCGCGCTGTTATACCCTGCCACGGCCCCAGCGGCAAGTTCAGCCGCCGGATTTACAGCAGTTCCCGGACCGTGATCGACCGTTTCCTCATCGCCCTGCTGCGCCTGTACAAACGGCTGATCAGCCCTCTTCTCGGACCCCGCTGCCGGTTTGTGCCCAGCTGTTCGGAATACGCGATGACGGCGATCGGGCGCTACGGCGCCTTCAGGGGCGGCTGGATGGCCCTGCGCCGGCTGGGCCGCTGCCACCCGCTGCATCCCGGCGGTCATGACCCTGTGCCAGAGCCACCCCCACATAGTACGGAACCCAAGCAATGACCGACACCCTGATTGTCAACGCCCGCCTCGTGAATGAAGGCCGCGAGTTCGACGGCGACCTGCGCATCCAGGACGGACGCATCGCCCAAATCGGAACCGGCCTGGCCGCGCGCGGCAACGAGCGCGTGGTGGACGCCGCCGGCCGCCGCCTGCTGCCGGGGATGATTGACGACCAGGTGCACTTCCGCGAGCCCGGCATGGAGTACAAGGCCGACATCGCCACCGAGTCGGCCGCGGCGGTGGCCGGCGGCCTGACCAGCTTCATGGACATGCCCAATACCAGCCCGCCCACGCTCGACCGGGAGGCGCTGGAGGACAAATACGCCCGCTCCGCAGGCCGCGCGCATGCCAATTTCGGGTTCTACTTCGGCGCCAGCAACGACAACCTGGAGGCGGTGCGCGGGCTGGACCCCAGGACCGCTCCCGGGGTGAAGGTGTTCATGGGGGCCTCCACCGGCAACATGCTGGTGGACAATCCCGAGATCCTCGACGGCATCTTCCGCGACACCCCGGTTCCGATCATCACCCACTGCGAAGACACCCCGATGATCGATGCCGAACTGGCCCGCTACCGGGAGAAGTACGGCGACGATATCCCCGCCCGCTGCCACCCCGACATCCGCTCGCGCGAAGCCTGCATCAAATCCACGCGCCTGGCGCTGGAACTCGCGCGGCGCCACGACACCCGCCTGCATGTGCTGCACATCTCGACCGCCGACGAGCTGGCCCTGTTCGAAGCCGGCCCGCTTGTGGATGCCGACGGCAAGGTGCGCAAGCGCATCACCGCCGAAACCTGCATCCACTTCCTGCGCTTTGCCCGCGAGGACTACGACCGCCTGGGCCACCAGATCAAGTGCAATCCGGCGATCAAGGAAGCCTCGGACCGCGACGCCCTGCTGCGCGCCCTCGCCGAAGACGTGATCGACGTGCTGGCCACCGACCATGCACCCCACACCCTGCAGGAAAAACAGGCTCCTTACGTACGCGCTCCCAGCGGCCTGCCGCTGGTGCAGTTCGCGCTCAACGCCGCGCTGGAATGCGTGCACGAGGGACACTTCGATACCGCCAAGGTGGTGCAGAAGTTCGCCCACGCCCCGGCGCAGCTGTTCGACGTGGCCGGCCGTGGCTTCCTGCGCGAGGGCTACTGGGCCGACCTGGTGCTGGTGGAGGACACCCCTTTCACCGTGACACGCGAACAGGTGTTGTCACGCTGCGGCTGGTCTCCCTTCGAAGGCACCACTTTCCGCAGCCGCATCGCCTCGACCTGGGTCAACGGCGAGCTGGCGTGGGACGGAGAGAAGCTGGTGGGTAACCCGCAGGGCCGACGCCTGGAGTTCGCCCGCTGATGCGCGCCCTGCTCCATCTGCTGCTTGCAGCCGTGCTGGGCTGCGTCGCGTCCGCCACCATGGCCGGCGACCAGCGCATCGTATTTCCCACCGAAGTCCAGCAGGGTGCGATGGTGATCGGCAAGGTGCCGCCTGGCAGCCAGGTCGAGCATGCCGGTCGCAACCTGCGCGTGACCGGCTATGGCAGCGTGGTATTCGGCATCGGCCGTGACCACAGCGGCCCGGCCGAGGTGCGCGTGACCGGTCCGGATGGCGCGGTGGAAACCATCCGCATCGCCGTCGGCACCCGCGACTGGCCGCTGCAGCGGGTCGATGGAGTACCTGCGGCTACCGTGGATCCACCACCGGCCATCGCCGAACGTATCCGCCGCGAACAGGCCCGGGTGGGGGCCGCGCGTACCCGCGATGACGCGCGCACGGGCTTTGCCCAGCACTTCATCTGGCCGGTCGAAGGCCGCATCAGCGGCCGCTTCGGGCGCGCCCGGGTCTACAACGGCAAGCCCGGCTCCCCGCATTCGGGCATGGACATCGCCGCACCGCAGGGCACCCTGATCAAGGCCCCCGCCGCGGGCCTGGTGACCTTTGCCGATGCCGACCTGTATCTCACCGGGGGCACCGTGCTGATCGACCATGCCACGGCATCAGCTCCAACTTCCTGCACCTGTCCCGGCTGGACGTGCAGGAGGGAGACACAGTTGAACAGGGCCAGGTGATCGGCGCGGTGGGCGCCACCGGGCGCGCCACCGGCCCGCACCTGCACTGGGGCATGAACTGGCTCAACGTGCGGATTGACCCGCAGCTGGTGCTGGAACGGGCTCTCTGAGTATCGCCGGGCGGCAAGCCCGGCCGGTGGCCGGCCCGATCAGCCGGTGACGCGGGCCACGGCGTCGTGGGCGTGCAGGCTTTCGTAATGAGCCACGCGGGCGTCGAACTTTTCCACGCGCTCATCCGCGGCCAGCACCGCGGCCACGCGGCGGGCGGCATCCTCGCAGAACATCAGGTTCTCGGCGTTGAGCCGGGCAAAGGCCTGCTCGTCCTCGCGCTTGACCGCGGTCTGCACCGGCGTGCCCAGGGCCGCCTCGATGGCATCCACCATCGCCGCCAACGGGATCTCATCAAACGCGGGCCGCAGTTCCACCTTCACCTGGGCGCTGCTGCGCTGGGCATGCGGAGTGGCGGCCAGGCCGCGCTCCGAAGCCAGCCATTCCTCGACCACCGCCGCCGACAGCGGGCGGGCCGCGGCGAAATCGGCGGCAAAACGCTCCGAGTTGGCCTGGCGTGACAGTGCCGCCGAGGCCGGGCAGGTGCTGGAGTACTCGACTGAAAACGCCAGCGCCAGGCGGAAATGGCCATCGACGATCGTGGCCTCCAGCTCCACCGGATAGTTCTTCCAGCCGGCGTTGTCGCTGGCCAGCGCGGCACGCTTGAGCATGTGCTCGTAACGCAGCACCAGGCGCGCGGAAGACGACAGCCCGCGCTGGGACTCGACCAGGTCCTGCAGGATCCTGCGCAGGCCGGCCACGGTCATGGTCTCGCTGGCGAACGCATCCTGCAGCCGCAGGTACAGGCGCGACATGTGGATGCCACGGGTGTCGGGCTTGCGCAGGTCCACGAACACGTCCACGGAAGCCGGGACCTGGAGCGCACCTCCGTCACCATCAGCCACGCGCAACGGCAGCGCGATCCTCTCCATACCGACCCAGTCCAGGGCGCGGGCGGCAAAGGCGGCGTCGTCGGCGACGTCGGGCAGGGTCTGGGCGGGAGATTGGCTCATTGCGTGGGGGGCCTTTACGGCAACGGGAATCAAGGCTGGATAGTGTAACGGGAGGCTGCGCAACGCCCCTGAAACGCTGCGTCCGGCCACTTGGGGCTGGTTCGGGGCTGGAGACTGGCCTCAGCTGCCGCGTACTGCGCTCCAGGACGCCCCCAGGACCCGCCAGCCGGACAGCTGCTGCTCGCGCCTGCCTGCCTGCAGCGCCAGCAACCTGGCACGCAGCAGGGCGCGATGGAGGCGTCCCGGCCGCGATCCACTCGCGCCCCGTGGCCAGCGCTCCAGCAACCAGCCGGCATCCTCACGCGAACCGGTAAGGAGGGCGCGCGCGGCCAGTAATGCCGACGTAGTTGCATCCGCAGCCGGCTCACCCCTGTCTTCAGCCTCTCCGAACAGGCCCGCCTCGCATACGTCCAGCGCGTCTGCCAGGTTGGCCAGGACGGGTTGCGCGGTGGCCGCGTCCTGCCCGCGCGTGGATGGAAGAACCGACAGGGCCCTCGCCAGTCCGGTCCAGGGCGCCGGCAGGCGCTGCAGCGATGCGCCCAATGGATGGCGACGGCCGCCCTTGGCCCAGCCTTCCAGCTCTTCATGCCACCAGGCCAGCTTGGCGAGACCCGGGGTCGGGTCTTCGCCGCCCCACGCAGCTTCCGCCAGCTCGTTCTGCAACGACAGCCAGGCCAGCGCTATTTCGCGCTGGGATGCAGGCACGAAAGCTTCGGCAATGCCCCATTCCGGCCAGCGTCGTCGCCATTTGGCAGTGAAGTCTTCCGCTGCCGGGTCTTGCTGGGCCACGGTCAACCCACCGCCGGCCAGGCGGCCGGGTCAAGCAGGTCATGCGGCGCGTCGACCATCACGTCGCCGCGCCAGGCGATCGGATCATCACCGTCCAGGCGGTAGCCCCACAGGGCCACCACGGAGGGCATCCTCGCGGCCTGGGCGGCCACGATGTCACGCTCGTCGTCTCCCACGTAGACGCACTGGCCGGCGGGCATCCCCAGCGCCTCGGCCGCATGCAGCAGCGGCAAGGGATGCGGCTTGCGCTCGGCCAGGGTATCGCCGCCCACCAGCACGGCGCAGCGCGACTGCCAGCCCAGCTGCGGAACCACTTCGCGGGCGAGATATTCAGGTTTGTTGGTCACGATGCCCCAGACGGTGCCGGCCTGCTCCAGCGCGGCCAGCATCTCTTCCACGCCTTCGAAGGCATGGCTGTGGCGACCCAGCTCCTGGCGGTAGATATCGAGGAACTCCGGCACCAGTGCGGCGATTTCTTCCGCCGACAGGTCCGGAAACGCCACCGCGGACATCGCCCGCGCGCCCTTGGATACGGTGGGGCGCAGCGCCGTCAGGCCGAGCGGCGGCATTCCGCGGGTATCGCGCATGCGGTTCACGGTGGCCAGCATGTCCGGCGCGCTGTCGAGCAGCGTGCCATCCAGGTCAAACAGTACGGCGGGCGGGAAGCGGCCCGCCACGGCCTCAGTCATTGCCGCCACCCGGCTTGCGCGCTGCGGTCAGGTAGTTGACCCCGGTACGTCGCGACAGGCGTGCGGAATTCCGCCACGGCTCGTAGATCATGCCGCTGACGTCATCCAGCTGCATGCCGGCGCCACGCAGCCACGCAGCCAGCTCCGAAGGCTTGATGAAGTCCTCGTACCTGTGCGTGCCCCTGGGCAGCAGCCGGGCCACGTATTCGGCTCCAACGATCGCCAGCGCAAACGCCTGCGGCGTGCGGTTGAGCGTGGAAACGAACAGCATGCCGCCCGGCTTCAGCAGCGTGGCGCAGGCCTGCAGGATCGCCGCCGGATCCGGCACGTGCTCCAGCATTTCCATGCAGGTGACCACGTCGAAGCTGCCCGGTTGGTCCGCAGCCAGTGCTTCCACCGGGGTCACCTGATACTCCACCTGCGCGGCGGACTCCAGGGCATGCAGCCGGGCAACCCTGACAAGCTCTTCGGCCAGGTCGATGCCGGTCACCTCTGCGCCATCGCGCGCCATCGCCTCGCTCAGCAGGCCGCCGCCACAGCCCACGTCCAGCACCCGCGCACCGCGCAGCGGGGCGCGTCGGGCCACGTAGTCCAAGCGCACGGGGTTGAGGGCGTGCAGGGGCTTTTGCGGGCCGTCCGGGTCCCACCAGCGGCTGGCAAGGGCGGCGAACTTGTCGAGTTCCGCCTGGCGGAAGTTGTCAGTGCTCACGGAGTACGTCCATGGAGGCTGGCAATGCGTCCACGCCATTGCCTGGCATTTGCAATCACGGCGTCCTCGTCCATGTCCACCAGCTTGCGCGAGGCCAGCTTTGCCTGACCGGCGATCCATACGTCGCTCACCTGGTGGCGGCCGGTGGCGTACACCAGCTGCGAGAGCACGTTGTGCAGCGGCTGGGACTCCAGCGCGGACAGGTCCACGCAGGCCAGGTCGGCCTGTTTGCCGGGCTCGATCGAGCCGACCAGGTGATCGAAGCCGATCGCCTTCGCACCGCCAAGGGTGGCCGCGCGCAGCGCCGTCGCGGCGTCGAAGCCTGCGGCGTCATTGGCCACTGCCTTGGCCAACTGGGCAGCGGTGCGGGTCTCCCCGAACATGTCCAGGTCATTGTTGCTGGCGCAGCCGTCGGTGCCGATCGCCAGGTTCACGCCGGCACGCTCCAGCGCGCACACCGGGCAGAAACCGGAGGCGAGCTTGAGGTTGGATTCCGGACAGTGCACCACCGACACCCCGCGCTCGGCGCACAGCTCGATCTCGGCCTGGGTCAGCTGGGTCATGTGCACGGCGATCAGGCGGTCGTTGATCAGCCCGAGCCGGTCCAGGCGGGCGATCGGCCGCTGGCCGTACTGCTTCTGCGACTCCTCCACCTCCTGCGCGGTCTCGTGCAGGTGCAGATGCACGGGCACGTCCAGCTGGTCGGCCAGCATGCGGATGCGCTCGAAGCTGGCGTCCTTGACCGTGTACGGCGCATGCGGGACGAAGGCGGTGTCGATCAGCGCATCGCCGCGCCACTGGTCGTGGACCTCGCCGGCCTTGTCGAAGTATTCGTCGTCACTCTTCGCCCAGGCGGTGGGGAAGTCGATGACCGGCAGGCCGACCCGGGCGCGGAAGCCGTGGCGCCGATAGGTGGCGGCCTGCACATCAGGGAAGAAGTAGTTCTCGTTGACGCAGGTGGTGCCGCCGCGAAGCATCTCCGCGATCGCCAGCTCCACGCCGTCGGCCACGAACTCCGGCCCGATCACCGCCGCTTCCACCGGCCAGATGTGCTCCTGCAGCCACACCATCAGCGGCAGGTCGTCGGCAATGCCGCGCAACAGGGTCATCGGGTTGTGGGTATGGGCGTTGACCAGCCCCGGAATCAGCGCGCCTTGGGGGCGCGACACCGTTTCCCTGGCCGTGAACCGGGCACGCGCCTGGGCGGCGGGGAGCACGGCCACGATGGCGCCGTCGCGCACGGCAACGGCATGGTCTTCCAGCACGACACCGTGCGGCTCGATCGGGACTACGTAACCGGCTTCAATCAGCAGGTCAACGGTTTCTGGAGCTGATTCAGTCAAAGGGGCGCCCGCCACGTCATTTCACCCGGGAAACGTACTCGCCGGAACGGGTATCGACCTTGATGACTTCATCCTGGCCCACAAACAGCGGCACGCGGACCACGGCGCCGGTCTCCAGGGTGGCCGGCTTGCCGCCGCCGCCCGAGGTATCACCGCGCACACCGGGGTCGGTCTGGGCGATCTGCAGTTCGACAAAATTGGGCGGGGTGACCTGGATCGGGGTGCCGTTCCACAGGGTCACCACGCACTCCTCCTCACCCTTGAGCCACTTTTCGGCGCCGCCCATGCCGGTCGCATCGGCCTGCACCTGCTCGAAGGATTCCGGATTCATGAAGTGCCAGTACTCGCCGTCGCTGTACAGGTACTGCATATCGGTATCCAGCACGTCGGCCGCTTCCACCGTGTCGGTCGACTTCATGGTCACTTCCTGCACCCGGCCGGTGCGGATCTGGCGGTACTTGACCCGGGTGAAGGCCTGGCCCTTGCCGGGCTTGACGAAGTCGGTGTCGGTAATGACCGCCGGTTCGCCGTTGACCAGGATCTTCATCCCATTCTTGACGTCGTTCATGCCGTGGTTGGCCATCGGTTGCTCCTGCGGTGTCCGCCGCGCGGGCGGATTAGAATGTGGGGGGTCCGGCCCAACCTTCCGGGCCGGACGGAAACTGACCATTCATGATACCTGCAGCCCCCCTATCCATGCAGCACCGGCGCTGGCAACAGGCCTGGCGCGAAGCAGTACGCGACCCGCGCGAGCTGCTCGCGCTGCTCGGGCTCGAGCAGGCGGCCGGCGCGGTATCCGCTGCCGCCGCGGCGCAATTCCCGCTTCGCGTGCCGCGCAGCTTCGTGGCCCGGATGCGCCACGGCGACCTGAACGACCCGCTGCTGCGCCAGGTGTTGCCCCTGGATGATGAAATGCGCCCGGTCCCGGGGTTTGACATCGACGCCGTCGGCGACGGCGCCGCCCGCGCCGGTCGCGGCCTGATCCGCAAGTACAACGGCCGCGCCCTGCTGGTGTCCACCGGCAGCTGCGCGGTCCACTGCCGCTATTGCTTCCGCCGCCACTTTCCCTACGCCGAGGAAACCGCCGCCGCCGGGGGCTGGCGCGAGGCGGCAGCCGCCATCGCGGCGGATCCGGGCATCGATGAGGTGATCCTGTCCGGCGGCGACCCGCTGTCGCTGGCCACATCCAAGCTGGCGGAGCTGACCGACGCCCTGGTCGCGGTCCCGCACCTGCGACGGCTGCGCATCCACAGCCGGCTGCCAATCGTGCTGCCGGAACGGGTGGATGATGAACTCATCGGCTGGCTGGCCGCCCTGCCCTGGCCAACCACCGTGGTGGTGCACGCCAATCACGGCAACGAATTCGATACCCACGTGGATGCCGCCATGACGCGACTGCGCGATGCCGGCGCCACCCTGCTCAACCAGGCCGTGCTGCTGCGCGGGGTGAACGACAGCGAGCAGGCGCTCGCCGATCTGTGCGAGCGCGGCTTTGAGGCGGGCGTGCTGCCCTACTACCTGCACCAGCTGGACCGGGTAGCCGGCGCGGCGCATTTCGAGGTGCCTGACGCAACGGCCATGGCCCTGCACCGCGCCCTGCTCCACCGCCTGCCGGGCTATCTGGTTCCAAAGCTCGTGCGCGAGGTCGCCGGAGACGCGTCCAAGCGCCCACTTTGAGGCATCTTGAATGGACTCGGCCGGGGGTGCGTGGCATAACCCGTGAGCACTTTAGGGGAGGTTGAATGGCGGCACATCAAGACAACGCGCTTCGGCTGATGGTCATCGACGACAGCATGGAAGAGGCCGAGGCGATCGTGAGCGCGCTGCGCAACGCCGGCATCGCCGTGCGTCCGCTGCGCCCCGCTTCGCTGGAAGAGCTGGAAGGCATGTTCTCGGGCCAGGGGATCGACCTGATCCTGGCAGCGCTGGCCTCCAGTGCCATCACCCTGGAAGACGTCGCCCGGCTGGTCCAGGCCAGCGGCAAGGACGTCCCCCTGCTGGCCGTGGCCGACAGCATCGACCGCGATTGCTTCATCAGCGCCCACGCCCATGGCGTGCGCCGCATCGTCCTGCGCGACAACGACCAGTTGCTGCTGAACGCCGTGCGCGATGAGCGCAACGACCTCAACGCCCGCCGCATGCTGCGGCTGCTTGAAGGCCGGGTGCGGGAGACCGAACGCCGCTGCGACGCGCTGATCGATTCCTCGCGCGATCCGATCGCCTACATCCATGAAGGCATGCACATCCGCGCCAATTCGGCCTACCTGGAAATGTTCGGCTACGACTCGTTCGAAGACGTGGAAGGAATGTCGCTGCTGGACATGGTGGCGCCCCAGCACGTGGAGGAGTTCAAGGACCTGCTCAAGCGCCTGGCCCGAGGCGAATCACCGCCCGATCGCTATGACCTGGAAGCGCGCGACATCGAAGGAAACGGCTTCCCCGCCTCGATGGAATTCACCCCGGCCCAGTACGAAGGCGAGGCCTGCCTGCAGGTGATCTTCCGCCGCGAGGAGGTGGACCCCGAGCTTGCCCGCCAGCTGGAAGAGCTGCGCAAGCGCGACCAGGTGACCGGACTGCTCAACCGCCCCACGTTCCTGCGCCGACTGGAAGACGCGGTTGCCAACGCCGCCCAGGGCGGGGGCCGCCACGGCCTGTTGATGATCGAGCCGGACCACTACCAGCGGCTGCTGCAGGAGATCGGCCTGGATGCAGCCGACGACATGCTGGCCGCACTCGCACAGCGCCTGCAGGCCTGCGTGGGCGATGACGCCATCCCGGCACGCTACGCCGAGCATCGCCTGGCCGTCCTGATCCCCGACGCCGATTACGACGCCACCAAGGCGATGGCCCGACGCCTTGCCGAGGGGTTCGCGGCGGACGTGTTCCAGATCGGCACCCATTCAAGCGTGGTGACGATCAGCATCGGCGGCGTGCAGATTGGCGAAAAGATCGCCAGTGTCAGCCAGGTGCTGGCCAAGGCGGACGAAGGTATCCGCACCGCTCTTGACGTGGGCGGCAACCGCTTCGAGATCTTCGATCCCGGCGCGGTCGACCGGGCCGAGGAAGAGCACGTGCAGGCCTGGGTGGCGCGGCTTCGCGATGCCCTGGACAACAACGGCTTCGTGCTGCACTACCAGCCGGTGATCAGCCTGCATGGGGATACCGGGGCCGTCTACGAAAGCCTGCTGCGGCTGGACGACGGCGAAGGCGAGCTGGTCAAACCGCTGGAGTTCCTGCAGATCGCCGAAGAGCAGGGGCTGCTGTGGGAGATCGACCACCACGTGGTGGGACGCGCCATTGCCTGCATCGGCGAGCGCATGCAGGCCAACAAGCCCACCACCCTGCTGGTCAAGATCAGCCAGGCCGCCCTGCATGACGACAGCCTGGTGCGCTATATCGGCGAACAGCTGGCCAGGCACGGCGTGCCGGGTGAATACCTGGTGCTGGAACTGCCTGAGGCCAAGGTGTTCACCCACCTCAAGGCGGCGCAGGACTTCGCCGCGGCCATTGGCAAGTTCGACTGTCGCCTGGCACTGACCCAGTTCGGCTCGGGGCTGGATTCATTCCAGCTGCTGAGCCACCTGCAGCCGCAGCTGCTCAAGCTCGACCGGAGCTTCAGCGAAGACCTGCCACAGAACCAGGAGAGCCAGCAGCGGGTGTCCGAGATCGCCGGAAAGGCCCGCGAACTGGGAATCCGCACCGTGGCCGAATACATCCAGGATGCGGCGAGCATGTCGATCCTGTTCGCCGCCGGCATCGATTACGCCCAGGGCAGTTTCCTGGCCCAGGCCGGGCCCGACATGAGCTACGAATTCGATTAGGCAAAGCGCGCCAGAGCCGCGAAGCGGCACTGCCGTGGCCCGGACCGGCTCCGGGCCACGGTGCAGGATTCAGACGCGGATCGTCATGCCCGACTTGACCGAAGCGTTGCGCAGCGTGGCAATGCGCTCTTCCAGCGGCGGATGGCTCATCAGCAGTTTCTTCAGACCGCCGCCAACGCTGCCGCTGATGCCGAACGCAGCCACCTGCTTGGGCAGGGTGTTCTGGCCGTAGGTCTGGTTCAGCCGCTCCAGTGCGGCGATCATCTTTTCCCGCCCGGCCAGCTCGGCGCCACCGGCATCGGCGCGGAACTCGCGACGCCGCGAAAACCACATGGCAATCATGCTGGCGAACAGGCCAAAGACCATGTCCAGCACGAACACAATCGCGAAATAGCCGATCCCGCCGCCGCCCGAGTCGCGGTTGCCGCTCAGATAGCTGTCGATTGCCCGGCCAACGATCCGTGCCAGGAAAATCACGAACGTATTGAGCACCCCCTGCAGCAACGCCATCGTGACCATGTCGCCGTTGGCAACGTGGGCGACCTCGTGGGCCAGCACCGCTTCGGCTTCATCACGGGTCATCGAGCGCAGCAGGCCGGTGGACACCGCCACCAGCGCGCTGTTGCGCCGCGCGCCGGTGGCGAAGGCGTTGATCTCCGGCGCGTCGTAGATGGCAACCTCGGGCATACCGATACCGGCATCGCGGGCCTGCCGCTGCACCGTGGACAGCAGCCACTGCTCCATCTCGCCCCGCGGCTGGGTGATCACCTGCGCGCCGGTGGACCGCTTGGCAGTCCATTTCGACAGGGCCAGGGAGATGAAGGACCCACCAAAGCCGAAGATCGCGGCGAACATCAACAGGCCGGCATTGGTCGCCGGATCGATGCCGAAAATCGCCATGACCACGCTGACCAGGGCCAGCACGGCAAGGTTGGTGGCAAGAAACAGGAAGACGCGCTTGAACATCGGACTGAAGGCTCCAGGGATTGAATGACTGCTGGCGGCTCCGGCCACCAACACATGGTCGTGAAGTATGAGCGCACGCGGTGGAAATCAAGTGGCCCGCATGCTCTTTTCGCATTCGATCCGGAGCGCTTCGCCGCAGCGCACAACACGCAAGTCATCGGCCATGCATAGAATCAGACAGAGCACGCGCGATCCCGCGCGCCTGCCAGCAGCCCTATCGGAGACAAGCATCATGACAACGCGCGTGGCATTGGTAACCGGGGGTACCGGCGGTATCGGCACCGCAATCTGCAAGCGCCTGTCCGACGCGGGCCACAAGGTGGCGACCAATTACCGCAACGAGGAACGCACCCAGGCCTGGCTGGCACAGATGAAGCAGGGCGGCTACGACATCACCGCCGTGTCCGGCGATGTCACCTGCCCCGAGCAGTCCGCTTCCATGGTGAAAGAAGTGGAGGACAGGCTCGGGCCGGTGGACATCCTGATCAACAACGCCGGGATCACCCGCGACGGCACCTTCCACAAGATGGTGCCCGAGCAGTGGCAGGAGGTGATCAACACCAACCTGGGCTCGGTGTTCAACGTCACCCGCCCGGTGATCAATGGCATGCGCGATCGCAAATGGGGCCGGATCGTGCAGATCAGCTCGATCAATGGCCAGAAGGGACAGTACGGCCAGGCCAACTACGCCGCCGCCAAGGCCGGCATGCACGGCTTCACGATCTCGCTGGCGCAGGAAAACGCCCGTTACGGCATTACCGTCAACACGGTCTGCCCGGGCTACATCGGCACCGACATGGTGATGGCCGTGCCGGAGGAAGTGCGCGAGAAGATCATTGCCCAGATTCCTACCGGGCGGCTCGGGACGCCCGAGGAAATCGCCTACGCGGTGTCCTTCTTCATGCCCGAAGAAGCATCCTGGATCACCGGCGCCAACCTTGCCGCCAATGGCGGCCAGTACATGGGCTGGTAGCCGGCCGAAGGCGCCCTTCCGCGCTGCGGCGAGCGCGCCGGTTGCCCTTTGGCGCAGCTTGCAAGGCCTGTCCTGCTGCGCCATGCTGCAAGGCAACAGGGATCTGTGAGTGCTTGTTCAATGAGCTCCACCCGTGTCATCAAGAAGTACCCCAATCGGCGTCTCTATGACACCGAGATTTCCAGTTACATCACCATCGAGGATGTCCGCCAGCTGATCGTGGATGGCGAGGATTTCGAAGTGGTCGACGCCCGCAGCGGCGCCGACCTGACCCGCCAGGTGCTGCTGCAGATCATCTCCGAGCACGAACAGGACGGCACGCCGATCCTGTCCACCGAACTGCTCAGCCAGATCATCCGTTTCTACGGCGACTCGCTGCAGGGATTCATGGGCACCTACCTGGAACGCTCGATGCACTCGTTCCTGGAACAGCAGCACCAGCTGCGCAAGCAGATGGACGGGCTGGTTGACCAGACGCCGTGGGCCATGATGAACAAGCTCACCGAGCGCAACATGGAGATGTGGCAGGAATTCCAGAAGAACCTGACCGGCAGCCTTGGCCAGAAACCTTCCGGCGGACGCGAGCGCCCCGGCGACAAGCGCGAACGCTGAAGGATCCGCTGCATGAGCAAGAGAATTGCCGTCGTGACCGGCGGCATTGGCGGCCTTGGGAGCGCAATCTGCGTGGCCCTGGCCCAGGCGGGCCGTACCGTGATTGCAACGGACCTGGCGGACGATGGGGAACGCATTGCCGCCTTCAACCTGCGGGTGGAAGGCCTCGACATCGGCTTTGCCGCGCTGGACGTGACTGATCACGATGCCTGCGCAGCCTTCGTTACGACCGTTGAACAGGAGCACGGCTCGCTGGACATCCTGGTCAATGGCGCCGGCATCACCCGCGACGTGACCCTGCGCAAGATGGACCGCCAGCAGTGGCAGCAGGTGATCGACGTGAACCTGGGCGGCGTATTCAACATGTGCCAGCCCGCGATCGAAGGCATGTCCGCGCGCGGCTTCGGACGGGTGGTGAACATCAGCTCGGTCAATGGCCAGACCGGGCAGTTCGGCCAGGCCAACTATTCAGCGGCCAAGGCCGGCATGCACGGATTCACCATGGCCATGGCCCGGGAGGGCGCACGCAAGGGCGTTACCGTGAACTCCGTGTCTCCCGGGTATTGCGAAACCGCGCTGGTGATGGCGATGCCGCAGCAGGTGCGGGACGACATCGTCTCCAGGGTACCGGCCGGCCGCCTCGGCCAGCCGGAAGAGATCGCGCGGGCGGTGGAATTCCTCACCGCCGATGAAGCCGGCTTCATCACCGGCGCCAATCTGCCGGTCAACGGCGGACTGTTCATCAGCTTCTAGCCGTCCGTTGTGGGCCTGGCGTCACGCGGCTTCGCGCGCACGGCGCGCTCCTGCATGGGGAGCGCGTCCTCTTCGCAGAAGCGGGCGCGGTATTCCAGCGCCTTCGGCAACAGCGCTTCCAGGTTCTGGATGCGCGTACCGGGATTGGGATGGGTGGAAGCGAACTCGGGCGGCGCCTCGCCCCCGCTGGCCTGACCCATACGCTCCCACAACGGTACCGATTCGTGCGGGTCGAAACAGGCCGCAGCCGCCAGCATCAGGCCCACCTCATCCGCTTCGGTTTCATGCTTGCGCGCATAAGGCAGCAGATAGCCGTAGCCCATGGCCGCCATCACCATCTGTTGCTGCTGGGGATCCATGCCGCTGAAGGCGCCCGCTGCCTGGCCGATCTGGCTCAGGCGCTGCTGGGCCATCCGCTGCGCCCCATGGCGCAGCAGCGCGTGGGCGATCTCATGGCCCATCACCACCGCCAACGCGTCTTCATTCTGCGCAACCGGTACCAGGCCGGTGTAGACCGCCATCTTCCCACCCGGCAGGCAGAACGCGTTGGCCTGCTCGGACTCGATCACGTTGACCTCCCACTCGAAGGACTCGGAAAACCGCGAGGGCTCCAGGCCGTGCTCGGCGGCAAGCGCAGCTTCCACGACATCCACTTTGGAAAGCAGGCGCTCGGCAATATTGCGTACCTGGCGCGAGATCGGCGCATCAGGATCAACCGGCTGCTCCTGGGCCAGGATCTGCTCGTACGCCTGCAGACCCAGGGATTTTTCATCCTCCGCGGAAAGCGAGCGGTCGATGAGCACGCTCTCCCCGGTCACTGGATCCACGCTCTGGTTGGAAAACCAGTACCAGGCGCCGTAGCCGATGAAGGCCACCAGCACCCATATCCTCAGCCCGCCGCCCCGCCGCCGTGCGGGCCGCTGGCCTGCATCCCGTCGCTGTCCCATGAGCTCTCCTCCGCTGGCAATGACGCCCCATGGGCGCCGGCTAAATCAAAGGTCCCGCACTACCCTGAAGCCGATCCGCGCATTGGTGGTGTCGCGCTCCGCTGGCGCGCGCCAGGCGGACCGGGTCTGCTCCGGCGAGCTGGCCCAAGCACCGCCCCGGATCACCTGCATGCGGCAGCCCGGATTGACCCAGGGGGCGGCGTCGCGCGGCGCCCGCCGATAGCTGTCGTGCCAGCAGTCGGCCACCCACTCGCTGACGTTGCCGGCAAGATCGTGCAGGCCCCAGGGATTGGCGGAGAAGCTGCCCACGGGCGCGGGCCCCCAGTAGCCATCATCGTATCCCCTGAAGGCGTTGCTCCAGCTGCGCTGACCCGATGAGCGGTCCCGGTCACCGGTAAAATTGCCGCTGCCTTCAGGCGGCGCGCCATCGCCCCAGGGGAACGCAGTGCCCGTGCCCACACGCAGCGCATATTCGAACTCGGCCTCACTCGGCAGCCGGTAGCGGCGCCCGGTCTGCTGCGACAGCCAGTCGGCATAGGCCTGGGCGTCCTCCGCGCTCACATGGATCACCGGCATGTCACTGCCGGCCCGGCCACCTGCGAACCCGGACCGCCAGTCCACCCCGCTGCTGCGCACGAAGTTGCCGCTGCGCTCGTCCCATGCCATGGAAAATCCCCGCCGTACCGCCCGCGGCTGGAATCCGGTGGCATTGATGAAGCGTCGGAACTCGCCCACGCTGACCTCGGTGACCGCCATCGCGAAACCGCGGTCGAAGCGGATATTGCGCTGCGGCCGCTCATGATCCGTGGACCCGCGCTCGCTTTCCGGAGCTCCCATGGTGAAAGCACCGTGGGGCACCACCACCATGCGTGGCCCGCGCCCCCCGGTTTCCAGGGCGTCGGTGAATACCTGGCCCGGCCGGAACAGGCCGTAGTGCACCGCCAAGTCAATGCGCTCGCGCAGCTCCGCCGCCGCCGGATCGCCGGGCTCGGCAATGCGCAGCAGCTCCGCCAGCAACGTGCGCGCCTTCGCAATGCCGTCGAACTCAGCCAGCACGGACACGCCCTGGTCACGCAGCTGGGCGATGCGCACCGTACGCTGGCGCTCGATCCGCTGCCGCGCATCCGGCACCGTGCTGGCTTCCGGCCGGATTGTGGCGGCGCGATCCAGCCACGTTCCGGCGGTGTCGAAATCATCTTCGTCTGCTGCCGTTTCGGCGTCCCGGATCAGGGCACTCTCCACCGCGGCCACGTTCTGCATGGCCCGCGGCTGCCCCGGACTGAGTTCCAGCACCTCGCGCAGCACGGCCAGTGCGCCGCCGCTGCCGGACTCCCCGTAATTGCCGGCGGCAATCCGGTCTTCCGCCTCGCTGTTGAGCTGCCAAAGCCGTTCGGCCAGGTCCACCTGCTGGAGGTAGGATTCGACCTCTCCGTCGTCCGGCCACACCCCCCGCGCCACCGCTGCCACGCGCCGCGCATCGCGCAGGGCCACCGCGTCGTCGCCTGCCTCGCCCAGCGCCTGCGACCCCAGCTCGAGCAGCCGCTGCCTGGCCCGCTCCAGACCGGCCCTGGCATCCTCGTTGTCCGCGTCGCGGTCCAGCAGGGCCAGGTACAACGGGATCGCGGCATCGCCGTCGTCGTACAGCCGGTCCTCTTCCAACGCCGCGCCCGCCTGTTCCCGGGCCTGTTCGGTGCCCTCCTCGTCCAGCGTCACCTGCGGACGCTTCCAGGTCAGGCTGCCTGCCTGGCTGTCATCGCCGCTGATGGTCACGCTGCCCGAGACGGCCTCCGCCGCTTCCTCCGCCACGGGTGCGTCGGCGTCCGACTTCCTGCCGCAGCTGGCGCACAGCACCGCGATCAGCATGGCAATGAGAAGGGACTGGATACGCAAACGGATCCTCCAGGATCGGAACGGTCAAACCGCGACGGTAGGGCGCGCTGCGGAGAGCGTCAATCCATCCGCGCGCCGGTTCAGGTCCGGGCTGACCTGCTAGGCTCGCCCCATGTCTGCATCCAACCCGATCTGGGTCACCGACCCCACCGTTCTCAGCAACCGTCTGGCCAGCCGTCCGCAACACGTCGGACTGGATACCGAATTCATCCGCGAGCGCACGTTCTGGCCGCAACTGGCGCTGGTACAGCTTGCCATTGACGACGACATCCTGCTGCTTGACCCCCTCGCCCCGGGCATCCTGGACGCGCTGCGCCCGCTGCTGCTGGATCAGTCCATCGTCAAGGTCATG
The DNA here is from genome assembly GCF_054052045.1 of Luteimonas sp. A277. Next base: position 188,105 of record NZ_JBSVRG010000002.1, read on the forward strand.
CACAGCGCCGGCGAAGACCTGGTCGCCTTCAGCCACTCATGTGACGCCGCGCCCACGCCGCTGTTCGACACCCAGGTGGCGGCAGCGCTGACCGGGATAGCGGCTGGCATCGGCTACCAGCGCCTGGTGGCCGACCTGCTGGGCGTGGAGCTGGCCAAGGGCCAGACCCGTTCCGACTGGCTCAAGCGCCCACTCAGTGACGCCCAGCTGGAATACGCCGCCGACGACGTGCGTTACCTCGGTGGCCTGTACGACCAGCTGTCCGCGCGACTGGACGCGCTCGGCCGGCGCGACTGGTTCGAAGACGACTGCGCGCGCCAGGTCAGCGCTGCCGGCAGCGAGCCGGAGCCCTGGCCACACCTTTCGGCCCGCGGCGCCCAGCATGTGGATGGCCCTTCCCGCATCCGCCTGCTGCGCCTGCTGCGTTGGCGCGAGGCCCGCGCGCGCAGCCACGACCGCCCGCGCAACTGGGTGCTGGACAACGAGCTGGCCTTCGAACTCGCCCGCAGGCCGCCGGAGAACCAGGACCAGCTGCAACGCCGCCTCGACGCCCACCCCAAGGCGCCGCGCAAGCTGGCCGCGCAGATCTGGAGCGCGCTGGAAACGCCGCTGGCCGATGAAGCCGAGGCTCCCGAGCCACCTGCGGTGGAGGCGGACCGCAAGACCGTGCGCCAGATGCAGGAGGCCGTCTCGGCCCTCGGCGCAAGCCTGGGCATCCCCGATGGCGTGCTGGCATCGCGCAAGCGCCTGGAGCAGCTGCTGGAGACCGGCCGCTGGCCCGACGCCCTGTCCGGCTGGCGCCGCGAACAGCTGGAACCCGTGCTGGCACCGCTGATGGCGGAGCAGTTGCCGTCCGCCGACCCGGCCGTATAATGCCGGCCGTCGATGTGGTATCCGTGGGGCGGTAGCTCAGCTGGGAGAGCGTCGCGTTCGCAACGCGAAGGTCGGGAGTTCGATCCTCCTCCGCTCCACCATTTCCACTGCGTTCGAACCCGGACGCATCCGGCCCATGCAGATCAAGCACGCACGCAGTTTGCTGTTGCCGGGCACCTGCTGAATCGCCCCATCCCGCTCTTTCATCCCGTCCTGCCGCCACTTCGGTCGCAGCTGCGACGGTGTTCGCCAACGCGGTTGGGAAACTCTCCGCTCCATGCGAAAATGGCGCGATCATGGCCCCGTAGCTCAGCTGGATAGAGCGTTCCCCTCCTAAGGGAAAGGTCGCACGTTCGAATCGTGCCGGGGTCGCCAATCCACGGATCCGGTCGCCGCCAAGGCTGTTGCAGCCGCCCGCCTCGTGCGCGGGGCAGGCCCACAGGTCGCGCCGCTTCAACCCTCTACCCTCCAGGAGTTGTCCAATGCCCCATCCCGTCCTCACCGCCCTCGGCCTGACTGATACCGAATCCGGCACCTATCTCGGCCGTGGTGAATGGTCGCAGGCGTCTGGCGCCGGCGTGATCGAGCCGGTCAATCCAAGCAACGGCGAGGTGCTGGCGAAGGTGCAGGCAACCACCGCCGAGGATTACGAGACCATCGTCAAACGCGCCCAGGAGTCCTTCCAGGTCTGGCGCACCACCCCGGCTCCCCGCCGCGGTGAAGCGATCCGCCTGTGTGCCAACGCCCTGCGCGAACACAAGGACGCCCTGGGTTCGCTGGTTGCCCTGGAAATGGGCAAGTCCAAGCCGGAGGGCGACGGCGAAGTACAGGAAATGATCGACATCGGCGACTTCGCCGTTGGCCTGTCCCGCCAGCTCTACGGCCTGACCATGCACTCCGAGCGCCCGGGCCACCGCATGTACGAGCAGTGGCACCCGCTTGGCCTGGTGGGCATCATCAGCGCGTTCAACTTCCCGGTCGCGGTGTGGTCGTGGAACGCTTTCGTGGCCGCCGTCTGCGGCGACATCTGCATCTGGAAGCCCTCGCCGAAGACCCCGCTGTCGGCGATCGCCTCGATGAAGATCTGCAACGAGGCCCTGCGCGAAGCAGGCTTCCCCGACATCTTCTTCCTGATCAACGACGCCGGCACCGAGCTGGCCGAGAAGTTCGTTGACGACAAGCGCATCCCGCTGATCAGCTTCACCGGTTCCACCAAGGTAGGCCGCACCGTGGGCGAGCGCCTGGCCAAGCGCCTGGGCCGTTCGCTGCTGGAGCTGGGCGGCAACAACGCCATGATCGTCGACGAGAGCGCCGACCTGAAGCTGGCAATCCCGGCCATCGTGTTCGGCGCGGTCGGTACCGCCGGCCAGCGCTGCACCAGCACCCGCCGCGTGTTCGTGCACGAGTCGATCCACGACGATGTTCTGGAGAAGCTGGTCGCCGGCTACAAGCAGGTGGAAAAGAAGATCGGTGACCCGACCGACCCGGCCAACCTGATGGGTCCGCTCAACAGCGCAGAAGGCGTGCAGGGCTACCTGGCCGCAATCGAGAAGGCCAAGGCTTCGGGCGGCACGGTTGCCACCGGCGGCCAGGCGTTGACCGACCGCAAGGGCAACTTCGTCCTGCCCACGATCATCACCGGCCTGTCCGCTGATGCTGAAATCGTCCAGACCGAGACCTTCGCCCCGATCCTCTACGTGATGAAGTTCAAGGACCTTGAAGAAGCCATCCACATGCAGAACGACGTGCCGCAGGGCCTGTCGTCGTCGATCTTCACCCAGAACCTGAAGGCTGCGGAAAAGTTCCTGTCCGCTGCCGGCTCGGACTGCGGTATCGCCAACGTCAACATCGGCACTTCCGGCGCCGAGATCGGTGGCGCTTTCGGTGGCGAAAAGGAAACCGGTGGCGGTCGTGAGTCCGGCTCGGACGCATGGCGTGCCTACATGCGCCGCCAGACCAACACCATCAACTACTCCGATGAAATGCCGCTGGCCCAGGGCATCAAGTTCGACCTGTAACCGAACGGCGCGCGGCTTCCGGGCCGCGCGCCGTCCTTTTCCTGTCAATGCAGGGCCTTGCCCATGAGCGTCCCGCCCCGGCAGTACAGCGTCCTGGCCGTCATCAGCCTGGTCAGCGGCATCCTTGGGGTGTTTCCAATTCCCGTGCTGGCCAGCGTGATCGCGGTTGTCACCGGACATCTGGCCCGGGCCGAAATCCGCCGGGCTCCGGAACGCTTTGACGGTGACGGCATGGCCGTTGCCGGCCTGGTGCTGGGCTACCTCATGATCGCCCTTTGGACCCTCGGCATCCTGGTGATTTTCGGCCTGCTGGGCAGCGCGATCCTGTTCGGGATGGCCAGCTGACATGTATCCCCTTCTGAGACCCCTGCTGTTCCGCGTGGATGCCGAAAAGGCCCATGGCCTTGGCCTGTCAGCCCTGCAGGCGGCATGGCGTTGCGGCGCAGGGCCGCTGCTTGCCCGCCGCAGCCCGGACATGCCGGTGCAGGCTTTTGGCCTGCAGTTCCCCAATCCGGTTGGTCTGGCCGCAGGGCTCGACAAGAACGGCGCCCATATCGATGCCCTGTTCGCGCTGGGATTTGGATCCGTGGAGGTCGGCACGGTGACGCCCAAGCCGCAGGAAGGCAATCCAAAACCGCGGATGTTCCGCCTGCCCCGGCACCGCGCGGTCATCAACCGCCTGGGCTTCAACAACGCCGGGGTCGATGCGCTGGTCCGCAACGTGGAGCGCGCGCGCCGCAGCGGGCCCGGCCTGCTGGGCATCAACATCGGCAAGAACAAGGACACGCCGAACGAGTCGGCGCACCTGGATTATGTGCACTGCATGGAGCGGGTGTACCCACTGGCCGACTACCTCACCGTCAATATCTCCTCGCCCAATACCGCGGGCCTGCGCGAGCTGCAGGAAGAACAGGCGCTGCGGCACCTGATCGGCCACCTGCGCGAGGCACAGGAGCGGCTGGGCGCCCGGCACGGCAAGCGGGTGCCCATGCTGGTCAAGGTGGCGCCGGACCTGGACGACGATGACGTGGAAGCCGCCTCGCGCGTGCTCTCCGAGCTGCAGGTGGACGGCGTGATTGCCACCAACACCACCATCTCCCGGATCGAGGTCAAGGACGATCCACACGCCGGACAGAGCGGGGGCCTGTCCGGCGCACCGCTGATGGCCAAGTCCACCACCGTGCTGCGCATGCTGCGCACGCGACTGCCGTCTTCCATCCCCCTTGTGGGGGTGGGCGGGATCCTGTCCGGCGCCGACGCGGTGCAGAAAGTCGCCGCGGGCGCCACCCTGGTGCAGTGCTATACGGGCCTGGTCTATCGCGGCCCTGCCCTGATCGGAGAGTGCGTGGAAGCAATCCGGCGGCGCCGGGAAGCGCCCAGCCGCGGTCCCCTGCCACCCCTGTGAGGGATCGATGAGTCCTGCCTGGCGATTGGCTGAGCGCGCACCGCTGCGCGCCCGCAACACCTTTGGCGTGCAGGCGCATGCCGACCTGCTGCTGGAAGTGCGGGACGCGGCCGCCCTGCCGGAGCTGTTCACCAATGCCGCGCTGCGCGAGGGCCCGGTGCTGGTACTGGGCGGCGGCAGCAACCTGCTCTTCGCCGCTGATCCGCCCGGTGTGGTCCTGACCCTCACTGGCCAGGACATCCACATCACCGATGACGATGGCGACACCGTGCTGGTCCGTGCAGAGGCCGGCGTGGAATGGCACGACTTGGTGCTCTGGACCCTCGGCCACGGCCTGGCGGGCCTGGAGAACCTGGCGCTGATCCCGGGCACGGTGGGGGCTGCCCCGATCCAGAACATCGGCGCCTACGGCGTGGAAGCGGGCGAGCACATCCATGCGGTGGAAGCCTTCGACCGCGACACCGGCAGCCTCCTGCAGCTGAGCGGCGCCGAATGCGGCTTCGCCTACCGCGACAGCCGCTTCAAGCACGAGCCGCAACGCTGGGTGATCACCGCGGTGACTTTCCAGCTGTCGCGCACGGCAGACCTGCGGTTGGGCTATGCCGGCATCAGCGGCGAACTGGACCGCGCCGGCATCACCGCACCCACAGCTTCACAGGTGGCCGAGGCGGTGTGCCGGGTCCGACGCAGCAAGCTGCCCGATCCCGCCGTGCAGGGCAATGCCGGCAGCTTCTTCAAGAACCCGATCGTGCCAGCGGTACTGGCCGAAGAGCTGCTGCAGCTGCATCCCCAGCTGCCGATTTTCCCGGGTGCTGATGCGGACAGCCGCAAGCTGTCGGCCGCCTGGCTGATTGACGCCTGCGGCTGGAAGGGTCACCGGGATGGAGACGCAGCCGTCTCCGACCGGCACGCCCTGGTGCTGGTCAACCACGGTGATGCCACGGGCGGTCAGCTATTGGCGTTGGCACGACGCATTGCCGCTTCGGTCAACGAACGCTTCGGGGTGATGCTGGAGCCCGAGCCGCGGATCATCGGAGCGGACTGGTGAGCCGTCCGGTGCCGGTGCAGGCGGCCCTGCTGATGCTCTCCAGCACGGTGCTGTTCGCGCTGATGGTGCTGACGATCCGACTGGCCTCCGAACAGCTGCACGCGTTCGAAGTGGCGTTTTTCCGCTCCTTCTTCGGCATGCTCGCCGCCCTGCCGCTGCTGCGGCTGCACGGCATCGGGCTGCTGCGCACCACCCAGCTGCCGCGCTACGTGTTCCGCTGCGTGCTCGGCACCCTGGCCATGCTGTGCGGCTTCTGGGCGATCGCCAACCTGCCGCTGGCCCACGCGGTTTCGCTGTCGTACTCCTCGCCGCTGTTCGTGACCATCGCCGCCGCGCTGTGGCTGGGCGAGCAGGTGCGCGCCCGGCGCTGGAGCGCGGTGCTGGCCGGGTTCATCGGCGTGCTGGTGATCGTACGGCCGGGCTCGGACGGCTTCAGCTGGGGCAGCATGGTGGCGGTCACCGGCGCGGTCATCAGCGCCGCGGTGGCAATCCAGATCAAGCAGCTCACCCGCAGCGAGCCGGCTGACCGTGTGGTGCTGTGGACCACCATCCTGTGGGTGCCGATGTCGCTGCTGCCGGCGCTGGCGGTGTGGCAGGGGCCACAGGGCATCACCTGGCTATGGGTGATCGCGGCCGGCGTGCTGGGCACTGCCGGGCACATGTTCTGGACCCGCGCGCTGAACATCGGCGACGTCAGCGCACTGTCGCCGATCAGCTTCCTGCAGCTGCCAATCGTGGCCCTGCTCGGCTGGCTGCTGTTTGCCGAGGCGCTGGATGGATGGACCATCGCCGGCGCGGCGATCATTCTGGCCGCCAACGGCTACATCGCCCACCGCGAGGCGGTGATCGCCCGACGCGAACGGCGCCAGGTGACCGGCGCCACGCCGGCGGCCAACAAGCCGCCGGAATAGGACCGCAAACAGACGGGCGATAACGCCGGCGCCGCGAGGAGCCGCGATGGGCGCCGATTCAGTCCGTTGCCGCCGTGCCCGCGGTGCCGTAGTGGCGATCCACGTAGCTGTCGATCAGGCCGACGAACTCCCCGGCAATGCCCTCACCACGCAGGGTGACGGTTTTCTTGCCGTCCTCGAACACCGGCGCGGCCGGCGCCTCCCCGGTGCCCGGCAGGGAAATCCCGATATTGGCGTGACGTGATTCACCCGGCCCGTTCACAATGCAGCCCATCACCGCCAGGGTCATGTTCTCCGCGCCCGGATGGCTGATCTTCCACTCCGGCATCTTGGCCCGCACGTGCTCCTGCACCACCTGGGCCAGCTCCTGGAAGAACTCGCTGGTGGTGCGCCCGCAGCCCGGACAAGCGGTGACCATCGGGGTGAAGGCCCGCAGTCCCAGCGTCTGCAGCAGCTCCTGGGCCACCACCACCTCGGTGGTACGGGCCTGTCCCGGCTCTGGCGTAAGCGAGATGCGGATGGTGTCGCCGATGCCTTCCTGCATCAGCACCGCCAGCGCCGCGCTGGAAGCGACGATGCCCTTGCTGCCGATCCCGGCCTCGGTCAGGCCCAGGTGCAGGGCGAAGTCCGAGCGTGCTGCGAGGTCGCGGTACACCGCGATCAGCTCCTGCACGCCGCTGACCTTGGCGCTGAGCACGATGTTCTCGCGCGCCAGACCCAGCTCCACGGCCCGCTCAGCCGAGTCCAGTGCCGAACGGATCAGCGCCTCGCGCAGTACCCGCCCGGCGTCCCAGGGCTCGGCGCGCTTTGCGTTCTCATCCATCAGCACCGCGGCCAGCGACTGGTCCAGCGACCCCCAGTTCGCGCCGATGCGCACCGGCTTTCCATAGCGGATCGCAAACTCGATCAGCTGGGCAAACTGGGTGTCGCGCTTCTTGCCGAAGCCGACGTTGCCGGGGTTGATCCGGTACTTGGCCAGCGCCTCGGCGCAGGCCGGCTCGGCCGCCAGCAGCTGGTGGCCGTTGTAGTGGAAGTCGCCAATGATCGGCACTTCCAGCCCCTGCATGGCCAGGCGCTCCACGATCCGCGGCACGGCGGCCGCGGACTCGGGATTGTTCACAGTGATCCGCACCAGCTCCGAGCCGGCGCGCCACAGTTCGGCGATCTGCTTCGCGGTACCCGCCACATCGGCGGTGTCGGTATTGGTCATCGACTGCACCACCACCGGAGCGTCGCCGCCCACAAGGACGTTGCCAATGCGCACCTGGCGCGTGGCACGGCGCGGCACCGGTCCGTAGGCGGGCGCCGGATCGGCGTGGCAGGGGGGAATGGATTCAGGCTGAGCGGACATGGCGGCATTTTACCGGGCGCAGCCCAACCGCGCATGACGCCGGGTGGCCGGCCGGGCGGGACCGGCCCGGCCCCGTCCCTGCGGGCACATTAGTGGCCGTGGCCGTCCCCGTGATCGTCGCCATGGGCGTGGTCGTGCGATTCCGCCGCCCCATCGACCGGGCGCACGTTGAAGACCACCGGCACCTCGCCTGCACGCTCGAACACCAGCGTCGCCTCCAGCTGCTGGCCGGCAGCCAGGCCCTCGCGCGGCTCCATCAGCATCAGGTGGTAGCCACCCGGCATCAGCTCCACATGGCCGGCGGCCGGCACTTCCAGCCCGCCCTTCACTTCACGCATGCGCATGATCCCGTCCACTTCCTCCATTTCGTGGATCTCAACCCGTGTCGCTGCTTGCGTTTCCACTGCCAGCAGCCGGTCGGCTTCTGCACCGGGATTGTCGATGCGCATGTAGCCCGCGGCGACCCGGGCGGACGGAGGCGGCTGCCGCACCCAGGGCTCCTGGATCGAGATTTCCTGCGATTGCACCCTGGCAGTCGTTTCCACGGAGGTCCCCGCATCTTCTTCGACCGCCTGGGGAGCTGGGCTGCAGGCGGTGATAGCCAGGGCGATCAGGCTGCACTTCAGGGCTGGCGCGATACGTTTCATGCATGGTCTTCCCGGATTGGCTGTGTCGGCATTGTAGGGAAGGCAGCAAGCGGCCGGGCCCCTGCCCCGACCGGCGCGATATCCTGTGCGGATGAATGATGCGGTCACCGGCGAAATCCTTACCCCTTCACAGCTCAACACCCTCGCGCGCAGCCTGCTGGAAGACACCTTCCCGCTGGTGCTGGTGGAAGGCGAGCTGGGCAACGTGGCGCGGCCGGCTTCGGGGCACCTGTATTTCACCCTCAAGGATGCGCGCGCGCAGGTGCGCTGCGCGATGTTTCGGCCCAAGAGCACGTGGCTGAAGTTCCAGCCGCGGGAAGGACTCAAGGTGCTGGCCCGCGGGCGGCTGACGCTGTACGAGGCCCGGGGCGACTACCAGCTGGTGATCGACTCGCTGGAGGAAGCCGGTGAGGGCGCGCTGAGGCGCGCGTTCGAAGAGCTGAAGGCCAGGCTGCAGGCCGAAGGCCTGTTCGACCCGGAGCGCAAGCGCCCCCTGCCCGCGCTCGTACAGCGGCTGGCGGTGATCACCTCCCCCAGCGGCGCTGCGGTGCGCGACGTGCTCAGCGTCATCGGTCGGCGCTTCCCGCTGCTGGAAGTCGATGTGTTGCCCGTGCCCGTACAGGGGGAAGGCGCCGCCGCGCAGGTCACAAGCATGCTGCAGCGCGCCGGCGCCAGCGGCCGTTATGACGCCCTGCTGCTGACCCGCGGTGGCGGCTCGCTGGAAGACCTGTGGGCGTTCAACGATGAAGCCCTGGCCCGCGCGGTGGCCGCATCTCCGGTCCCGGTAGTGGCGGCGATCGGCCACGAAACCGACTTCAGCCTGGCCGAGTTCGCTGCCGACCTGAGAGCCCCCACTCCTTCGGCGGCGGCCGAACTGCTGGTGCCCGACCGCACCGATCTGCTGGCCGGCCTGCGCGCCCAGCACCGGCGCCTGGTCACTCTTGGCACGCACCAGCTGCGCCAGGCCGCGCAACAGGCGGACCGTGCCGCCCTGCGCCTGCACGCCCTGCGTCCGCAGGCCCGCCTGGATGCGCTGCGCCAGCGCAAGCTGCAGGCACTCCGTCGGCTGCAGGCGGCCTTCGCTATCCAGCACGAGCGCCGCCAGGCAGCCCTGCGCCACGCCCAGGGGGTGCTGCGCGCGCAGTCGCCCAGCCGCCAGTTGGAGATGCTGGGTGCGCGGCTGCAGGAGCTTCAACCGCGCCTGCACGCCATCGTGCCGCGCCGCCTGCGGCACGAATCCCTGCGCCTGTCGGGCGTTGCCCGTGCGCTTGAAGCAGTCAGCCCCCTGGCCACGGTGGCCCGCGGCTACGCGATCGTGCGCCGCGAAGACGGCCAGGTTGTCCGCAGTGTCAGTGACGTGCAGTCCGGCGAGCGCGTGAGCGCCCGCCTGCAGAACGGCGAGCTCCACCTCGAAGTCATGTAGGAGCGCGCCATGCGCGCGAAACCGCGTGAATCCGGATTCGCAGCGGGGCTTCGGATTCTGTGTCGTTGACGGAGCTTTGGCAGTTGCCAGATGTCACGCGGCTTCGCGCGCATGGCGCGCTCCTACAAAAAGGGCCGTCGCCTGGTGATCACGGAACGCGGCTTATGGTCGGGGTTTCTCAACGGGACCATCCCATGGCCAAAGCCTCCGACCTGTTCGTCGCCGCGCTGGAAGCAGAAGGGATCGAATACGTGTTCGGGATACCGGGTGAGGAAAATCTCGACCTGATCGAATCCCTGCGCGAGTCGAAGATCCAGCTGGTGTTGACCCGCCACGAACAGGCCGCCGGCTTCATGGCCGCCACCGTGGGACGCCTGACCGGCACGGCCGGTGCCTGCCTGGCCACGCTGGGCCCCGGCGCCGCCAACCTGGTCACCGCCGCCGCCTATGCCCAGCTTGGCGCCATGCCGATGCTGATGATCACCGGCCAGAAGCCGATCCGCAGCAGCCGCCAGGGCCACTTCCAGATCGTGGACGTGGTGGCGATGATGAGGCCGCTGACCAAGTTCACCCGTCAGCTTGTTTCAGCCGACATCATTCCCGCCCGGGTGCGCGAGGCGGTCCGGCGGGCCGAGGAGGAGCGCCCCGGCGCGGCCCATCTGGAGCTGCCGCAGGACGTTGCCGGCGATCAGACCGATGCCCGTCTGATCCCGCCATCGCATTCGCGCCGACCGCTGGCCGAACACAAGGCGATCGAGCGCGCTGCAGCGGCAATCCGCGACGCCCGGCGCCCGCTGCTGATGGTCGGCGCCGGCGCCAACCGCAAGACCACCGCGCGCACGCTTGCCGCCTTCATCGACAAGCTCGGCATCCCGTTCTTCAGCACCCAGATGGGCAAGGGCGTGCTGGACGAGACCGGGCCGCTGTGGATGGGCACGGCGGCCCTGTCCGACGGCGACTTCGTGCACCGCGCCATCGATCAGGCCGACTGCATCATCAACATCGGCCACGACGTGATCGAGAAGCCGCCGTTCTTCATGCGCGAAGGCAAGCGTACGGTCATCCACGTCAATTACTCGGGCGCGGTGGTGGACCCGGTGTATTTCCCCCAGGTGGAAGTGGTCGGCGACATCGCCAACGCCGTATGGCAGCTGGCCGAGGCGCTGGAGCCGCAGGATCATTGGGACTTCAGCTGTTTCGACCGTGCCCGCAGCGCACTGCTGGAACACCTGCAGGACCGAGCGGACGACGCGCGCTTCCCCATGGTCAGCCAGCGCCTGGTGGCCGACATGGCCGCGGTACTCGCGCCCGAGGACATCATTTCCCTGGACAACGGCCTGTACAAGCTGTGGTTCGCGCGCAACCACCGCTGCCAGCGCCCCAATACCCTGCTGCTGGACAACGCGCTGGCCACCATGGGCGCCGGCCTGCCCGTCGCCATGGCCGCGCGCATGGTGCATCCGGATCGCAAGGTGGTGGCGGTGTGCGGTGATGGCGGTTTCATGATGAATTCGCAGGAGCTGGAGACCGCCGTGCGCCTGAAGCTGGACCTGGTGGTGATCGTGCTGCGCGACGACGCCTACGGCATGATCAAGTGGAAGCAGAGCCACGAGGACTACCCGACCTTCGGCATGGACTATGGCAACCCGGATTTCGTGAAGTACGCCGAGAGCTACGGCGCCCGGGGGCATCGGGTCGACTCCGCCGAAGCGTTCGCCCCGCTGCTGCGCGATGTGCTGGAAAGGCCGGGCGTGGACCTGATCGAGCTTCCGATTGACTATTCCGACGACGATCGCATCCTCAACGAGGACATCCCCCGCATGAGCGCCGCAGTCAAATGACCCGCCCCCCCGTAGGAGCGCGCCATGCGCGCGAAACCGCGTGACATCGATCGGCGCTGCGTGGCTTCGGACCCAACGCATTCACCGAAGCGTCTCCGCGAACCATGATTCACGCGGCTTCGCGCGCATGGCGCGCTCCTGCAACTGGCGAACGCTCTGATACGAGGCCAATGCAATGACCAGCAAGAAGACCACATCCAAACGCGTGCGCGGCAGCCTTGCCGCCAGCTATCCGTACTACATCGCCAACCAGGCCGTAGCGGCCAATACGGATCTGGAAGTGCGCAACAAGTACACCGGACGCATCGCCACCCGCGTCGCATTCGCCGATACCGCAGCGGTGCGCAAAGCGATCGCCGCTGCCAGCCGCGCCCGCCGACCAATGCAGGAATTCACCCCCGACGCGCGCCGCGATGTGCTGGAACACTGCGTGCGCCGCTTCCGCGAGCGCTACGACGAGCTGGCGCTGGCGCTTTGCATCGAGGCCGGCAAGCCGATCAGTGACTCCCGTGGCGAGGTGGACCGGCTGATCGATACCTTCCGCATCGCCGCCGCCGAAGCCACCCGGATCGAAGGCGAGACCGTGGAGCTGCAGATCTCCGAGCGCAGCCGCGGCTATCGCGGCATGGTCAAGCGGGTGCCGATCGGCGTGTGCAGCTTCATCACCCCGTTCAACTTCCCGCTCAACCTGGTGGCACACAAGGTGGCGCCCGCCATCGCCGCCGGCTGTCCGTTCGTGCTCAAGCCCGCCGCCAAGACTCCGGTCGGGGCGCTGATCATCGGCGAGATCCTGGCCGAAACCGATCTGCCCAGGGGTGCGTTTTCAATCCTGCCCTGCAGCAACGACGACGCCTCGCTGCTGGTCGAGGACGAGCGCATCCAGCTGCTCAGCTTCACCGGCGGGCTGATCGGCTGGGACCTGAAAGCCCGGGCCGGTCGCAAGAAGGTGACCCTGGAGCTGGGCGGCAACGCAGCCTGCATCGTCGACGCCGACCCGGGAGCCAGCCTGGACCATGTGGTCGACCGGCTCGCTTTCGGGGCCTACTACCAGTCCGGCCAGAGCTGCATCGGCGTGCAGCACATCCTGGTTCACCGGGACCTGTACGAACCGCTGCGCAGGAAGCTGAAGAAGAAAGTGGCTGCCCTGCCCATGGGCGATCCGCGCGAGGAAAACACCTTCATTGGCCCGGTGATCGACGAGGACGCAGCCCAGCGGATCGAATCCTGGGTCGAGGACGCCATCAAGGGCGGGGCAAAGCGCCTCGCAGGCGGTCCGCGCAAGGACAATATGGTTCCGGCGACGCTGATGGAGCAGGTGCCACCCGACAGCGACCTGTACCGCCAGGAGGTGTTCGGCCCCGTGGCATGCCTGCAGCCCTTTGATGATTTCGACGAGGCGCTTGCCACCGTCAACGCCGGCGATTTCGGCCTGCAGACCGGCGTGTTCACCGCCAGCCTGGCGCACGCCATGCGGGCCTGGGATGAGCTGGAAGTCGGCGGCGTGATCGTGGGCGACATCCCCAGCTTCCGCGTCGACAACATGCCCTACGGCGGGGTCAAACAGTCCGGACTGGGCCGGGAGGGCGTCCGCTACGCGATCGAGGACATGACCGAGCCGCGCCTGCTGGTGATCCGCGGCTGAGCCCTCTGCCGAGAGCGCCTCCGGGCGTTCCGCAGCTTGCAACCCCTTTCACCCTCCCCGTACGTTGGCAGCCAGGACCATCACACGGAGAGTGCCATGCAACGCCCCATCCTGACCGCCCTGCTGCTCGGCAGCCTTGCCCTGTCCGCCTGCCAGAGCGCCCCGGACACCCGCGTCGCGGGGGAATCCAAGGTTGCACCTGGAGCGGCTGACAACCCGCCTGTCGTGTTCGATGCGCCACCACCCGCGCCGCCAGCGCCTCCTGCGCCGCCATCACCGCCGCTCTACATGGAAGCTGTGCTCCCGTTGCGCTCCGCTGTGTCCGCCGCGGGCGAGCGGCTCCTGCCTCCTCCCCTGACCAATACCGAACGTTACGACGAGCGCAGCGACAACCCGGTGCAGCGGACCAGCGAACAGCCGGTGTCCACCTTCTCCGTCGATGTCGACACCGGCAGCTACAGCAACGTGCGCAGGATGCTCCGCAACGGCATCCGCCCGCCGGCAGACGCGGTGCGTGCCGAGGAGTTCATCAACTATTTTTCCTATGGCCACCCCGCGCCCGACTCACGTGACGTCCCGTTCCGGGTCACCACAGAGCTGGCACCCGCACCGTGGAACGCAAACCGCCACCTGCTCATGATCGGCATCAAGGGTTACGACGTGCCGAAGCTGGAGCTGCCGCCGGCCAACCTGGTGTTCCTGATCGACACCTCGGGCTCGATGAACAGCCACGACAAACTGCCCCTGCTCAAGCAGGCCTTTGCGGAGCTGGTAAACCAGCTGCGCCCGCAGGACCGCGTCTCGATCGTCGCCTATGCGGGCAGCGCCGGCGTGGTCCTGCCACCCACGCCCGGCGACCGCCACGACGAGATCAACGCCGCGATTGAACGCCTGCAGGCCCATGGCAGCACCAATGGCGGCGACGGCCTGCGGGTGGCCTACAACATGGCGCGGCAGGCGTTCGCGGAGAACGGCGTGAACCGGGTAATCCTGGCCAGCGATGGCGATTTCAACGTTGGCAACATCGACGGCGGCACCCTGGAAACCCTGGCCGCCGACCGCCGCAAGGAAGGCATCGCCCTGACCGTGCTCGGCTTCGGCCAGGGCAACTACAACGATGCACTGGCCCAGCGGCTGGCCCAGGCCGGCGACGGCAAGCTGGCCTATATCGACACCCTGCGCGAGGCCCGCAAGGTACTGGTTGAGGAGATGTCGGCCACGCTGCTGACCATCGCCCATGACGTCAAGATCCAGGTCGAGTTCAATCCAGCCGAAGTGGCCGAATACCGCCTGATCGGCTACGAAAACCGGCTGCTGCAGCGCGAGGACTTCGACAATGACCGCGTCGATGCCGGAGACATCGGTGCCGGCCACGAAGTCACCGCCCTGTATGAGGTGGCGCTTGTGGGGTCGGGTGGCGAGCGGCTGCCGCCGCTGCGCTACGGCACGGCTTCCAGGGCCACCGATGGACCCGGCGGGGAGCTTGCCCACCTGCGCCTGCGCTACAAGCTCCCCGGTCATGACAACAGCAGGCTGATTGAAACCCCGGTGACCCGCCAGGCAATGCGCAGCCGTCCAAGTGAACAGCTGCGCTTTGCAGCGGCGGTGGCGGCATATGCCGATGCCCTGCGCGGCGGAGCGCAGAGCGATGGTTGGAGCTGGGATGAGATCGAGGGCAGCGCGCGCGCATCCGTCGGTGACGACCCCTGGCAGCTGCGCGCCGAGCTGGTGGATCTGATCGGCGAGGCGCGCAGGCAGGTGCGGGCTGCGGAGCCGGGGCGTGTGTCGACCCGCTGAGCCCAGCCTGCGCGGTCAGCTGACCATGGCCTCGAACGGCTGCGGGCTTCCGTACAGGAAGCCCTGCCCGTACTCGCATCCCAGGCGCAGCAGCACGTCCCGCTGCCGCTCCGTTTCCACGCCTTCACCGACGGTCTCGATGCCGATGGTTCCCGCCAGCGCCAGGATCGCGCGCACCAGGGCGTGGCTTTCCGTGCGCACCTCGCCCTCGAGCCCGGCGACGAAGCTCTGGTCGATCTTCAGCGACTGGATCGGAAACCGATGCAGGTAGGACAGCGCCGAAAAGCCGGTGCCGAAGTCGTCCAACAGGGCAACCACCCCGCGCTCGCGCAGCATGTTGAGCATGCGCAGGGCCCGAGGGGCATCGTCGAGCAGGGCCACTTCGGTGATCTCGATCCGCAGCCGCGCGGGATCCACCTTCTCCATGTCCAGCAGCGACAGCAGCCGGTTGGCGAAATCATCGGAATGGAAATGCCGCGGCGACACGTTGATGGAGATATAGCCTTCGCCCGGCACGCGCAGCTGTCTGGCCACGTCCTGGTACAACAGCCAGTCCACCTGCTCGATCAGCCCGCTGTCCTCGCCCACGCCGATGAAATCCACCGGCGTCAGGATCCCGCGGATCTCATGGTTCCAGCGCAGCAGCGCCTCATGTCCCACCACCTTGCCGTCGGACAGGCGCACGATCGGCTGGAAATACGGTTCGAACGCCTTCTTGTTGATCGCCCGGCGCAGGTCGGCCTCCAGATCCAGCAGGCGCGTGGCCTCGGCGCGCATGGCCTCATCGAAGACAGCGCTGCGGGCCCGGCCCCGCTCCTTGGCGCGGTACATGGCCGCGTCGGCGTCGCGGATCATCTCCTCGCCATAGCGGTAGCGCGGCTGCCACACGGAAATGCCGATGCTGGCCGACGGGAAAAGTTCGCGGCCTGCGATCCACACCGGCCGCGACAGCTCACGCAGAAGGCGCGCCGCCACCCCCTCGGCCGCATGGACCGTGGCCACGTTCTCCAGCAGCACCGCAAACTCGTCACCGCCCAGTCGCGCCACCGTGTCGTTGGCGTTCAACGCGCGCCGCACCCGGCGCCCGGCTTCGATCAGCATGTCGTCGCCGGCCGCATGGCCGACGCTGTCATTGACCAGCTTGAACCGGTCCAGATCCATGAACAGCACGGCGAAGGGAATCGACCCCGGTTCGTGCATGCGGCTGATCGCCGCGTCCAGCTTTTCCAGCAGATGGGCCCGGTTCGGCAGCCCGGTCAGGTCATCGTGCCGCGCCTGGTCAAGCAGCCGCTGCTCTGCCCGCATCCGCTCTCCGACCTGGGCCCGCAGCTCGCGGTTGGCCTCCTTGAGTTCGCGGGTGCGGGTTTCCACCCGCGACTCCAGCTGGGCGTGTGCGGCCCGCAGCGAGTCCTGCGCGCGCTTGCGCGACAGGGCAATGCCGATGTGCTGGGCCACGAAGGTCAGCAATTCCTGGTCGCGCCGTCCGAAGTGGATCTTCGCCGAGTGGCTCTGCACGGCGATCACTCCCACCACTTCGCCGTCCAGTTCCAGCGGTACGCCCAGCCAGCTGTGGGCCAACGTGCCGTAGTTGACCAGATCTCCGCTGGTCTCCAGCCCGGCGATCGCCTCCCGGTCGGCCAACAGCGCGCGCCCGCTGTTGATCACGTATTCGGTCAGTCCCCTGGTCAGCGGCCGGGACTCCCTGACCGGATCGCGCTCATCCACCGAGTAGGGAAACTCGATGCGCTGCCCGTCCGCCGACAGCATGGCCACATAGAAGTTCTTCGCGTAGAGCAGGCCGTCCACCAGCTCGTGTACATCGGCATAGAAACGCTCCAGGCTGACCGCGGTCACCGACAGTTCGCTGATGCGGAACAGCGCCCGTTGCAGCTGCTCCGAATGCTGGCGTTCGATGATCTCCGCCTGCAACACGGCATTGGCCTGCTGCAGTTCCAGGGTACGTTCGGCCACCCGGCGCTCCAGCTCGCAACGGGCCATGCGCCGATCCACGGCCGTCAGGATGTGCTGGGCGACGTATTCGAGCAGCGCGCGGTCCTCGTCCGAGTAGGCCTCCGCCTGCTCGTAGCTCTGCACCACGACCGCACCGCTGATCGCCCCCTCGCGGTGCATGGGGACGCCCAGCCAGTCAACGCTGTCCGGCCCCAGGCTGGGATCCCGCGCCACGTTCAGCTCCCTGCACACCGTTTCCGACGGGCCACGCCAGGCCCGGCCATCGCGCAGCAGCGCTGCCGTCAGACTGGTGGGAATCTGCTCCAGCACGATCTCCTCGCGTGGATCGCACTGCCAGGGATCGTTCTGATCCACGAAATAGAGGAACCTGGCGACTTCGCGCGCCGGGTCGTACAGCACGATGTACAGGTTGTCCGCGGACATCAGCGAAGCCACCACCGCGTGGATGCGCTCAAGCATCTCCTCCATTTCAAGCTGCGAGCCGGACAGGTCGGCGATGCCGTACAGGGCCTGTTGCAGGCGTTCGGACTTGCGCAGCGCTCGCACCTGCCCGGCTTCGCCTTCCGCGCGCATGAAGGTCCTGACCATCCACGGTGCCAGCCGCTGCCAGCGGGCCACCCCCTCCGCCTCCATGCCCCTACCCGGATCGGCCGCGACCGCGATCCGGCTGTCTCCTTCAGGGCAGGAAATGTCCAGCGGCCACTCATCGCGCCCGTCCTCGCCCTCG
Organism: Luteimonas sp. A277; assembly: GCF_054052045.1. The sequence goes on from NZ_JBSVRG010000002.1 coordinate 205,759, forward strand.
GCTGCAAGTCGCTGCACGGCGCGGGCCTGCAAGCGCGGATCGTATGGGCCGCAGGCCACGCAGTTCTGCGCGCCGCCCTCGCCCCAGGACAATGCCACGGCGCTGCCAGCCGGCAGCAGCGCGGCGAGCATCTCGACCAGCGCACCCGCAGCCTCCACCCTTGTCCAGGGCCCGTCCGTCATAAGCCCCACTCCGTCCACGCCAATGCCCGATCCCCTTGCCCTTCCCCACTCCAACGGCAAAGAGCGCCGGAACAGGCAACCCCCGCTGGCTTCCCGTTCACACCGGCAGCGCTTAACCTGCCAACGGTGAAGGACTCGCTCGCCCCAGCCCAGGTCATCGAAGCGCCCAGCGATGAGGCGCTGATGCAGGCCTATGCCAACGGCGAAATGGGCGCATTCGAACAGCTGTACGCCCGCCACCGCCAGCGCCTGCACCGGTTCCTGCTGGCCCAGCTGCGCGACTCCGCGCTGGCCGATGAAGTGTTCCAGGATGTGTGGCAGAGGATCATCGGCGCCCGCGATGGCTGGAGCCCGGAGGCCGGCTTTGCATCCTGGCTTTACCGGATTGCCCGCAACCGCGTCGCCGACCACTGGCGTGCGCGCCGGCACCGCCCCCCGCCGCCCGGTGATGCCAACGAGCGCGTTGCGCAGATGACTGACGAGCAGACGCCCGAACACAGCCTGTCCGAGTTCGAGCGGCGGCGTCATCTGCAGCTGGCGCTGGACGACCTGCCGCCGGAACAGCGCGAAGTGCTCCTGCTGCGCCTCGATCAGGAGCTGACCCTGGAGGAAATCGGCGAAGTCACCGGGGTGGGCCGGGAAACGGTGAAGTCGCGGCTTCGCTATGCAATGGACAAGCTGCGCGCGAGACTTGTGCCATGAGCCACGATCAGGATCCCCTGAGCCCGGAAGAACGCGCCATGGCCGATGCCCTGGCGCGGGCCATTCCGCACGGCGGTCCACCCCCGGGGGTGGACGCCGCGGTGCTGGCCAGCGCCCGCGCGGCGCTGTCGGGGCAGGCGGCGCGGCTGGCGCCTCGTTCCCGCAGGCGTTGGCCTGCGGCACTCGGCATTGCCGCCTCGCTGGTTTTCGCCGTTGGCATTGCCTGGCAGCTGCGTCCGGCTCCCGGGGACGGGATTCCGGCGATCGCCGAAGGGTCTGTACCGGCCCGTCAGGGCCGGGCGGCGTCCGAAACGACGGCGGTCCGTCCTGTATCCGCTCCCGAAGCAGCATCGGCGACATCGCTCCGAACTGTTCCGGCTCCAGCCGATTCCGCCCTGGCAGCAGGCGAAGAGACCCGTCCCGTGGAACCCGCACCGCCGGCCACCGCGCGCATCAAAAGCTCCCCGCCGCCGGCTGCTGCCAGTGAGCACGACCAGGAGGCTGCAGACAGCGCTCCGGCGACGCGGGATGCCTCCAGACCAGTGGAGGACACCGGTCCCGTCCGCGCGCAGCCGCAGGAAGCGTCCGCGTCGCAGGCTACTGCCCGCGAATCCGAACCGGCCCAGCAACCCACCCCGCGGCCGGCGCCCACCCGCCAGCGGGCCATGGCGCCACCTCCGGCCCCTCCGGCGCCGCCTGCTCCCCCCTCCCCGCCGGCAACCGTCGAGATCCAGGCGGACAAGGCTGCCGACTCAGCCCATGGCCACATCCTGTTCGAAGACGATGACCTCCACGGCGACCCCCCGGCCACGGTGGATTCCCCTGCATTCCAGCGCCTGTGGCTCGACCGGATTCGCGAATTGCGCGATGCCGGCGAACTCGACGTGGCACGCGAAAGCCTGCGCGAGTACCGGCGCCGCTATCCTTCCCAGTCTCTGCCCGACGATCTTGACGGCCTGCTGGACGAATGACGCTCGACACCCTTGCCGCACCCGCCTCGCACGAAATCGAGGTCAAGCACAGCCGCTTCCTGGCTCGCGCCGTATCCGTTGGCGGGGCGGCCGAGGCAGCGGCGTGGCTCGAATCGGTCCGCGTTCCCGATGCCACCCACAACTGCTGGGCCTGGCGGATCGGCGACGACTACCGCTCAAGCGATGACGGGGAACCGGCGGGCACCGCCGGCCGTCCGATCCTGGCCGCCATCGATGGCCAGGGCTATGACCGCGTGGTGGTGGTGGTGACCCGCTGGTACGGGGGCATCAAGCTCGGCGCCGGTGGCCTGGTGCGCGCCTACGGCGGGTCCGCAGCGGAGTGTCTGCGCCAGGCCGAGCGCAGTCCGCTGGTGGAATATGCGCAAGTCGCACTGCACGTCCCGTTTGAAGACCTCGGCTCCGTTCACGCCGCGCTTGAGCCGTTCGAGGCGGAGAAGGTCGATGAACAGTTCGACGCCGCCGGCGCCCGCTTCCAGCTGCGCCTGCCAGCCGCGCTGGTGGATGCGCTGCGGATCCACCTGCGCGATGCCAGTCGCGACCGGATCCGGTTCGAAGACGCCTGAGGGTCCGGCCTTCTACAATGGGCGGCTTGCGCGCCCAGCCCTGCCGGACCCTGCCCTCGCCGATGAACGAAGCCACCGACCCGTCCCCCGCTGCCGCTGACGCAGCCGCCCCCTCCGCCAAGGCGCGGATTGGGGTACTGCGCACGCTGCTGCCCTTCCTCGGGCGCCAGCGCGGGCTGGTGGCCGCGTGGCTGCTGGCTCTCGCCGCCTCGTCCACGGCCACCCTGAGCCTGCCGGTCGCGGTGCGAATAATGATCGACCGCGGCTTCAGCGATGCCAGCAACATCAACGCCGCCTTCGCGGTGCTGTTCGTGGTGGCCCTGGGACTGGCGCTGGCCACCGCCGCGCGGTTTTACTTCGTCTCCCTGCTGGGCGAGCGGGTGATCGCCGACCTGCGCACACGGCTGTACGGGCACCTGGTCGGGCTGGACCAGGCGTTCTTCGAGCGCAGCCGCAGCGGCGAGCTGGTCTCGCGCCTGTCGGCAGACACCGAGCTGCTGCGTGGGGTGATCGGCTCCGGCATGTCGGTGGCCCTGCGCAGCGTGGTGATGGTGGTGGGCAGCCTGGCCATGATGGTGATCACCAGCCCGCGGCTGGCGGCCTGGACCCTGATCGGCATCCCGGTGTTCGTGCTGCCGATTGTGCTCGGCGGACGCCGGCTGCAGAAGATCTCCCGCGCCAGCCAGGACCGCGTGGCCGATGCCAATACCCTCGCCGCCGAGACCCTGGGCGCAATCCATACCGTGCAGGCCCACGCCCGCGAAGCCTGGGAGCGCAGCCGGTTCTCCGAGGCCGTGGCCCTGTCGGTCGCGACCGCCCGTCGGCGCATCAGCACCCAGGCGATGGTTACGGCGGTGGCGATCACCGCCATCTTCGGCGCCATCACCATCGTGCTCTGGTCCGGCGCCCAGGACGTTGTGGCAGGCCGCCTCAGCCCCGGCACGCTGGGCCAGTTTGTCCTGTACGCGCTGCTGGGCGGCGGCTCGGTGGGCGCACTGGCGGAAGTGTGGAACGAGCTGCAGCGCGCGTCCGGCGGCATGGGCCGGATCAACGAACTGCTGGTGGAATCCCCGCAGCTGACGGCGCCGGCCCAGCCGCGCAGCCTGCTCCGGCCGGTGCAGGGTGAGATCGTCCTGGACCGGCTGGGCTTCCACTACCCCTCCCGCCCGGATACGCCTGCGCTGCAGGACTTTTCCCTCCACGTGCGCCCCGGCGAGACCGTTGCCCTGGTTGGGCCTTCGGGCGCCGGCAAGAGCACCGTGCTGGGGCTGCTGCTGCGCTTCCACGATCCGCAGCAGGGCGCTGTGCGCGTTGATGGAGTGGACCTGCGTGAGCTGGACCCGGTCGAACTGCGCGAACAAATCGCCCTGGTACCGCAGCACCCAACCATCTTCGCCGCCAGCGCCCGCGACAACATCCGCTACGGTCGCCTGGAGGCCAGCGATGCGGAGGTCGAGGCCGCGGCCCGCATGGCCGAGGCGGATGAGTTCATCGCCGCCCTGCCCAACGGTTACGACGAGCAGCTGGGTGAGCGCGGCACGCGCCTCTCAGGCGGCCAGCAGCAGCGCGTGGCGATTGCCCGGGCGCTGCTGCGCGATGCGCCGATCCTGCTGCTGGACGAGGCCACATCGGCCCTGGACGCGCAAAGCGAGCGGGCCGTGCAGCAGGCGCTGGAACACCTCATGCGCGGGCGCACCACCCTGGTCATCGCCCATCGCCTGGCCACGGTGCTCAAGGCCGACCGGATCGTGGTGATGGACCAGGGCCGCATAGTGGCCGAAGGCACCCACGACGAACTGCTGGCCCAGGGCGGCCTGTACGCCGAACTGGCCCGTCTCCAGTTCCTGCACTGACCGCAGCCACCCCTGAACCGGTACCTGCACTCACCGCGCCATCCCTCAGCAGTAGGAGCGCGCCATGCGCGCGAAGCCGCGTGAATCATGTGTGCCTGTGCAAGCGGACCGCCGGGCGGCTCCGCAGCCCCGAAACGTGAGGGGCCGGCGGGACCACAACGGATGTCACGCGGCTTCGCGCGCATGGCGCGCTCCTACCCGGGCCGACCTGACTGGGCCGGTCGGGTTGGAGGCGCGTGTCAGGCGGGGTCGATCACCGCCAGCGGGATCTTGCCGATCCGCGCCTGCCACTCGCGCGGGCCGGTTTCGTGCACCGATTCACCGGTGGAATCCACGGCCACCGTCACCGGCATGTCCTGCACGGTGAATTCGTGGATCGCTTCCATGCCCAGGTCCTCGAACGCCACTACCCGCGAGGCGCGGATGGCCTTGGACACCAGGTACGCCGAGCCGCCCACCGCCATCAGGTAGACCGCACGGTGATCGCGGATCGCCTCGATGGCTTCCGGGCCGCGCTCGGCCTTGCCGACCATGCCCAGCAGGCCGGTTTCCAGCATCCGGCGGGTGAACTTGTCCATACGGGTGGCCGTGGTCGGGCCGGCCGGACCCACCGCTTCCTCGCGCACCGGATCCACCGGACCCACGTAGTAGATGAAACGGTTGCGGAAATCGACCGGCAGCTCCTCGCCGCGGTTCAGCATGTCCACCATGCGCTTGTGTGCGGCGTCGCGGCCGGTCAGCAGCTTGCCGCTGAGCAGCAGGGCTTCTCCCGGCTGCCACGAGGCCACTTCCTCCGGGGTGATGGTGTCCAGGTTCACCCGACGGCCGTTGGAGGCGTCGCGGGTGATCTCCGGCCAGTCTTCGAGCGACGGCGGATCCAGCGCCACCGGGCCACTTCCGTCCAGGGTGAAGTGCGCATGGCGGGTGGCCGCGCAGTTGGGGATCATCGCCACCGGCAGGTTGGCCGCGTGGGTCGGGTAATCCTTGATCTTGATGTCCAGCACCGTGGTCAGCCCGCCAAGGCCCTGAGCACCGATGCCCAGCGCGTTGACCTTGTCGAAGATCTCCAGGCGCATTTCCTCCAGCCGGCTGGCCGGGCCGCGGGCCTTGAGATCAACGATGTCGATCGGTTCCATCAGCGATTCCTTGGCCAGCAGCATCGCCTTCTCCGCCGTGCCGCCAATGCCGATCCCGAGCATGCCCGGCGGGCACCAGCCCGCGCCCATGGTCGGCACCATCTCCAGCACCCAATCGACCACCGAGTCGGACGGGTTGAGCATGGCGAACTTCGCCTTCGCCTCCGAACCGCCGCCCTTGGCCGCCACGATCACGTCCACCTTGTTGCCCGGCACCGTCTTCATGTTGACGATCGCGGGGGTGTTGTCGCCGGTATTGCGGCGCGCGCCGGCCGGGTCGGCCAGCACCGAGGCGCGCAGCTTGTTGTCCGGGTGCGCATAAGCGCGACGCACGCCTTCGTTGACCATGTCCTCCACGCCCATGGTGGCGTCGTCCCAGCGCACGTCCATGCCGATCTCGAGGAACACGGTGACGATGCCGGTGTCCTGGCAGATCGGCCGGTGGCCCTCGGCGCACATGCGCGAGTTGATCAGGATCTGCGCCATCGCGTCCTTGGCCGCCGGGGATTCCTCGCGCTCGTACGCCGCGGCGAGGTTCCGGATGTAATCCACCGGGTGGTAATAGCTGATGTACTGCAGCGCGTCGGCGACGGACTGGATGAAATCTTCTTGCCGGATCACGGCGGGGGCGGTCTTGCTCACGAACTGTCCAAGGCTGGCGGAAACAGCCTCGCATTTTAGCCCGCCTGCCGGAAGCGGTTTGGTATCGTCATCCACCGCGCCGGCCCTGCCCCTGCCCGAAGGAGTAGTGATGCACGACACCCTGCTGCTGTTTGGCGCCACGGGCGACCTGGCACGGCGCTATCTGTTCCCTTCCCTGCACCACCTGCTGCGCGACCGCCTGCTCCCCGACAGCTTCCGCGTGATCGCGGTGGGGCGCAGTGACCATGACGATGCCAGCTTCCGCAGCTGGCTGCGCGAACAGATGGAGGGCGAAGACGTCACATCGGCGTCCCTTGATCGCCTGCTGGAACGCATCCACTACCACCCCGTGGACCTCACGGACGGCGCCGCCATGGCCGCCACCCTGTCACGCTACGCGGACCGCCCCGCGGTGAGCTACCTCGCGGTGCCGCCGGATCTGTTCGGTCCCGCCTGCATGGGCCTGAAGGCGGCCGGCCTGCTGGAAGACCCCTCGCGCCTGGTGCTCGAGAAACCGATCGGCCATGACCTCGCCTCGGCGCGGGAAATCAACGCCATCCTCGGCGACGCGCTGGATGAGTCACGCACCTTCCGCATCGACCACTACCTGGGCAAGGCGCCGGTGCAGAACCTGATGGCCCTGCGCCTGGGCAATACGCTGCTGGAGGCGGTGTGGCAGCGGCAGTGGATCGAGTCGGTGGACATCATCGTGGCCGAGACCACCGGCGTGGACGGCCGCGAGGGCTACTACGCCGGCTACGGCGCCCTGCGCGACATGGTCCAGAACCACATGCTGCAGCTGCTGGCACTGATCGCGATGGAGCCGCCCGCCTCGCTCGACCCCGACAGCGTGCGCGATGAAAAACGCAAGGTCCTGCACGCCTTGCGGCCGATGACCCCCACCGAAGCCGCCGCCGACAGCGTCCGCGGCCGCTACGCCGACGGCGTGGTGGAGGGCCGCGCCGCACAGGGATTCCGCCACGCGGGCGATGTGGAAACCTTTGTCGCCGTGCGCGCCTGGATCGACAATTGGCGCTGGGCCGGGGTGCCTTTCCGGCTGGTGACCGGCAAGCGCATGGCCCGGCGCATGACCGAGGTGGTGGTGTCGTTCCGGCCGGTATCGCACTGGGTGTTCGACCGCCCCAGCGCCGAACGCGCCACCTCCAACCGCCTTCGGGTGCGCCTGCAGCCGGAGGAAACCATCGAGTTGGGGCTGATGGGCAGCCTGGCCGCTCCGGAATGGGGCGCTACCGAGCTGCAGCCGATGATGCTGGACCTGTCGATGGCGCCCACGCCCACGCGTCGCATCGCCTACGAACGGCTGATGATCGACGCCCTCAAGGGCGACCAGACGCTGTTCGTCCGCGATGATGAGGTCGAAGCCGCATGGCGCTGGATCGACAGCATCAGTCGATCGTGGGAGCAGGCCGGCATCCGGGCGGAAGAATATCCCGCAGGATCCTGGGGGCCTGAGGCGGCTGCAGGGTTTCTCCCGTCCACCGTGCCAGGTCGCGGAGCCCGGCGACCGTGACCGGCGCATACACCCTGCTCGCCGATATCGGCGGCACCAACGCCCGGTTCGCCCTGGCCGATCCCGCCGCCCCGATGCCGCTGGTGCCCGACAGCGTCCGTGCGTATCCAGTCGCGTCTTCCGGCTCACCGGAAGACGCTGCCCGACGTTACCTGCAGGAAACCGGCGCGCGGGTGGATCGCGCCGTGTTCGCCATCGCCGCGCGCATCTCCGGCGACCAGGCCCGCATGCTCAACCACCCCTGGGTGGTCTCCGGCAGCGGGCTGCGTGCGCAGCTGGGCCTGGCGGAAGCGGTGCTTGTGAACGATTTCACCGCCCAGGCCATGGCCGTGCCGCTGCTCGGCCCGGACGACTATGCGGTGATCGGCCCGGCCCCGTGGCAACCGCTGCAGGGTCATGTCCGTGAAATGCAGGCCGATAAGGTGCTGGCCGTTGTCGGACCAGGCACCGGGCTCGGCGTGGGCGGCCTGGTGGTGCGCGATGGCCGGCCGCATCCGCTGGACAGCGAAGGCGGACACGTGAGCTTCGCCCCCGGCTCGGCGCTGGAGCTGGCAATCCTCGAACACCTCTCCACCCGCTTCAACCGCGTGTCGAACGAGCGCCTGGTCTGCGGACCGGGCCTGGTCAACATCCACCGGGCCCTGGCCGAAATGGCGGGCGAAGATCCCGGCTCGCCGGAGCCCGCGGACATTACCGCCGCGGCCACCGCCGGCGACCCGCACAGCGCGCAGGCGGTGGAGGTGTTCTGCAACGTATTCGGCGCGATCGCCGGCGATCTGGTGCTGACCCTTGGCGCCTGGCAGGGCGTGTTCCTGACCGGCGGCATGGTGCCGAGGCTGCTTGAACAGCTGCGCCGCTCCGGATTCCGCGAGCGCTTCGAACACAAGGGACGGTTTTCGGCCACCATGGCCCGGGTACCATCCGTGGCAGTGTTGCATCGCCATCCGGGCCTGTTGGGCGCGGCCACGATCGCAGGCCAGCAGCAGGGGAGAGAACCACGATGAGCCAGCAGCAGACCGTTGTGGACGGCACTCGCGCCGGCGTGCCCATGCATCTGCATACCTACGACTCGCCGACCCAGTGGGCCTGGGGCGCGGCGGTGGCATTGTCTGCGGAACTGCAGCAGGCGCTGGATGGCAAGCTGCGCGCGCGGCTGCTGCTGTCAGGCGGCAGCACGCCCGGGCCGGTGTATTCGGCCCTGGCCAAGGCGCCACTGGACTGGAACCGCGTGGATGTGGCGCTGGTAGACGAGCGCTGGCTGCAGCCCGATGACCAGGACAGCAACGCGCGGCTGGTGCGCGAATCGCTGCTGCGCCACCAGGCGGCGGCAGCGCGCCTTGAAACCCTGACCCAGCCCGGACGCGGGATCGAGGAAGCGGTCGCAGTGGCCAACATCCACGCCCGCACCCCGGCCGACGTGGTGGTACTGGGCATGGGTGAAGACGGACATACGGCTTCACTGTTCCCGCGGATGATCGGGCTGGAGCAGGCGCTGTCCAGCCCCGCGGCCTACGTGGCGGTAGACGCCAGCGGCTGCTCCGGTGCCGGACGCTGGCTGCGGCGCATCAGCCTGACACCGGCGGGCCTACAGCCGGCCCGGTCCCGGATGTTGCTGATCCGCGGGGCCAAAAAACGCGCCCTGTTGGAAAAAATCGTCGCCGGTGACGACCCGCTGGAATACCCGGCCCGCATCGCCTTGCTGACCCCGGGGGCACCGCTGCACGTGCACTGGTGCCCCTGAGCCTCCCCAAGCTGCTGCTCAACGCAACTGACCGCCCGGCGAACGTCTTTGGATAGCTGAGCCGTTTCATGGCCGGGAAGTACCATATGGTCATGGAACGGACCGGAAAACCGACAGCAGGCGTGCCAGATCTGAGGAAGTACGCCTGGCTGGCAATCGGGACCGCGGTGGTCACGGTCCTGCTCAAGGGCAGCGCCTGGGCCATTACCGGCTCGGTGGGCCTGCTGTCGGACGCCGCCGAATCCATGGTCAACCTGGTGGCCGCCATTGCTGCCCTCGTCGCCCTGACCGTCGCTGCCAGGCCGGCCGATGACAACCACCACTTCGGTCACACCAAGGCCGAATATTTCTCCGCGGCTCTGGAAGGGGTCATGGTGTTCATCGCTGCGGCCTCGATCATCTATCTGGGTATCGACCGGCTGGTGAACCCGCGCCCGCTGGAGTCGATCGGCATCGGCATGGTGATCTCACTGGTGGCCGCGCTGCTCAACGGCGTTGTCGGCCGGATCCTGATCAAGGTCGGCACCCGCCACCGCTCGGTGACGCTGCGCGCCGACGGCAGGCACCTGATGACCGACGTCTACACCTCGGTCGGCGTTGTGCTGGGCCTGCTGCTGGTCTGGCTGACCGGCTGGGAATGGCTCGACCCGGTGGTTGCCATCCTGGTGGGGGTGAACATCCTCGTCACCGGTTACAGACTCATCTCCGAGTCGGCCGCCGGCCTGATGGATGTGTCGCTGTCGCCAGAAGACAACGCCAGGATCCTCGCCATCCTGGAGGTACACACCGAGAAAGGCAGGATCGAATTCCACGCCGTGCGCACCCGCGAGTCCGCCGCCCGCCAGTTCATGGAAATGCACATGCTGGTTCCCGGCGACTGGACCGTGCTGCGTGGCCACGACGCCATGGAAGACCTGATCGAGAAGATCGTGGCCGAGTTCCCGGCCATGCGCGTGACCGGCCACCTGGAGCCGATTTCAGACCCGCGCAGCTACGAGGACATCAGCCTGTAACGGAGCGCAGGGTCAGGGAAGCACCGGCTTGAACGGCCGCACCTCGACCCGCTCGTATACCCCGGCGTCCACATAGGGATCCGTATCCGCCCATTCGCGTGCCGCCTGCAGCGATTCGAACTGCGCCACCACCGCGCTGCCGCTGAAACCTGCCGGGCCGGGATCCGCGGCGTCGATCGCCGGGCATGGCCCGGCCAACAGCAGCCGGCCGGCGTCACGCAACGCCACCAGCCGTTCCATATGCGCCGGTCGTGCGGCCGCACGCCGCTCCAGTCCCTGCGGACCGTCATATCCTTCGATCAGATACCACATGCCATTCCCCAGCCCGACCCAACGCCGGGCACGGATGAATTGTAGCCAAGGCCGGTGCTGGACAGCGGCCCAGCCTGCCCGTACTCTGGGCACGTGTTTAAGGCCGGACAGCAGCGGCCGTCGCCCCCGCAACGCCATATCGCTGCCTCCAACCGGCCCCGCCCTACGCCTCCGCCAGCTCCCCTGTCGCCGTCCCCGGCTGCGACCGGCGGCTCGCGCCGCGCCCCGGGCAGATCTCCGCAGGTCACCAGGCTCCCGGCCCCGCCGGTCCTGTGCACCCGGAGCTGGATATAAGAACATTCCGCGCGCAATCATGCCGCAACCCACAGATCACTGCCGGCCCGGAGGGGGCCGCAACGCATGACACAACCCGGACCCGACGCCTCCATCCCGATGGAGACCGCACAGCCCATGAGCGTCCATCCGCTACAGCAGGAAATACCGCTGGCGGTGGTGCACGGGCAGCCGGTGCTGCAGATCCCGCAGGATCTGTACATCCCGCCGGATGCGCTGGAAGTGATCCTGGAAGCGTTCGAGGGCCCACTGGACCTGCTGCTGTACCTGATCCGCCGGCAGAACCTGGACATCCTGGATGTTCCGGTGGCCGAGATCACACGCCAGTACGTCAACTACATCGGGGTGATGCAGGAGCTGCGGTTCGAACTGGCCGCCGAGTACCTGGTCATGGCGGCGATCCTGGCCGAGATCAAATCACGGATGCTGCTGCCGCGGCCTCCACTTGATGAAAATGAGGAAGACGATCCCCGCGCCGACCTTGTCCGCCGGTTGCAGGAGTACGAACGCTTCAAACAGGCTGCGGAAGATCTGGACACCCTGCCGCGCATGGAGCGCGACACTGCACCGGTATCGGCCCACGTGCCGGACCGTGCCGAAGTCCGGCTGCCGCCACCGGTGGAGTTGCGCGAGATGCTGCTGGCGCTGCACGATGTGCTCAAGCGCGCCGAGCTGTTCACCGGCCATGCAATCCGGCGCGACGCACTCAGCGTTCGCCAGCGCATGGGTGAAGTGCTGACGCGGCTGGATGACGGCAGCTTCCACCGTTTTGAAACCCTGTTCGAGCCGCGCGAAGGCAAGCTCGGCGTGGTGGTGACGCTTCTGGCGCTGCTTGAATTGGCCAAGGAACGGCTGCTGGACATCGTCCAGGAAGACTGGGAAGACGCCGTTCCCGAGCAGCCACCACCGCCGATCTACGTTAAATCGCTGGCCACGCGCGACGGCGACACCGCGCTGGAACTGTCCAGCGAGTTCGATGATGAACCCACCGCCGCCAACGACCTCTGACGCCGCGTGCTTCGCGCCGTCCTTTTCCACTAGCTGACACCCCGCCGCCATGGACCAGTCACTGATCAACCGCATCGTCGAGGCCGCCCTGCTCGCCGCCAGCCAGCCGCTGACGGTGGTCCAGCTGCGCGGGCTGTTTCCGCTGGATGAGCCCGCGCCCGATGACAGCATCGAAAAGGCCCTGGAGTTCCTGCAGGCCGGCTGCGCCGAACGCGGCGTTGAGCTGATTGAAGTCGCCACCGGCTGGCGCTTCCAGGTGAAGACCGAAGTGCACCCCTGGGTCGCCCGGCTGTGGACCGAACGCCAGACCCGCTACACCCGCGCCACTTTGGAAACCCTGGCCCTGATCGCCTACCGCCAGCCGATCACCCGCGGCGAGATCGAACAGGTGCGCGGCGTGGCGGTCAACAGCAACATCATCCGCGCCCTGGAAGAGCGGGAATGGATCCGGGTGGTTGGCCATCGTGATGTGCCCGGTCGCCCGGAGCTGCTCGGCACCACCAGGGGTTTCCTGGATTACTTCGGCCTCAAACGCCTGGATGAACTGCCACCGCTGTCCGAACTCAAGGATTTCGGCGACCTGGAGCCGCAGTTGCGGCTCAATGGTGATGAATCAGCCGGCGACGAAGCCCTGCCGGTGGGCGACACGCCCCTCGACGCAGGCAGCGAATCCAGCGGACCCGACAGCGATGCCCGATCCACTACCGACACCCCCACTACCGACACCCCGGCCGGCCCGGTGACCACTGGCGCCGACCCCACTTCCCATCCACAACAACCACACCATGACAGCGCCCTCGCCGAAGAAGGCGACAGCGACCGGAGCATTCAATGAACGACCGCAACACCCAGCCCGCAAAGGGCACCCGCAAACTTTCACTCAAGCGCGATGGCGAAGATTCCGCCGCGCCGCGGCTGGAGGAACGTCTGCACAAGGTCCTGGCCCAGGCCGGGCTCGGCTCGCGACGCGCGCTTGAACAGCGCATTGCCGATGGCCTGATACAGGTCAACGGCGAGACCGCGCAGGTCGGCATGAGCGTGCGCGGCGGAGACCGTATCGCACTGGACGGCAAGACCTTCGTCGCCAGTGCGCTGACCGAACCGGCCCGCGTGCTGATCTACAACAAGCCCGAGGGTGAAGTGACCACCCGCGAGGACCCCGAAGGCCGCCCGACCATCTTCGACTCCCTGCCCGCCCTCAAGGGTGCGCGCTGGATCGCGATCGGTCGTCTGGACATCAATACCACCGGCCTGCTGCTGCTCACCACCGACGGCGAGCTGGCCAACTCGATGATGCACCCCTCGTTCGAGATCGAACGGGAATACGTGTGCCGGGTCCGTGCCCCCGAGGGCGAGGAAACCGTGTCGGAGAAGATCATCGAGCGGCTGGCCCGCGGCGTCGCCCTTGAAGACGGCCCGGCGAAGTTCGACAGGATCGAGCGGATCGGCGGTACCGATTCGCACGACTGGTTCAAGGTGGTGGTCACCGAAGGCCGCAACCGCGAAGTCCGCAGGCTGTGGGAATCGCAGGGCTGCCAGGTGAGCCGCCTCAAGCGCGTGCGCTACGGCGGCGTGTCCCTGCCCCAGCCGCTGCTGCGCGGCCAGTCGCAGGAACTGCCCACCGCCCAGGTGGAAGAACTGCGGCGCGAACTGAAGCTCGAGGAAGGCCCGCCTCCCGCACTGACGCTGCTGCCGGTGATCGGCCAGCGCAAGGCGGCCAAATCCACCGTGCACGTGGGCGGCCAGCATCGCTCGGCCGGCTACGTCGGCGGTCATACCACGGCCGACGAAGGCCGCGAGCTGCGCCGCTTCGACAATATGCGCGAAGACCGCGGCCGCCGCGGTGGACGCAAGCCGCACGGCGGCCTGACCGTCAGCGGCGAAGCCGCTGCCAACCAATCGCAGAAGCCCTTCAAGCAGCGCCGTGACAAGAGCGCGCGGGCACTGCCGGAGGGCAATCCGGCCGCTTTCCGCAGCTGGTACGTGCCCGACGGCGTGGATACCGGCCCCAGCGGTCATCGCAACGCTGACGGCCGCGGCCCGAAGAAGCCGCCGGCCAAGAAGGGCGGACCGGGCCGTCCGCAGGCCAGAGGCCCGGGCACGGCCAAGAAGCGCAGCGCGCGCCCCTATGGTCATCCCGACAGTGCCCCGAACTTTCCTTCCGATCACGCCACCCCGGGCGCTCGCACTGCCGGCCCGCGCGGACCCCGTCCGCCGGCTGGCGGCGGCAACCGCCGTCCGGCCCCGCGCGGGCCGCGTGGTGGACCCCGTGGTGGTGGCGGTCGCTGATACCGACCGCTGACCACTGCCGCGGCGCTATCCCTCCCGGGGCGGCGACCGCGGCGGCGGCATGGGGTCGGCGATAGGATCGAGACGACGCACCTCGCGGATCACATCCAGCCATATCAGATGCGAGCGCGCCGGATCACCGGCGTCATCCACCCTCAACCTGCCGTTGATGCCTTCTGACCCGTCGGGGCCGCGGAAGGTCTGCACGGTGGGGCGCACCACCACCGCGCCGGTGATGCTGCTCCCATCGGCCAGCAGCAGTTCCACCCGCGCCTCATCCGGCAACTGCTGCACCAGCGCCTCCAGCCGGGCGATGTCGGCATCGGAGGTATACACACGTTCGGCATTCTGGCCCATGGTCAGTCTCCCCGGTCCGGCTTGCGGTCCAGCAGCCTGCTGCTGAGCGATTCGATGAAGTCGATCGGCAGCGGGAACACGATGGTCGAACTCTTGTCGCCGGCGATCTCGGTCAGCGTGGACAGATAGCGCAGCTGGATCGCACGCGGGTCCTGGCTCATCAGCTTGGCCGCCTCGACCAGCTTTTCAGCGGCCTGCTGCTCACCCTCGGCGTGGATGATCTTGGCCCGACGCTGGCGCTCCGCTTCGGCCTGCCGGGCGATCGCGCGGACCATGGTCTCGTTGAGGTCCACATCCTTGATCTCGACGTTGGCGACCTTGATACCCCAGGCATCGGTCTGCTCGTCGAGGATTGCGCGGATCTGGCCGTTGAGCTTGTCGCGCTCGGCCAGCATCTCGTCCAGTTCGTGCTGGCCGAGCACCGAGCGCAGCGTGGTCTGGGCCAGCTGGCTGGTGGCTTCGTAGTAGCGTTCGACGTTGATGATCGCCTTCTGCGGATCGACCACCCGGAAATACACCACCGCGTTGACCTTCACCGACACGTTGTCGCGCGAGATCAGGTCCTGCGGCGGGATATCCATGACGATGGTGCGCATGTCCACCCGCTCCATGGTCTGCAGCACCGGGATCAGGAAAATCAGGCCCGGCCCCTTGACCTTCCAGAACCGGCCCAGCTGGAATACAACCGCACGCTCATACTCGCGCAGGATCTTGATTGCACTGAACAGCGCCAGCGCGATCGCGATCAGGATCGGCAGGAGAAACACGGTGAAATTCATGGCATAACCTCCGGACTGCGATTGATGGGTTCATGCGGGTGGCCACCGTCGAGCGGCGAAACGCGAAGCACCAGGCCCTTCCTGGACAACACCCGCACACGCTGTCCGGCCACCAGTGGGGCATCCGACGCCGCCTGCCACAGCTCGCCGCGGATCCGCACCTGGCCGCGGCCTTCAAAGCTGCCCGCCACGACAGCCTCATGGCCCAGCATCTCCTCGGCGCCGCCGCCCACCGGCCTTCGCCGCGCCCGCATCGCCAGCCACAGCATGAACATGAAGCCGGCACCGCTGGCGATGCCGATCCCGGCCAGCAGCCAGTTGGACACCGCGAAACCCGGCACATGGTCAAACAGGATCACCGAACCGAACACCAGGGCTACCAGGCCGCCGATGCCCAGCACGCCGAAACTGGGCGTGGCCAGCTCCACCGCCATCAGGATGATGCCCAGCGCGATCAGCGCCAGTCCCGCATAGTTCACCGGCAGTACCTGCAACGCGTACAGGGCCAGCAGCAGGCAGATCGCGCCGACCACGCCCGGGAGCACCGCACCCGGGCTGTAACCCTCAAGCAGCAGGCCATACATGCCCACCAGCAGCAGCATGTAGGCGAAGGTGGGGTCGGTCAGTACCGACAGCAGGCGTACCCTCCAGTTGGGTGCAAGCTCGGTCACCGTCCGGCCTGCCACTGCCAGAGTCCGCGTCTCGCCCGCCACCGTCACCTCACGGCCATCGGCCTGCTCGAGCAGCGACTCCAGGCTGGCGGCCACCACCTCCACCACGCCGCGCTCAAGCGCCTCACCCGCGGTCAGGGTTGCCGCATCGCGCACGGCCTCTTCGGCAAAGGCCACATCGCGCCCGCGCAGAGTGGCCAGGCCGCGCAGATAAGCGACGGAATCGTTGACCGCCTTGCGCTCCGAAGCGCTTCCGGTACCCCGCTGGGTGTCTGCGCTATCGCCGTTCTGATCACTTTCGTCTCCATCACCATCGTCGGACTGCCGCCCCCCACCCGGGGCTCCGCCGATTGACACCGGCGTCGCCGCGCCCAGCGAGGTAGCCGGCGCCATTGCCGCCAGATGGCTGGCGTAGACGATGTAGGTGCCCGCGCTGGCCGCCCGTGCGCCGTTGGGTGCCACCCAGGCGATCACCGGCACCGGCGATGCCAGGATGTCCTGGTTGATGTCGCGGGTGGCGGCGTCCAGCCCGCCCGGTGTATCGATGCGCAGCACCAGGGCACGCGCATCCTCGCTCGCGGCACGCTCGATGCCATTGCGTATGTGGTCGCGGGTGGCAGGACCGATCCCGCCCTTGATATCCACCAGCAGTACACCGCCGCCCGCTGTCGCCGGCTCCTGGGCCCATGCCGGGGACACCACGAGTACGGACAGCGCTGCTGCAAGCGCCCACAGGCACATCAGCCATCGCGTGCCGATTCGGGATGTGATGGTCATTGCTACCCCAGCGCTATGACCGGTCGGGCAGCCAGTAGACACCAGCCGCCGTAAAGAAAATGTGCCCCCGTCAGCGCAGCTCGAACCGGTCGCCGTCAAGCATTGCCGGGAAACGCTCACGATGCGACGCCAGTTCGGCCGCCAGCAGCGTGGTGGTACTCACCACTTCGTTCTCACCGCACTCGCTGGCGGCATCACCGACAAAGTCGATCACCGCGCTGTCGCCGGAGTAATCGATGCCGTTGCCATCGGTGCCAACGCGGTTGAGCCCGGCCACGTAGCACAGGTTCTCGATCGCCCTCGCCCGCAGCAGGGTTTTCCATGCATGCGCGCGCGCGGCCGGCCAATTGGCGACAAAAATCTGCAGATCGAAATCCAGTGCTTCGGGGCGCTCCACGTCATAGCGGTTGCGGGCAAACACCGGGAAGCGCAGGTCGTAGCAGACCAGCGGGCAGATCCGCCAGCCCTTCCACTCCACGGTGAGCCGGTCGCGTCCGGGTGCATAGCGCTCGTGTTCTCCGGCATACCGGAACAGATGCCGTTTGTCGTAATGCTGCACCTTGCCGTCGGGGGTGGCCCAGAACATCCGGTTGAAGACGTCCGCGCCGTCCCGGATCTGGATGCTGCCCGTCACTGCGGCATCAATCGCGGCGGCATGGTCGCGCATCCAGGCCACGGTGGGGCCGTCCATGGTTTCCGCATTTTCGATGGCATCGTTGGAGAAGCCGCTGGTGAATGTTTCCGGCAGGATCACCAAGTCGGTGATGCCCTTGAGCGAGGAGATCATCTCGCCGTAGTAGTCACGGTTGCCGGCTGGATCGTGCCAGCGGGTCTCACCCTGGACCAGGGAAATACGCAGATTGTTCATGCCCCAATCCTACCCCGTCCGTACGCCACACGGGCCCGACGGTCGGGTCATCGCTCCGGTCGGGGCGGGGCCACGACGCCTCCGCCCCGGTCAAGTCACAGTCGCTTAAGACGCTCGATCGCCGCATCCAGGGTCTCCTGGTTCTTGGCGAAACACAGCCGCGCAAGGCGCTGGCCGACGGGCGGGGTTTCGTAGAACGGCGACAGCGGGATCGCCGCCACGCCGTGTTCGGTGGTCAGCCAGCGACAGAAAGCTGCGTCATCCAGATCGCTGACCGCGGAATAGTCCACCAGCTGGAAGTACCCGCCCGGTACCGGCAGCGGAACCAGTCGGGTTTCCAGCAGCTGCTCGCGGAAGCGGTCACGTTTGGCCTGATAGAACGCACCCAGTTGTTCATCATGTTCCGGCTCCTCGCGCAGCATTTCGGCGAATGCATGCTGCGCCGGGCCGAAAGTGCAGAACACGTTGTACTGATGCACCTTGCGCAGCTCGGCAGACAGTGCCGGGGGCGCGATGCAGTAGCCCACCTTCCAGCCCGTGCAGTGGTAGGTCTTGCCGAAGCTGGACACCACGAACGCGCGCTCGCGCAGGGTAGGGTGGCGAAGCACCGTTTCGTGCCGGACACCATCGAACACGATGTGCTCGTACACCTCATCCGACAGCAGCCAAATGCCGGTGCCCTCCAGCAGCCTTTCCAGCTCCTCCAGATCATCCGGCGTCAACATCGCCCCGGACGGATTGTGCGGGGAGTTGATGATCAGCATCCGCGTCTGCGGCGTCACGGCGGCACGGATCCGTTCCCAGTCCGGCGCGAACGTACGC
Source organism: Luteimonas sp. A277 (assembly GCF_054052045.1). Next base: position 224,291 of record NZ_JBSVRG010000002.1, read on the forward strand.
GGATCCAGCGGCACGTGCACGGCGCGCGCGCCGGCCAGCTCGATCGCCGGCTCGTAGCAGTCGTAGGCCGGATCAAGCACGATCACCTCCTCGCCCGCCCGCACCACCGCGTGCACCGCGTTGAAGATCGCCTCGGTGGCGCCGCTGGTCACCGTGACCTCGCCCTGCGGATCCACCTGCACCCCGTATACGCGCTGCACCTTGGCTGCGATCGCCTCGCACAGCGCCGGCACCCCGGTCATCGGCGCGTACTGGTTGTGGCCGTCGCGCATGGCCCGGGCCAGGGCGTCCACCAGCCGCTGCGGCACCGCAAAGTCAGGGAACCCCTGCCCCAGGTTGACCGCAGCGTGGCGCGCCGCCAGCTGCGACATGACGGTGAAAATGGTGGTACCAACGCGGGGCAGCTTGCTTTCGGGAATCATCTGTCGTCCTTACCCATCTGCATCCAGGGAATCCACCCGTCCGACGCGGCGCCCGAGTGTAAGCCGCCCCGTGGCGCCGCGGCCATGCCCTCCCTGCCCCCTGTCGCACCTGTCCCGGGCGCGTTCCAGGCATGTGAACGCGGGCGAATCGGGCCGCAGCCGCACCTCGACTGGATACAATAGCGCCTGTGTTCAGCCGGCCCCCTGCCGGCACGCCAGGAACTGGATGTACGACCCCCAGCTCGCCACGCCCATGCTCAGCGCGCGCGGCCTGCGCTTCACGCGCAACGACAATCCGGTGTTCGGCCCGCTCGACTTCGCGGTCGAGGGCGGCGAGGCCCTGCTGGTGCGCGGTGGAAATGGTTCCGGCAAGACCACCCTGCTACGCGTGCTGGCCGGTTTGCTGCGCGCCGACGAAGGCACGGTCGAGATCGACGGCGAGCCCACCCGCGCTCAGCTGCGCTCGCGGATCATGGCCTACCTGGGCCACCTTCCCGGCTTGAAGGCCGATCTCAGCGTGCTGGAAAACCTGGATTTCCTGTGTGGCCTGCACGGTCGCCGCCGCGGCCAGGCGCCCGAGGCGGCGCTGGCCATGGTCGGCCTGGCCGGCTACGAAGACACCCCCGTGCGGCAACTGTCCGCAGGCCAGAAAAAACGCCTCTCGCTGGCCCGGCTGTGGCTGTCGCCAGCGGCGCTGTGGCTGCTGGACGAGCCCTACGCCAACCTCGATCTGGGCGGGATCGAGCTGGTGAACCGGCTGGTGCAGGCGCATTTGCGCAACGGCGGCGCCGCGCTGGTCACCACCCATGGTGCCTATGCCGCGCCCCCGGTCCGCACGCGTGAACTTCTGCTCGGCGGCCAGGTCGAACCGGTGCCTGCGCCATGACCCGGCCCGGATTGCTGCAGGCAGCCTCGGCGCTGGCCGTCCGCGATCTGCGCCTGCTCTGGCGCCGACGTGGCGATGCCCTGCAGCCGGCGCTGTTCGCGGTGCTGGTGGTGGTGCTGTTTTCGCTGGCCCTGGGCGGGGATGCCGAACTGCTGGCGCGCGTGGCCGCCGCGGTGCTGTGGGTGGCCGTGTTGCTGTCGGGCCTGCTGGCCCTGGACACCCTGTTCCGCGGCGATGCCGAGGACGGCTCGCTGGAGCAGTGGATGCTGGCGCCGGTGCCGCTGGCCTGGCTGGTGCTGGTGCGCACCGTGTTGCACTGGGCCACCACCGCCCTGCCCCTGCTGGTGGCCACGCCGCTGCTGGCCGAGCTGCTGCAGCTGCCGCGCGAACAGCTTCCGGCCATGCTGGCGGGGCTGGCACTGGGCACGCCGCTGCTCAGCCTGATCGGCGCGGTGGTGGCGGCGTTAACCGTCGGCATGCGCCGGTCCGGTATCCTGTTGGCGCTGCTGGCCCTGCCTCTGTACGTACCGGTGCTGGTGTTCGGCGCAGGCAGCGTCGCACTGGCCGCGCAGGGCCTGGACCCGGTCGGCGGCCTGCTGATGCTCGGTGCCGGCCTGGTGCTGGCACTGGTACTTGCCCCGGTGACCGCCGCCACCGCGATCCGGATTGCGCTCAATTGACATGACTTCCCATCAGCGAAACCCTTCGCCGCCCGCGCACGCGGCAGGTAGCAGCCAAGAATGAATCCCGCCCTCCTCTGGTTCCACAAACTCGGTTCGCCCCCCTACTTCGACCGCTTCGCAGCCCGCTGGGCGCCGTGGTGCTACGGGCTGGGGGTGCTGATCATGGGCGTGGGCGTGTACCTGGCGCTGTTTTCGGTGCCGCCCGACTACCAGCAGGGCGACAGTTTCCGCATCCTGTATATCCACGTGCCGGCGGCCTGGATGAGCCTGCTGATCTATGCCCTGATGGCGCTGTACGCGGCCATTGCCCTGATCTGGCGGATCAAGCTGTGCGAGATCCTGGCCATGGCCTGCGCACCGATCGGTGCGGCCTTCACCTTCATCACCCTGGCGACCGGCAGCATCTGGGGCAAGCCCATGTGGGGCACTTGGTGGGACTGGGATCCGCGCCTGACCACCCAGCTGATCCTGCTGTTCATGTATCTGGGCGTGATCGGCCTGTACCACGCCATCGACGACCGCCGCGCGGCCGCCCGGGTGGCCTCGCTGCTGGCCATTGTCGGCGTGGCGCTGCTACCGGTGATCCGCTACTCGGTGGTGTGGTGGAACTCCCTGCACCAGGGCCAGACCATCCGCGTGTTCGGCGAGTCCAGCATGGATCCGAGCATGATGCCGCCGCTGGTGTGGATGGTGATCGGCACCAAATTCTGGTTCGTTGGCTCGCTGCTGGCCCGTGCCCGCGCCGACAACCTGTATCGCGAAGCTGGCAAGGACTGGGTCCGCCGCCTGACCGGGGCCAAGTCATGACCTACGCCGGCTACGTGCTTGCTTCCTACCTGGTATTCACCGCGGTGCTGCTGTGGGACTTCGTGGCCCCGCGCATCCGCACGCGGCAGTTCCTGCGCGCGGCCCGCCTGCTGGCGGCCCGGCGCGCGGCCGCAGCAAAAATGGAGAGTGATCCCCAATGAATCCGATCCGACGCAGACGCCTCTGGTTTGTCCTGGCGCTGGTGGCCGCCGCCGCCGTGGCCACCGCTCTGGTGGCGATGGCCCTGCAGCGCAACGTGGCCTACCTCTACACCCCGGCCGAAGTGCTGGACGGCCGCGCCGGTGAGGCAGTGGCCTCCGGCCAGGCGCGCTTCCGCCTCGGCGGCATGGTCGCCGCCGGCTCCTTCAACCGTGAATCCGGCTCAATCGACTCCCACTTCATGGTCACCGACGGCGATGCCCAGCTGCCCGTGGTCTACACCGGGATCCTGCCCGACCTGTTCCGCGAGGACCAGGCGGTGATCGCCACCGGCCAGATGCAGGGCGACACCTTCGTTGCCGAGCAGGTCCTGGCCCGGCATGACGAAACCTACGTGCCGAAGGAAGTGGCGGACAAAATGGGCCTGGCTCACGAAAAACATGGGGTGGAGACGCCCGCCGACGAGGCCATCCGCAAGTGATTCCGACCCCCTGCACTCCCCTGATTGCCAATAACGGAGGCAAGCCCGATGCTGCCTGAACTCGGCCAGATTGCGCTGCTCCTGGCCCTGGTGGCGGCCGTCATCCAGGCAGTGCTGCCGCTGGCAGGCGCCCAGCGTGGACTGCATTCGTGGATGGCGGTGGCCCGTCCCGCAGCCTGGCTGCAGCTGGCGCTGATCGGCATTGCCTATGCGCTGTTGACCTGGGCGTTCATCAGCCAGGATTTTTCGGTGCGCTATGTGGCCGAAAACTCCAACACGCTGCTGCCCATGATCTACCGCATCACCGCGGTGTGGGGTGGGCATGAGGGCTCGCTGCTGCTGTGGGTGCTGATCATTGCCCTGTGGAACGCTGCGGTGGCGCGCTGGTCGCAGTCACTGCCGCCGCAAGTCAGCGCACGCGTGCTTGGAGTAATGGGCGCGGTCGCGCTGGGCTTCCTCGCCTTCACGATCTTCACCAGCAATCCCTTTGACCGGCTGCTGCCCGCCGCGCTGGAAGGGCGCGATCTGAATCCGCTGCTGCAGGATCCGGGCATGATCGTGCATCCACCCATGCTGTACGTGGGCTACGCGGGCTTCATCGTGCCGTTTGCGTTCGCCATCGCCGCCCTGCTGGACGGCAAGGTGGATGCCCGCTGGCTGCGCTGGAGCAGGCCGTGGACCAACGTGGCCTGGTCGTTCCTGACCATCGGCATCGCGCTTGGCTCGTGGTGGGCCTATGCGGAGCTGGGCTGGGGCGGCTGGTGGTTCTGGGATCCGGTGGAGAACGCCAGCTTCATGCCGTGGCTGGCCGGCGCGGCGCTGATCCATTCACAGGCGGTCACCGAAAAGCGCGGCAGCTTCCACGGCTGGACCCTGCTGCTGGCCATCGCCACGTTCTCGCTGTCCCTGCTGGGCGCGTTCCTGGTGCGCTCAGGCGTGCTGACCAGCGTGCACAGTTTTGCCGCCGATCCGGAACGCGGGCTGTTCATCCTGCTGTTCCTGGGCATCACCGTGGGCGCGTCGCTGCTGCTGTATGCCCTGCGCTCGCCGGACAACGAAGCCGGGCGACCATTTGCCGCTGCTTCGCGCGAGACCCTGCTGCTGCTCAACAACCTGCTGCTGGTGGCGGCCACCGCGATGGTGCTGCTGGGCACGCTGTACCCGCTGCTGGCCGATGCGCTGGACATGGGCAAAATCTCGGTTGGCCCACCCTATTTCGGCCTGCTGTTCGTCATCCTCATGGCGCCCCTGGTGCTGCTGTTGCCGTTCGGGCCGCTGACCCGCTGGCAGCGCGAAGAGCCAGGCAAGCCGCTGCGGATGCTGGCGCCGTGGTTCGTGCTGGCGCTGGTGGGCGGAGCGATCGCCTTCTTCCTCGCGCCGCAGGCGCCGTGGAAGATCGCCGCCGCGATAGGCGGAGGCCTCTGGGTCGGTTTCGGGACCCTGCGCTTCGTGTGGTCGCGGCTGCGCTCGGCCAGCGGACGCATGTCACTGGAAATGTGGGGCATGAGCCTGGCCCACTTCGGCGTGGCCCTGTTCGTGGTGGGCGCGCTGATGGTGAGCGCGCTGGACGCCGAGCGGGAAATGGCCATGCAGCCCGGCCAAGTGGTTGAAGTGGACGGGATGGAATTCCGCTTCGATGGCGTGGAGCGCGTGCAGGGGCCCAACTACATCGCCGACCGTGGCAGGGTGATGCTGCTGCGCGACGGCCGCGAGATCAAACTGCTGACGCCCGAGAAACGGCACTTCGCCAGCGGCGGCCAGGTCATGACCGAAGCCGCGATCCACACCGGCTTCTTCGGCGATGTCTACGCCGCCATGGGCGAGCCGCTGGGCGACGGCGCCTGGGCCGTGCGCGTGCACATCAAGCCGTTCGTGCGCTGGATCTGGGCCGGTGCCGCGCTGATGGCGCTGGGCGGGTTCGTAACCGCAGCCGATCGCCGCTTCCGTCGCAGGCAGTCCCCGCGAGCAGGGACTGGGCAGACCGGGCGGAGGGCCGCCGAATGAGTGCTGCCGCCCCCCGGTCACGCTGGCTGCCGCTGGTCGTGTTCGGCCTGATTGCCGCCCTGCTTGCCGCGGGCGTCTGGCTCAGCCGCGACCCGGATCGTGACGCGCTGCCCTCGCCGCTGATCAACCGCCCCGCGCCGGAGTTCGAACTGCCGGTACTGCATGCGCCGGACTACCTGGTCACTGCAGAGGACCTGCGCGGCGCGCCTTACGTGCTCAATGTCTGGGGCAGCTGGTGCCCGGGCTGCCGCGACGAGCATCCGGTGCTCACCGACTTCGCCGAAACACGGCGCGTGCGTCTGGTGGGCTACAACTGGAAGGACGAGCCGGATGACGCCCTGCGCTGGCTGGAGCAGTTCGGCAATCCGTACTGGCTGGTGGTGACCGATTACGAAGGCCGCTACGCCATCGACTGGGGCATCTACGGCGCACCGGAGACATTCCTGGTCGACGCCGACGGCATCGTGCGCTGGAAGCACGTGGGCCCGCTGACCGAAGAAAGCCTGCGCACCGGCCTGCTGCCGGCGCTGGATGAGGTGGAAGGCGGATGAGAACCCTGCTGCTCGCATTGCTGTTGGCATTTATCCCCACGACCGTCCTGGCCCAGGCGGCCCAGGACCCGACCCCGCTCGAGTTCCGCGACGCGGCCGAGGAAGACCGCTTCCGCCAGCTGGTGGTGGAGCTTCGCTGCGTGATGTGCCAGAACCAGTCGCTGGCCGATTCCAATGCCCAGATCGCCCATGACCTGCGCCGCGAGGTGCTCTCATTGATGCGCCAGGGCATGAATGACAACGAGGTCCGGGATTTCCTGGTGGCCCGCTACGGCGAGTTCGTGCTGTACCGGCCGCGCGTGTCGGCCAATACCTGGCTGCTGTGGTTTGGCCCCGGCGTGCTGCTGCTGGCCGGCGCGGTGGTGGTGGTGCGCACCGTGCGCAAGCGCAGCAGCGCCGTGGCCGGCGAAGAAGTGCCGGTCGATGACGGACAGGAGTGGTAATGGTTGCTTTCATCATTCTTTCGGCGCTGCTTGCAGTAGCCGCGGCCATGGTTCTGGCCGGGCCACTGCGCGGTCAATCCCGGCGCACGGCAATCGCCGTCGCGCTGTCGGTTCCATTGCTTGCCACCGGCCTGTACCTGCTGGTGGGCACCCCGGACGGACTCGACCCGGGGCAGCGCCAGGCGCCGACCACCATGGAAGAAGCGGTTGCCCTGCTCGAGGCGGACCTGGAGCGTGACCCGCTGCAGGGCGAAGGCTGGCGCCTGCTTGGCCGGGCCTACGCCGAGATGGGACGCTACGAAGATGCCCGCGATGCGCTCGGCCGCGCCGCGCGCCTGGATCCGGAAAACCCCGGCATCCTGACCGAGCACGCCGAGGCAATTGCCTCCGTGGAAGCGGCGGGTGGTTTCACTGCGGAGGCCAGGGCGCTGCTGGAGCGGGCGTTGCAGATTGATCCGTCCTACCAGCGCGCGCGGCTGTTTCTTGGCATCGCCCAGCGTCAGGCCGGCGAAGATGCTCTTGCGGCGGAAACATGGGAGCCGCTGCTGACGGTACTTGGGCCCCAGGCTGCCGCCGGCCTGCTGCAACAGATCAACGCGGCGCGCGGCGATGCCGGCATGGAGCCGCTTGCCGATATCCCGCAGGCGGCCGACGCTCCGTCGTCGCCCAACGCGGTCCGGGTGCGGGTTACGGTTGACCCCGAGTTCGCTGCCATGGTGCGGCTGGATCCCGACGCAGTGGTGTTCGTGGCCGCACGGGTGCCGGGCGGATCGCCCATGCCGGTCGCCGCCCAGCGCCGGCTGGTGCGCGACCTGCCGCTGGAGCTGACCCTCGACGACAGCGACGCGGTAATGCCTACCCAGGCCCTGTCGACGGTAGAGGAAGTGGAACTGGTGGCACGCATTTCCAGCACCGGCACCGCGTCTGCCCAGGAGGGCGATATCACCTCGACACCGGTACGGATCAAGCTCCCCGCGGACGGTCCGGTGGAACTGGTGCTGGGCGCACTCGACTGAGGCGCTCTGCGCCCACGGACGGTTACGGCCGGTTGCCGCCAACGTTAAACTGGCGGCCATGACCGAATTCATCCCCCAGGGCACCCGCTTTCTGGCCCTTCCCGAATCCTTCCCGATGAAACGCGGCGGCGAGCTGCGCGACGGACGGCTCGCCTACGAAACCTGGGGCCGGCTGGACCCGGACCGCAGCAATGCCGTGCTGATCCTTCCCGGCCTCTCACCCAACGCCCACGCCGCCGCCAATCCGGACAACCCGGAGCCCGGCTGGTGGGAAGAGATGGTTGGCCCCGGCCGACCCATCGATACGGACCGCTGGTTCGTGGTGTGCATCAACCCGCTGGGCAGCTGCAAGGGCTCCAGCGGCCCCGCCTCGCCCCATCCTGACGACGGACGGCCGTGGGGGCTGCGTTTTCCCGAACTTTCGGTTGAGGACATCGCCGATTCGGCCGCCCACCTGGTGCGTGCGCTGGACATCGGCAGGCTGGCCTGCGTGGTGGGAAATTCGATGGGCGGCATGTGCGGGCTGGCGTTCCTGCAGCGCTACCCCGGCATGACCCGGAGCCATGTGAACATCTCCGGCGCGGCACAGGCGCTGCCGTTCTCGATCGCCATCCGCTCACTGCAACGCGAAGCGATCCGCCTGGATCCGAACTGGAACGGCGGCGACTTCGATGATGAACGCTATCCGGAAGCAGGCATGCGCATGGCCCGCAAGCTGGGAGTGATCACCTACCGCTCGGCGCTGGAATGGGATGGACGCTTTGGCCGGGTGCGGCTGGAGTCCGACCGGCGCGATGACGAGGATCCGTTCGGCATGGAGTTCCAGGTGGAAAGCTACCTGGAGGCCCATGCGCGCAAGTTTGTGCGCCACTTCGATCCCAACAGCTACCTCTACCTGAGCCGGTGCATGGACTGGTACGACATCGGCGACTGTGCCGGCGGTGACATCGACGCCGGGCTCGCCTCCATCCGGGTGGAGAAGGCGATGACGATCGGCGTGCACACCGACATCCTGTTTCCGATCCAGCAGCAGCGCCAGATCGCCGACGGCCTGCGTGCCGGCGGCGCCACTTCAACCTTCGTGCCGCTGGAGTCGCCGCAGGGACACGATGCCTTCCTGGTCGATTTCGACCGCTTCGGCCCACCCGTCCGCGAATTCCTCACCGGCCTGTAGGAGCGCGCCATGCGCGCGAAGCCGCGTGACGTCAGGTTTCGCGGGCGTCGCCGGGGCTTTCACAGGCGGGCCGGCGGGGCTGCCCTGGGCGAGACCCGCCGTAAACCCATCCATGGGGGCTTGTCGGCGCCGTCCATGGCGCCGACAGTCCCGCCCAGGGCAGCCCCGCCGGCCCCTCACGTTTGGTGGCGCCCGAAGCATCGTGCTGGACCAGGATTCACGCGGCTTCGCGCGCATGGCGCGCTCCTACAGTCTCCGGATTGTGCGTTACAGGATCTGGAACTGGATGCGGCGGTTGCGCGCGCGGCCGTCGTCGGTGTCGTTGTCGGCCACCGGCTCGTCCGGTCCCTTGCCCAGCACCGCCAGGTTCGCGCGCGGCACGCCCAGCGACTCCAGGTGGTCACGTACCGATTCGGCCCTGGCATGGCTGAGCGCCAGGTTCGCCTGACGATTACCCACGTCGTCGGTATGGCCCACCACCTGCACCCGGGCATCACCGATCTCGATCATGCTGGCGGCCATTTCAGCGAGGATGTCCTCGCCCAGCTGGGTCAACCGCGCGCTGCCACTTTCAAACTCGATGATGCGATCACCCAGGGTCGCATCCAGAAGCCCCTGGCCGGAGCCGCCGGTCTGCAGCGCATTGGTGACCGTGTAGGTGCTGTTGCTGGCCAGGCTCAACTCGCTGGCCACCTGCTGGCGCTGCGCCTCGTTCACCACTTGCCCGCTGACCCGCACGCTCTGGCCGTTGATGTCCAGCTGGCCGGTCGAGATGCGCTGCAGGCCCGGCGTGATCATGCCGGCCACGTAGCTGCCCCAGTTGGGTGGAGTCGGAATCGATTCCACCTGAATCCGGTCAACCACCCGGTCCCGGCCATAGACCTCACGCAGCTGGTCCAGGATTTGCGCCTTGGTGGTCTGGTCGGGCACCACGCCCTCGGCAACAACCGGTTGCTGGTCCTCCTGCGCGGTCGCCGCGAAAGCGGTCAGCAGGAGCGCGGCAAGGATTGGAACTCGCATGGTTCAGGCTCCCAGGAAGGTTTCGCCGAAGACCGCACGGGCGGCCTTCAGGGACAGATCATCGCGATCCACGTAGCTGGCCAGCTTGTTGAGCGCGTAATCGGCTGCAAGCTGGTCCTCCACCCAGTCGGCCGCGTCGATCCTTATCAGGTGTTCCCCGGCTGCCTGCGGATCAATCAGCGCGCGCAGTGATTCGTGGTCGGCGCCGTTGAACCCGAGCACCATCCGCGGCGCTGCGGCGGCGCTGATCAGCACCGCCAGTTCAAAGTCCCCGCGCGACACGAATCCGGAAACGATATCCAGCCAGAACGCCGCTACCAGCGGCTGGTACAGCGGATCCCGGGGCAAGGGAAGTTCCAGGCCCTTGTCGATGCTGACCCCGCCTCCGGTCAACACCGGCTGCAGCAACAGGCCCAGCGCCGGCATCGCATGGCGCAGCTGCAGCTGGGGATGACCTGATTCGCGCAGCAGTTGCTGCAGCGAACCGATGGTTTGCGTTTCCAGGAAGTCGTTGAAAGGGGCCGCATAGGCAGCCGGATCAGGGCTCAGCTCATAGCGGGCTTCACCCAGCGCCTGCAGCGGCGCGGACGGATCTTCCGCCGTGGCTGCCTCCTGCGACAGCCGCGACAGCCCGCTCCATACCCGGTTCAGGGCCATCGGGCTGCGGCCGATGAACCCGAGCGGGTTGGCCACCTCCATGCGGATGGCCGAAAGCAGCGGGAAACGCCGCTCCGAAGCATCCCGGCTGGGCCGCAGGTGACCACAGACCACCAGCCGGCTGCGCGAGCCCAGGAACGCAAAATGCACCGGGGCCGCTCCGTCATACAGCCGCTTCCAGTCCGGATTGCGGCTCAGCAATTCGATCCCGCCGCCCGCCCAGCGGTCCAGCAGCGCCATGAGCTGGTGGTTGCCCGCCGCCCGCACGAAGTCCCCTCGCGCGGGTACCTTGCCGAAATAGCCGACCTCCGCCGTCATCGTCTGCGTCATGCCCCGTCCTCCGCTTCCTGCGTCCCTTCCCCTGCCACTGACGACACCGCCGCCTGCTGCCCCACCACAACCGCGGGCAGGCGCAGCCCCCCCTGCCAGTCCCCACCGCCGCCCGAGTGCCCCTGGGTGCGCATATCAACCGTGACCGACACGTTCTGCACGTTCCAGGTCAACGTGCTGCTGTCCTCACGCTGCTGCACCTGGGCCAGCTGCATCATCCTGGCGAAACCGTTGGCCCCCGGGGCATCCACCACGTCCACGGTGCGCCCGTCACTGGTCACCGCGGTGATCTTCGCGCCCGGTATCGCGCCTGGATTGGGCCACTGGAAGCTTTCCCACACCGGCGGCGTGTTGCGATAACGCAGGCTCTGGCCATCGATCACCAGGGTGTACTCGATCGCCCCCGTTGCCGGCTCGGGCCGGATCTGGAAGACGGTGATCTCCTGCCCCTCGGCCCCTGCCGCCTGGCCGCTGACCCAGTCGCCGTAGCCGGCCACCAGCTGCGGCGCCAGAGCAACACCAAGCCCTGCCCACCGGCGCGGCTCGAGCAGGTTCCCACGCTGGATCACCAGCGAGCCCAGCGCATCCCGGTTGAATTCAGCCACTGCGCCCGACGGACCAAAAATACGGGCGATATCCGCCGCCGCCGCATCGACATCGGCGTTCTGGTCAAACGGGTAGCGACGCCCGATACCGGTGCTGTATGGCTCATGCACCTGCGCAGCCCAGATGCGGTTGATCTCCGCTTCCGTCACTGGCACCAGGGCTGCGAAGGTCTCGGTCAGCGGCCGCAGCAACAGGCTGCGCAGCGCCGCACGCTGGGCCTCGTCCAGCCCCGACAGCAGCTGCTCATCCACCAGCGCCAGCGCGGTGTTCAGTTCGGAGCCTTCATTGCTGAGCGTGTCGCGCATCAGCCGGGCCGCGCCCGGCCCCGGCTCACCTTCGGTCTGGATGGCATTGAGCCTGCTACGCAGACCGCCCAGGGTCTGGAAGTAGTTGTCGATCAGCGGCGCGTTGCCGTCACGCGGCGCAACCAGCCGGGCGAAGCCTTCGAACGCCTTGCCGATTGGCCCCATGGGCGCCGGCCCCGACTCGCCATCCGGGCCGGTCTGGGCGCCGGGTGAGGGCGATCGGCGCAGGATCACCCGCTGGAACCAGGCCACGAAGCCGCCCTCCTTCCCGCCCTGGGAGCGCATGGCACCCGGGTTGTCCCAGATGGTCTGTTCGTTGACCGTCTCAAGCAGCGCCCGCAGCGGCGAGCTGCGCGGATCGCCGATCGCATTCATCCGCGCAATGGCCGCATCGAAGTTGGCGAAACCCGACATGCCCACGCCCTGCAGGAACTTCTGCCATTCCTGCGCGTATTCCTGCTTGTACAGGGCCACCATTTCGCGGGCGATATGCTCGGGACTGCCCGCCAGCGACAGGTCGCTGCGCTCGGTCGTGTCCAGCACCCAGTCGGTGGTGCTCAACTCGGTATTGGCAGCCTCGTTGATCGCCCCTTGGATGTAGTCCTCCCAGGCCTTGCGGGTGAAGGCGCCGGAAATGGCATAGCTGCCGGTAATGATGTCGTTGTTGGCTTCCTCACCGATCAGGGTATTGACCGTCACCGTCGGGAAGCGCGTGGCCGCGCGCGCCTTGACCTGTGCATACACCCGGCTGATGGCCGGCTCACCACGGGTAGCCTGGGTCAGGGCGGCACGGGCATCGGAGACCAGTGACACCTTGCCGTCGATCTGCGGCCAGCCCGGTGCATCGGCACGGGCCACGTGGAAACTCATCAGCCGCTCAGCGGCGCGGGCCACGTCCTCGCGCGACATCTGCCCGCGGTTGGCTTCCAGCCATCCGCGCCAGAAACGGGTCAGCTGGTGCGCAAGGTGGGCCTGCTCCACGCGCTCGCTGTTGCCCAGCATCAGGTAGGTCTTGAGCGCGTTGTAGGCATCATCCGCGTCGGTCGGGGACGGCTCCTGATACAGCCCCTGGCCGCGCTCATCGTCACCGGGGCCGGCCTGGGAAAGGTCTGCCCCATGCGCCACCACCTGTCCAAGATAGGCTTCCAGGCGGGCATTGGTCGGCGCCAGCATCACCTGACGCATGCCATTGAAATACTCGTGCTGGAGCTTGGTCTCGATCCGGTCACGCTGGTACAGGCCCAGGCGCGCAACGACTCCCCGTTGCTGGCGGTGGCGGGACAGCTGTTCCAACCGGTCCTGCAGCAACAGCAGCGCGTCGATCCGCGATTCCAGGTCCACCCGTTCGTCCTGCAGCCTCACTGCCTGCTCCAGGTCGCGGGTGGCATTGGCCACCAGTTGGCGGTTGGTGGTGTAGGACCAGGTCCACAGGCCGACCACCAGCGCCAGCGCGGCCACCGCACCCAGGAACACCGCATAGCGCAGCCGCGTCCTGTGCGGACTGGAGTACTGGCGCACCAGGTCGCGGTCGGCAAAGACCACCTTGCGGAACAGGTCCTTGAGGAAGTGCGCGGTCTGCCCGGCAGGTTCGCTCGCCTCCCGTCCGGGCTTGGCCTGCAGGCTGAACTCGCGCCCCACCCGCTCGGAGGCGTAGTGCACCGAATGGCCTTCCTGCAGCGCGCTGGTGAAGTAGAAGCCGCGGAACACCGGCTGGTACTGGTAGGGGTTGTCCTCGAACAGGGTCGCGATGAAGGTGCGCAGCGCCGGCTTGATACCGGTGAACTCCAGCGGCAGGGTCAGCAGGCCGGGCGACACCTCCCGCCCGCGCGCCATGGCCATCTGCGCCAGGCTCATCTCGCGCAGCCCCTCGGCCAGTTCATCAAAGTGCTTGTCGAAGCTTGCCAGCGCGTCGGTTGCCGCACCTGGCTCGAACGGCAGCGTCGCACCCCAGACGTTCTCGCGCTCGGCCGGATCCAGCCCGCGGAAGAACTCGGTGAAACCGGCGATCAGGTCGGCCTTGGTGAACACCACGTACACCGGTGCGAACACTTCCAGCCGCTCGGTGACCTCCTGCACCCGCTGGCGCAGGTTCTTGGCCAGTTCGATGGCGAACTCCGGCTTGCTGCCCGACAGTTCGGCGATGCTGGCCGCAATGATGATGCCGTTGACCGGCGCACGCGGCCGGTTCTTCTTCAGCAGGTCCAGGAAGGTCAACCACTCCAGCCGGTCCTCGACGCTGACCGAGTAGCGGCCGGCGGTGTCGAGCACGATGCCCTCGGTGGTGAAGTACCAGTCGCAGTTGCGGGTGCCGCCAATGCCCTGGATGACGTTGCTGCGATTGTCCTCGAACGGGAACTTGAGCCCGGAATTGAGGATGGCCGAACTCTTGCCGGCCGCCGGGTTGCCGATGATCACGTACCAGGGCAGCTCGTACAGGGCGGCTTTGCCCTTGAGCACGCCGATGCGCGATGACTTGATCGCCTTGACCGCCTCCAGCATGCGTTCGCGCAGCGCCTCGGTATCGGCACGCGCGGCAGGCGCCGCGGCAGCGACGGCACGGCCGGTCTCTTCCTCGACCATGTCATCAAGTTTGCCGGCCGCCCGCCGGCCCTGGACCCTGCGCACGATCCACAGCAATGCCCAGACCAGAGCGACGAGCACGATCAGGGCAACCACCCACACGCCCAAGGTCGCGAGCCCATCGCTGCCGAAATACATCAGCGCGGCGGCGGAAACGATCCCGGCCACCGCCAGCACGCGGTAGTCGGTGAGGTAGTACCTGAGTCTGTAGAACATCGAGAACATCGGCGGCAACTTCCGTATCAGGCGGCAGGGTCCGGCTTGGGGCCGGCATCACTGGACAGGGGTTCATTGGCTACGGCAGCGCTGCCAAGCAGCGCCGCGTAGCGCATATGCGCGGGTTCCACCGACAGCGCCAGCACCGGGGCATCAGCCTTACGGGCGGCGGCGGCAGCGAGGGCAAGCAGCGCCAGCGGCCCTGCATGGCCCAGGTAGCCGCTGGCATTGCCCAGCGCCGGACATTGGACTGCGGGATCAAGTTCGGGACACGCGCTGGCTGCAGCCACGGCGGCCTCCACCGAGCGGCTTGGCCGCTGGTCGGCATCGGTGAGCACCATGGCGACCGACTCTGCGGGGAGCGCGGCCGAATCCAGCAATTCCTGCAGCAGCCGGGCGGTGGCATTCGCGGCCTGGCGCGGGGTCCCCCCCCCCGCGGCCGCCTGCTTTCGCAGGGCAAGCAGTTCAATTCCGGTCTCGCCGCTGTCCTGCAGCAGCGCGGCACCGGCCGGGCGCAACAGCACGCCCGCCGCGCCTTCCCCGGGCACCACGCCTTCGACATTGCGGCCTGATGCCAGCCCGCCCCCGGCAGCCAGGGCCTGCACTCCCCGCTCCCCGATCAGCGAGGCCGCAGTCAGCAGCAGGTGCCAGTCGCCCTGGTTGGGAGCCTGTCCGGCAAGCAACAACCGGATCCGTTCCCATACCGCCGCCGCGTCCGCCACGGCGACTATTTCGAACGTGCTCCGGCGCGGGTCCAGCCCGGCATCTGCGGCCAGACCGTGCAACCAGCCCACGCTGGCATCGCGCAGGGTGGATGTCATGTCCTGCGGCAGCAGCGCCAGCACATGCACGCTGCCGCTGTTGCGTGGTGCGGATTCCACCCGGCGCCGCAGCCCTGCCACCACCCGCTCTTCCACTTCGGGAAGCGGCGGCAGCAGGCGTTGGGCTGCTGCAAACAGGTCCAGGGCCACCGGCTCAAGTAGCGCGAGCGCGCGCAGGTGTTCTTCCGGCGAGCGCCGATCGGAACCGCTGCGCACCTGGTCTTCGATCAGCGTGGTATCCAGCTCCTTGCAGAAAGCCGCCAGCACGGGCAGACCATCACGGTCGCGCAGTGTGGGATGCAGGCCCGGGCGGCGAAGCTCCCCCAGTCGCGGAGCCAGCACGGCGGCATCATC
The DNA here is from genome assembly GCF_054052045.1 of Luteimonas sp. A277. Next base: position 239,806 of record NZ_JBSVRG010000002.1, read on the forward strand.
GCCACAGGGAAGGTTGATCGCCTGGGCCAGGACGCCCAGTGGGGGCGTGTCTGGAAGGGTTTCCTCATCTGCCGGCAGTGCTTCGACAGACGGTTCGGCATCGGAGCCTGCCCTCGCGCGGCGGCGCAGTCGCACTGCAAACCAGAGGGTGGCCAGGACCGCCAGCGGCACCAGCACCAGCCAGCCGAACATCGCAGCGCCGCCGGGCGCGGCACCGCTGGAACGCCACCACAGGATCGCGCACGCCCAAGCCGCTGCGAACACCGCCAGCACCACCAGACCCACACGCAAGATCCCCGACACCCTCACATCCCGCTCCCTGCGCATACCGCTTCCGCGGTTTTCCCTGCGTCGCGCCGAAGCGCGCAATCCATGGCATCCATCTTTGCCGTTCCCGGCCGCCATCAGCGACCGGTCCGGAAAGATAGCAGGACTTGGGGCTGGATATCACCCGGCGCGGCGGCGCGCTTCGCGTGCAGCCAGGCAGGCCTGGCGCATCTCCACGTGGCCGAAGTCCCCCCAGCTCCAGCTGCCGCCCCAGACCAGGCCGGCCTCCTCGGCCAGTTCGCCATAGAGGAAATACGCGCGCTTGGTCCACGGATCCCCCATGTCCCACTGCAGCTTTCCGTCGCGCATGGGCGCGCTGTCCAGGGCCAGGCCGTACTGGTGGCAGCTCTGCCATGCGCCGGCCCGGGTCACCCGGCCTTCGCGGTACAGCTCGGCCTGGCGCTCAGGACTGCGATAGCCCTGCACCAGCACCATGCGGATGCCGTGCTCCTGGGCCAGCACCCGGTAGATCGCCAACACGCGCTGCTGCAGGTCCGGATCCAGGCGTTCCCAGCGGCGATCGGCGGTGGCGATCTCCGGCATTGCCCGCTGCGCTTCGGCGGTGGTGAACACTTCCGGCGGCGGCGCGGGCGGCGGCACCAGCCGCTCCCCCCGCATCAGCACGGCAATCGTGGATCGCGATACAGACAGGTCCTCGCCCGCAAAGCCTTCCAGCACCACCTGCTGGCGCAGCACGAGGATCAGCACCGGCGGCACGCACAACACCAGTGCCGCGACCACCAGCACCACGCGGTGGCGCCGCATCGCCGCTGCCGTGCCGGAACCGCCAGAGCGTACTGCCCTTCCTGATTCGCCTACCCGGCGCGCGACCCGGCCGCTTCCGGCAGCAGCCCTTCCCGCCAGTGCCCGCCAGGCGCGTGCCGCCATCGCTGCCAGTCGTTCCCCCGCTTCCGGAAACACCAGCAGCCAGGTCACCACGCACACGCCAAGGAACCCCAGCGCGATCCATGCCAGGATCATTCCCGCGGCTCCCGTCTGCTCGACCACGTTGACGCGCACGGGGCCACGGCTAGAATGCGGAAAAGGACTTTCTCCGGCGCCTGCCGGTCAAGAGCGGGATTGCACTTGAATATCGAAGGATCGAACCGTCCAAGTCTGGTCGCGGGGAACAGCGCCAGCGCATCGAACCAGGGATCCGCCAGCCGGATCCTTGCCGACATGGAAAATCGCAAACCAGGCACCGGCGACGCCGTACCCCGGGGCGGCACGCATCGTCTGCGATGGCTGCTGGCTGGTGCTGTCCTTGTCATCGCTCTCATCCTTGTTGCCGCCGCGCGCCTGTCCGGTTCCACCGGGGCTGACCCCTGGCGGGCCGACGGGGCAGGAACTGTCGGCCAAGCAACCCCCGCGGTGCAAGCACCTGGCAAAGATGCAGCCGCCAGGACCGCCTCGCAGCCGGCGCGGATCGTGGATGAGCGCGCTGATATCCCGGATCCGGAGTTGCGCCAGAATCCGCTCAGCCGCCTGCAGGTGCCCTCCTCGGATAGAAGCGCCACGGATGGAAGCGTGGCGGCCGGTCCGCAGGGTCAAGCAGCGTCTGCTGACGACAGGATTGCCGCGCCAGCTGTTGCGACGCGTGCCGCCTCCGCGCAAGGGCGACCCACTGGTTCGGCCCGGTCATCCCGACGCGGCCCCGAGACCACCACCCAATCAGGCAACGACCTGCTCTCGACCCTGCTCGGCATCATCAGACAGGACAGCCCTGCCACTGCCACGAGCAGCCCGATGGATGACCTCATCGCCCAGGTGCTCACCGAGAACGAGCGGACCTACAACGAAACCAGCGCCGCGCTTGCTTCGCTGGGCCAGCCGCAGTCCGCCCAGACGGAGTCAAAGCCCGTCCGCCTGAGTCGTGCCCAGCGGGCCCTGCAGTCCTGCCCGGCCGCCAACACCGTCCAGGGCATCAACTGCCGCGACCGCGTCTGCGCGCGATGGGCCGGCCGCGACCCCGCCTGCCCGGGGCGCTGACTACTACTGGTCCAAGTGCTGCTCCAACGCCTGCTCCAGGCGCGCGAACGCGGGGCCAAGCTGGCGGCGGGCAGCGTCCGGCAGGTGTCGCAACGCAGCGCCCGGCTCCAGTTCCCCTGGCCGCAGATCGTCGAGCCACGCGAACGCCACCCGGTTGCTCATCTTCGGCTCCTCCAGCATCACCACGCGGTCGCCAAAGCTTTGTTCCAGCAGATCCGCATGCCCCGCCGCATCGGTACTGAACAGGTTCACCGCCATCACCCCGCCTGGGGCCAGTGCGGCGCGACAGTCCTCATAGAAAGCCAGGGTGGATAACGCCTGCGGGATCCCGCGCTCGTCGTATCCGTCCACCAGCAGAACGTCGTAACAACCCTGCCGCGTGCGCAGGAACTGGGCGCCATCGCCGAGATGCACCTGCAGGTGCTCGTCATCGTCGGGAATCGAAAACTCGCGGCGCAGGGCAATCACCGCCGGGTTGTTCTCCACTACTTCCACCCGCGACTGCGGCAGGTGGCGATGGCAGAATTTCGCCTGGGAGCCCCCACCCAGCCCAACCATGCCGATGCGGACCGGCTCCGGCTGCAACAGCAGGGCCGCCATCATGGTCCGGGTGTAGTCGATCAGCAGAGCATCAGGATCTGCACTGAGCATCCGGCTCTGGGTCTGGGAACGGCTGAACTGCAGCGAGGTATAGCGGCCGTGCCTGCGCACGAACGGCCGCGGCAGGTCGCCGGGCTTGCGGACACCGAACAGGAGCGCCAGGCGCGCGGCCAGGCCAGTGCCGGCCCTCTTCCCGTCCTTTCCACCCATCGTCGATACACACCGCGCAGCTGCCAGCAGGCCAGCGTAACGCACCGGCAAGGGCCGCGTCACCGTTGCCGCGCGTCCAGCTGCAGGGCCGCTGCGCCCGGCCTGCCATCCGCGTTAAGCTGATTGATTACCCGAACCACAGTGATTTCAACATGCGTCTTCAACTTTGCACCTGGCCGGAAGTCGAGGCCCGCCTGGCCCGCTCGACCGGCATCATCGTCCCGATCGGCTCCACCGAGCAGCACGGTCCCAACGGCCTGATCGGCACCGACGCGATCTGTCCGGAAGTGGTGGCGGAGGCCGCGGCCGAACGCATCGATGCACTCGTGGCACCGACCATTTCCATTGGCATGGCCCAGCACCACCTGGCCTTCCCCGGCACGATCTCCCTGCGCCCGGACACGCTGATCGCGGTAGTCCGTGACGTGGTGCAATCGCTTGCCCGCCATGGCTTCCGCGAGATCTACTTCCTCAATGGCCACGGCGGCAACGTGGCCACCGTGCAGGCGGCCTTCGCCCAGTTCCATGCCGAAGCCAGCTTCGCCGGCACGGACGGCCCAGCCCCGCGGCTGAAGATCGCCAACTGGTTCGCCGGCCGGCGGGTGGCCGCGCTGTCGCAGGAGCTGTTCGGCGAGGCGGAAGGCAGCCATGCAACACCGTCGGAAATCTCACTCACCTGGCATGCCTACCCCGATCGCGCCCGGCCCATGCAGATGGAACCCAAGCTTGCGCCCAAGGGGGCATTCGGTGACGCGTTCGATTACCGGCGCAGGTTCCCGGATGGGCGCATCGGTTCGGATCCGTCGCTGTCCAGCGTTCAAGCCGGCACCCGGCTGTTCGAGGCCAGCGTCGACGACACGATCGAGGATTACGGCGCCTTCGCCGCCGGCCACTGAGCCATGTCCCTGACATCCCCCCGCCCGTGCCATTGGGGGGATGTCGCCCCGGCGACGACATTGCTAAGGTGCAGGCCGTTGCGGCAGCCGCCCGGCAGCCAGTCAAACTTGGGGAACCGCGTCGATGGAGCAACTGCAAGCCACCCTGGACCAGATCAGCTCATTCGTCTGGGGGCCGTTTCTCCTCATCCCGCTGCTGCTGCTGACCGGCCTGTACCTGACCATCCGCCTGCGCGGCCTGCAGTTCCGCGTGCTCGGCCACGCCCTGTGGCTGGCACTGGTGCGGCGCAAGGAATCCGCCGCGTGCGCCGGTGACGTTTCCCATTACCAGGCGCTGGCCACCGCCATGGCGGCGACCATCGGCGTGGGCAACATTGCCGGCGTGGCCACCGCCATCGGAATCGGCGGCCCGGGCGCGCTGTTCTGGATGTGGATGACCGGTCTGGTCGGCATGGCCACCAAGTACGCCGAGGGCCTGCTGGGAGTGAAGTACCGGCAGTTGGACGCCAAGGGTGAACAGAGCGGCGGCCCGATGTACTACCTGACCAACGGGATTGGCGGTTTCTGGGGCAAGGCCTTGGGCATCTCGTTCGCGGTGTTCGGCGCCATCGCCGCATTCGGCATCGGCAACATGGTCCAGGCCAACACCGCCGCTGGCCAGCTGCAGGCCACGTGGGACATCCCGCCAGCCTGGAGCGGCATGGCCATGGCGGTCTGCGCCGCGGCGGTGATCCTGGGCGGGATCAAGAGCATCGCCCGGGTCGCGGCCGGCGTGGTGCCGCTGATGTGCGTGATGTTCATCGGCGCCAACCTGCTGGTGCTGGTGGTGTTCGCCGACCAGCTGCCCGCCGCGATCGCGCTGATATTCACCGATGCGTTCAGCGGCAGCGCGGCTGCGGGCGGCTTCGCCGGCTCTGCCGTGATCCTGGCGATCCAGATGGGCGTGGCGCGCGGCATCTTCTCCAATGAATCGGGTCTGGGCACCGGCGCCATTGCCGCTGCCTCCGCGATCACCGATCAGCCGGTACGACAGGCCATGGTGTCCATGACCCAGACCTTCATCGACACCCTGATCATGGTCACCCTGACCGCGCTGGCAATCATCGTCACCGGCGCCTGGACCCAGGAGGGCCTGGCCGGAGCGCCAATGACCGCGTGGGCGCTGGAGCAGGCAATGGGCGGCGGCTGGGGCAACGTGACAATTGCGCTCGGGGTGCTGGTGTTCTCGTTCACCACCATCCTGGGCTGGTGCTACTACGGCGAACGCTGCATCGAGCGCCTGGTCGGCCGCCGCGGGGTGATTCCCTACCGGCTGGTGTTCTCGGTGGTGGTGTACTTCGGCGCGGTGCTGTCGCTGGAGCTGGTGTGGACGTTCTCCGATATCGCCAACGGCCTGATGGCCCTGCCCAACCTGGTCGGACTGCTGTTGCTGTCTGGCGTCGTGGTGAACGAAACCCGCAAGTACTTCGCCAACCCCAACTGGCGCGACGCCTCGTAGGTCGGCCCTGCGTGGCCGACGTGCGCGGTGGCCGGAGCCAGGATGTCGGGGGCGTAGCCCCGACCTACCGCAGCTGGCTGTCCTTGCTGCCGCGGCGGTTGTAGCCGCTGTCCAGGGCTTCGCGCGCGTCTTCCTGCTCCTGGCAGGCCACGCACAGCCGCACCCCTGGCACCGCCTGGCGGCGCGCCTCGGGGATCGGGGCTTCACAGTCTTCACACTGCGTCAGCCCCGGACCCTGGCGGAGCTGGCTGCGGGCACGATCGATACCGTCCTTCACCGTGGCGTCGATCTGATCCTGGACAGCCCCATCACCTGCCCATCCGGTTGCCATTGCGTTACCTCCACAAAACTGTCACCGCAGCACCGTGCCACGGCCTGACTGAATATCGGGTCGATGAGGCTGCCGCACAAGTCCCTGCAATCAGGATGGGTTAGGCTTGCTGCCGGCCTGCGCTGATGCCCGCGCGGCCGCTGCCCATTGCACCTTCCGGACACCATCATGCTGCGACTGTTTCTTACCTCCACCCTGCTTGTCCTTGCCACTGCTCCGGCCATGGCCAGCAGCTTCGCCGGCACCACCGCGGGCTCCGCGGCCGGCGGCTCTTCAGCGTCCAGTGGGGCGACCTCGGGCTCCACGTCAGGCAATGACAAGGTAGTGCTGCAGGCGCGTGAGGATGCCGCCGGGTTCGTGGCCAGCGAGGGCCGCGTCCGCGGCGCCTATCTGGAGGCCGCCCTGCGTCACCTGCGCGAGCGCAGCGACGACCCGCAGGTGCTGCAGGCCAGCGACATGGCCCTGGCAAAGGCCATCCTGGCCCTGTGAACCAGCCGTTGTGAACCAGCGGCGCCGCTGGCGCCCGCTGCGCTGGCTTGCCACCTGCCTGCTTGCCTGCGCGGCAGGCGCTGCGTCAGCAGACCCCACACCATTCGAGCTGGACACCTCCAGCCTGCGCGCCGAAGAAATCCAGGCCACCCGACGCCTGCTCGATGACGCCTGGTCGCGATTGCCTGCAACCTGGACGCGCTCGCTGGAATCGCCCATCCGGGTGCAGTGGCGCAGCGACCTGCCCAGTCACGTGCACGGGCGCGTTCGTGGCCAATCCATGCGCCTGCAGCGCACCCTGCTTGACGACTGGATGCGCGATGGCGACCCCGCCGCGCTTTCGGCAGTCATCCATGAATTGGCACACCTGCATGACCGGTCCGCCGCCGGCGGGCTGTCGCGTGATCCCCGCCTGCTTGACCTCGCCGGCTGGCAGGTGCGCCCGTTCCGGCTGCTGCCCCGGCTGGGCCGGAATGCTTTCGGCGATCGCAGCCCCGATTCTTACGAACTGGAGAGCCCGGCCGAATTCGTTGCAGTGAACCTGGAGCACTTCGTGCTCGACGCCAGCTACGCCTGTCGGCGGCCGGCACTCGCCGGTCACTTCGCCCACCACTTTGAAGTCGCGCTGGATACGGGACGCTGCGCACCCGGCCTGCCTTTCCTGGCGCCCGGCGAGACCGGCGCCGCCCAGTCACTGCTGCAGCTGGATCCGGACCGGGTGTACCAGGTCGACTACCTGCTGGCCGAGGGCAACGAGCGCCTGATGAGCCGCTGGGGTCACAGCATGCTGCGACTGGTGGTCTGCGCTCCCGACCGCCCGCCGGGGCCTGATTGCCGGCTGGATCTGGACCATCACCTGGTGCTCTCATTCCGCGCATTCGTGGGCGACGTTCAGATTTCCAACTGGCGCGGGCTCACCGGCTCATATCCATCGCGGCTGTTCGTGTTGCCCCTTGACCAGGTCGTAGAGGAGTACACCCGGACCGAGTTGCGCGGACTGCTCTCATTGCCGCTCCAGCTGGAACGGCCGGAAGTCTCATCCCTGTTGCAACGCGCCGCGCAGCTGCACTGGAGCTACGACGGCCGCTACCGCTTCATCGGCAACAACTGCGCGGTCGAAACCTTCAAGCTGCTCCACGATGGCGTGCCCCGGCTGGCCGCGGAAGATCTGGCCAGCATCACTCCCACCGGCCTGCAAAAACGGCTGGAGCGGGCCGGGATGCTCGATGTGTCCGTACTTGAAAATGCGGATGAAGCCACCCGTCTGGGCTACTACTTCCCGCCGCTGAGTGCGCACTACGCCGAACTGTTTGACACCGCGCGCGACGCTCTTGGCCTGCCCTACCAGCATCTTGAGCATTGGCTGGACCTTGCTCCAGAAGAGCGCGCAGGCTGGCTCACCCAGACCAGCCTGCGCGCCGGTGCAGCCCTGCTGCTGCTGGAACAGGCTGCCCTGCGCCGGAAAGAACTGATGGCCCGGGATGAACTCAAGCGCCGCTTCCTCAACCCGTCCAGCGTTGACGGGACAGCGGCCGTGGAAACTCGTGCGGCACTGGACGAACTGCTGCAGCTGGAAGACTTCCTGACCCGCCCGGCGTCACTGCTTCCCGAGTCGGGCTACGGGCTGCCACAGCAGGCGGAGCGGGCTGCGCTGGAACACGCGGCACAAGAGCACATGGAGCGGCTGAGCGAGGGCAGCCTGCAGCTGCGGGACCAGGCCCGGCGCTGGCTGCCGCCACAGCGGCGCGCCACGCTGGAGGGCATCGAAGCCAATCTGGGCCTGCTCGGCGCGCACCTGCGCAACCTGCACCGGAAGCAGGACGGCCTGCGCCTGTAGCGCTGCATCGCCGCCCTGCGCGCCGTCCTGTGTAAGATTCCCACCTCAATCGACAACCCGAGTACCCGCCATGCTGGAACTGGATGACCTGCTGGCCCCGATCTCCCCAGATCACCCCGCAGGCGAAGATCTTTCTTTCTCCGCCGAATTCGACGCGATCCAGGAAGCCCGTCGCGCCGACGACCCGACCCTCGACCAGGGGGAGTGGATCACCGATATCAAGTACGCCGACTGGCCGACCGTTGCCCGGATCTGCGACGAACTGCTGCGTGCCCGCACCAAGGATCTGCGCGTGGCGGCCTGGCACACCGAGGCCAGCGCCCAGCTGCGCGGATTCCCCGGGCTGGCTGCCGGCCTGCGCGCGGTGGCCGGGCTGTGTGAACAGCACTGGGACCATGTGCATCCCCAGGACCACGACGCCGGCCACGAAGAGCGCATCGGCAATCTCGGCTGGCTGCTGGCCAATGCCGCGCAGTGGGTGCGAACGCTGCCGATCACCCAGGCGCCGCAGGGCAGCTTCGGCCTGGGCGACTTCGAAGCCGCCCACGCACGCGGCGGCGACGGCGGGGACAACCCCGACGGCCAACCCGGCCTGGAAGTGCTGGAAGCTGCCAGGCGCGGGACTTCGCACGGGTTCTACACCCAGCTGCTGGCCGACCTGCCCGACTGCAGGGCAGCGCTGGAACAGCTGCGCGACGCGGTTGATGTGCGCCTGGGCGCCGACGGCCCCAGCTTCAGCGCGCTGTTCGACCAGCTCGAACACCTGCACCACACCGTGGCCCGTTCCGCCCGCGAGGCGGGACTGCTGGTTGACGGCACCGAAGCAGCCGACGACACACCGGCAACCGCCGGCGCAACGGAAAGCGGCGCCCCTGCACCCGGCAATGGCGGCCCCATCGCCTCACGCCGGCAGGCGCTTGCCCAGCTGCGCGAAGTGGCCGAATTCTTCCGCCGCACCGAGCCGCACAGCCCGGTGGCCTACCTCGCCGACAAGGCCGCCAGCTGGGGAGAAATGCCCCTGCACGTGTGGCTCAAGCGGGTGATCAAGGACGACAGCACGCTCTCCCAGGTGCAGGAGCTGCTGGACGTAGCCGAAAACCAGGAGTCACTTGGCGGCTGAGGACGCCGGGCTCATGGCAGCCGCAGCTGGCACCACCGCTGCGGCAATGCAACATCACCCTGCTCTGGGGCGACGTAGAATGCCCCCATGAGCACTCCCAACCTGCCGGACATTCCTTTTCAGGGCCGCGACAAACTGGTCGACGCGGTGGACGAGGCTGTTGCCGGTGAAGATGTTCACGCCATTACCGCGGCGCTGCGCGGCGCCATGTGCGAGCTGATCCGCGACCCCGCGGTACAGCTGCCCGATTGCGTGCATCAGCCCATCCAGCACCACTACGCCCGCCGCGAGCTGTACCGCAGCCCGGAGCATGGCTACAGCATCGTCGCGATGACCTGGGGCCCCGGCCAAGGCACGCCCATCCACGATCATTGCGGCCTGTGGTGCGTGGAAGGCGTCTGGGACGGCGAGCTGGAAATCACCCAGTACGAACTGCTGGAAAACCTGGGCGAGCGCTGCCGTTTCCGCCCCGCCGGCGGCCTGCGGGCGGGTCCCGGCAGCGCGGGCAGTCTGATTCCGCCGCACGAATACCACACCATCCGCAACGCCAGCGACGACCGCGTGGCCATCTCCCTGCATGTCTACAAAGGGCCGATGGACCGCTGCTGCACTTACCAGCCCGAGGAGGGCGAGTGGTACCGGCGCGCCGATGCGACGCTCAGCCTGGACAGCGTCGCCTGATCCGCTGCGGGTCCGTTATAATCCACGACCGCGCCGGAATGGCGGAATCGGTAGACGCAACGGATTCAAAATCCGTCGCCCTTAAAAGCGTGAGGGTTCGAGTCCCTCTTCCGGCACCATAGCGACATATCAGCAAGTCTCAAAACGTCTCTAAGTGGCTGATTGGCAAGGGATACCCTCCCCCTATGCCTCTCACCACGTTTCAGCGCGTCTCTTTGCATCCCGTCTTTCTAGGCGGTAACTTCAGCGGTAACAGACCTACCGCCCCGGAGTTACCGTCATGACGCTTACCGCTACCGCCATCCGCCAGAGTCGCCCCGGACCGTCCCCGCAGAAGCTGCGCGACGGTGGCGGCCTGTACCTGCTGATTCCGGCTGCCAAGCCCGGCGCACCTGCTCCTGCCCCTGCTGCCGTCTCGCGCTGGTGGCGACTGGACTACCGCCGGCCAGTGACCGGGAAGCGGAACACGCTATCGCTTGGCACCTTCCCCGACGTATCGCTAGCGGATGCCCGCCGCAAGCGCGATGACGCCCGCAAGCTGCTAGCGGAAGGCGTAGACCCCGGTGCAGCCCGTAAGACCGGCCAGCGCGAAGCCGTGACCGCAGCGGCCAACACGTTCGGGGCAGTCGCTGCCGAATGGATGGAAATGCAGCGTAAGAAATACGCGCCGCGTACCTACATCAAATCGCAATGGCTGCTGCAACAGGCCACCGGCTTGGACGCTATGCCAATCCGCGAAATTACGCCGCCGGACGTGCTGGACGAACTGCGCAAGATCGAAGCGAAGGGCCACCACGAAACAGCGCACCGCGTTAAAACGAAGGTGTCGCAGGTGATCCGCTATGCCATCGCTACGGGCCGGGCCGTCCGCGATCCGACCGCAGACCTGCGTGGGGCGTTGGCTCCGGTGGTGACGACCTCTCACGCCGCCGTGACCGATCCGGCGGACGTGGCGGACCTGCTGCGCGGCATAGACGGCTACATCGGCCAGCCGACCACGCAAGCCGCGCTAAAGCTGGCCCCGCTGCTGTTCCTGCGGCCCGGCGAGTTGCGCGGCATGGAATGGGGCGAACTAGACCTGGACGACGCCGCGCCAACGCTCCGAATCCGGGGCGAGCGCATGAAGATGCGCGAGGGGCACGTGGTCCCGCTGTCACGGCAGGCGGTGGCGATCCTGCGCGAGTTGCAGCCCGGGACCGGCTCCGGTCCCTACGTGTTCCCCAGCCTGCAAGGCCGCAGCCGCTACATGAGCGAGAACACGATCAATACCGCGCTGCGGCGGATGGGTTATGACGGGCAGACCATGACCGGCCACGGCTTCCGGGCAATGGCTTCCACGCGGTTGAACGAAATGGGCTACCCGACCGACGTAATCGAACGCCAGCTGGCCCACGCCGAACGCAACAAGGTTAAGGCCGCCTATAACCGGGCGCAGTACATGGACGACCGCCGCAAGATGATGCAGGAATGGGCGGATTACTTGGACGCGTTGAAGGCGGAAAAGAAGGCCGCAGCATGAGCCATCGCTTTCCAATTGATAATGACAAACCGATGCCGCCGCCCGACAAGGGCGGCAGGCCGCCTGTGGTTCGCAAGATCGCAGCGAAGTACGCCGCAGACTTAGCCGCAGGCAAGTACGCAAGCGTAGACGAAGCCGCCGCCGCATACATGGCGGAACATAAGCCGCAGATTAGCGCGACACGCGAAGCCGACGCGGCGAACTATCGGGCACATATGTCGCGATTCATTGAACTAATGTCGCAATAGTTATCGGACCAGATAGCGTATCGCTATACCGTATCGATACAACGTATCGTATAACGTAGAGGTTATTATCCTAGACCTCTCCGAACGCGGCGGATAATGTCGGTTGCAAGCTAATACCTTGTGAGACGACATGAATACCCCGAAGACGCTGCCCCAAGATAACCCGCCGCTGGTGGGCCGGGTCCGAATCGCGCAGGTCGTGCCCGTGGTCGGGCTTTCTCGCCCCACGATTTACCGGATGATTGAACGCGGCGAGTTTCCCCGTCCGCAGCGAATCAGCGCCCGCGCCAGTTTGTATGACGCGGCGGAAGTCTGCGATTGGCTGCGCGATCCACTCGCCTGGGCAGCACGTAACAAGGCCGCGCAGGCCACCCCGACCGCCCCAACCGCCGCCGATGGCTGGGGGCAGGCATGAATACCGAAGCCGAACTTACCGCGATGCTTCGCGCCGGTGCCGATGCGCCGTGCGGACCGGAACAGCGTGCCGGCATCATCGCGCTGGCCGTCATGATCTTTTGGCACCCCCAAGCCGGAGACATGCCGGAGAATCCGGCAGCCCGTTACGCCCTTGTCGGGCAGCTTGCGAGCAACCCAAGGGCGTGGGTTGTCGCATCGCGTCCCGATCATGTTTGCGCCTTCATCCGACCGCCCATCTATGCGGCCAAAGATGCCCGCCCGATCTTCGGAATGAAGTCTATCGACTTCCGCCAGTGGGACACGATCAAAGACGTGATCGACGCCGGCTTAAGGGTTGACGGCCATGAAGTCCCTGCCGCCGTGAAGCCCGCCATCCGCGACGCCTACGAAGTGTGGCGCAAGGCGCAATGGGGGCCACGCGATGACGGATAAAGACGTTGCCGCCGCCCTTGCCGCCGCCCTTAGCGTCGAAGTGATTACCGGCGTTGCAAAGCTGCTGCATGAATTCGCCGGAGCGATACCGGAAGCATTGTTGCCGCCGAACCGTGCCCACGTATTCGCGCAGCTTGTCGCCGGTGCCGATAGCTGGCGCATTGTGTCGCACCCCGGCCACCGCTGGCCGGTAGTACGCTCGCCGTATACGGCGGATAAAACGCCGTTTGTTTGTTCGGTTGATCTAACGACGCTGACGCCTGAAGGCGGCGACGCGATGCGCTATGCCGTGCCGGCCCATATCGTCGCCAAGCTGGTGGAATTGGGGCACGGGTATCGCCTATGGCACGCCGATGCCAAGGGCAACGCGTAATGATGGCCCCGGACGCTGCGCCCTTCGCGTGGGCAAGTGCCGGCGAGGCCGCACGGTTCCTAGCTGTCCTTGATCCTGCCGACGGCTTCCACTTCCGCACCTTTAGCGAACCGACCAAAGGCAATGGGGCGAAGTACGCCGGCCCGCTGTCGGAAGTGTTCGACACGCTGGAACGCGCTAATGCTAACGGGCATGGCGTCTTTGTCGTGGTCAATGAAGGTGGACAGGATCAAACGGCGATTACGCGAGTCCGTGCCGTGTTCGCAGATATGGATGATGCGCCGCTTGATCCGGTGTTGGCTTGCACCCTTGCCCCTTCGCTTGTCGTGCAGTCGTCGCCTAACCGCTTCCATGCTTATTGGCTGCTGTCCGATGCGCTGCCGCTAGACGAATTCAAGCCGGTTCAAAAGGCCATCGCCGCAAGGTTCGGCGGTGATCCTGTTGTGTGCGACCTGCCCCGCGTGATGCGGCTGCCCGGCTTCCATAACCGCAAGGGCGAACCCTACCCGGTTGCGATGCGTGACGACCTTAGCAGCGGCCAGCGTTACAGCGCCGATGCCATCCGCCGCGAGTTTCCGCCGAACGTCCACCACTTGCCCACGGCGGCAGGAACGGCAACGGCAGGAACACCGCCAGCGGTCGCAGGACCGCCACCCGGCCCCGGCAGCCACGCTACGCTTCCGGCCATCTTCGACGCCGCCAGCAACGCGCCGGCCTTGGATATCGCAGCGGTCGGCGCCGCGCTGCGCCACCTGGACGCCGGCAATAGCGAACAGTGGCGCATGGTCGCCTGTTCGCTACGCGCCTTCCCGGAAGGATGGGGGCTGCTGGATGCGTGGTCACAGACCGCACCGGCCCACTACAGCGAGGGTCGCAACCGGGCCGCATGGTCGAAGCTGACGCCGTTTGACGGCGGTGCCGCCGTCCTGTTCGCCGCCGCGATGAAAGCCGGTTGGACCAATACCGCTACCGCCCCTGCCGTTGCCGTTCCTGCCGCCCGCCCGCTGACCTTTTCCCGCGTTGGCGAACTGTTGAACGAACCGCCGCCGGAATACTTGATTGATGGCTGGCTGGTGGTCGATACGCTCGCCGGCATGATTGGCCGCAGCGGAAGCGGCAAGTCTTTCTGTGCCCTAACGATGGCGCTTTGCATTGCAACCGGAAAGGACTTTTTCGGATGCGAAGTCAAAGCCGGCAGCGCCTTCATGCTCGCCGGAGAAGGCCGCGCAGGACTCACGCGCCGGGCGAAGGCGTGGGCCACGGTAAACGGTGCGGCGCTTGATGCCGTCCCGCTGTTCATTGCCGACCGTCTGCCGCCGCTTACTGAAAACGTCGGGGCGATCATCGCCGCCATCGGCACGCTGCTGGCGGAACATGGCCCGCCGCGCTTGATCGTGATTGACACGCTAGCCCGCGCCTTTAATGGCGAGGATGAAAATAGCGCCGCTGCAATGTCGCAGTTTGTCGCGGCGCTAGACCGTATGCGCGCCGAACTGCAAGGCGTGACGGTGCTGATTATTCACCATACCGGCCATGACGGCACAAGGGCGCGCGGTTCATCCGCTTACTACGCGGCGCTAGATATTGAAATCATGATCGAACGCGACAAGCACGACCGCGTAAGCATGAATAACACGAAGTCGAAAGACGCCGCACCGCCGGACCCAATGATTTTTGAATTGGAGCCTGTCGAATTAGACGACGGTCCGGCATCCGCTGCCCTACGGCTTCCGCATGACCCGGCGGCAGCCGTGCAAGAGCAATGGATCAATCAAATCATTCTGGAGCCTGCCGCAGTTGGCAATGGTTACAAGCTAAGCGAGCGCGAAGCCGTCGCGACGTTAACCGGAATGAATATCGAAATCAGCCGCCAAGCAATCGGCAAACGTAGGAGGAAACATGAAAATGAAACCGGATAATTTTACTGACACCCTTTCCCGCGCCGAACTCGTGGAGGAAGTCGAGCGACTGCGCACGCATAACCGCCGCTTGTTTCAAGAGACAAAGCGAGCCAAGCATAACGCGATGGTTTTAGCCGAGGTTGTCCAAGGGATGCGCAACAAGGAATCCCCACGCAATCGCGGCCTGTTGGACAAGCTGGCCGAAAATCTCACCTTTCCAAGGAATAGATAACCATGACCGATAAGACCGTAGACCCCGAAGCCCTGCAATCCGAAGTCGAAAGACTGCGGAAACATTCGGAATCGCTGCTAGAAGAAAAGCGAGCAGAGAAACGCGCAAAGGATGAAGCCCTTGCGAAGCTGTCGGCAGTAGAAGCGGAGCGCGACAAGCTGGCCGGCGACTTGCAGGCCATCAGGCTGGACGGCCCGGTTGAACGGTTGATCGAGGAAACCGCCGCCGATCCCGTGATATTCAGCGCCCTGTTCGATCGCGCCGGCTACCGCTTCGCCCTGGACGACGGCCGCCCGTGCCTGCTGGACAGCGAGGGCGAGCGGCTGACGACCACGGGCACCGACGGCAAGGCGGAGCCAGTCCCGTTTGAGCCTGCCGCGCTGGCTGCGTACCTATTACCGCCAGACAAGCCCCGCAGCGAGTGGACAGCGGACGAAACCCGATGGGCCGGCGTGCTGAATGGCAGCCGGGCTAGTGGCAGCGGTGCGACCGTGCATCGCAGTGCCGGTGCCACGGCAAAAGGCGAGCCGGAAAAGCCGCAGGCTTCCCAATCGTTTGGCTTGAAATAGGATTATCCGGTATATTCGACGTGCGACCCGCTGCGCGTAGTAACTCGCAAACGGTCCGCGTCTTTCCCCGCGTAGTCACGCGGCGGCATAACGCCACGTCCCGGCGGTTGCCGAATCAAACATTCCCTTTGATTCGGAGCAATACATCATGGCTACTACTCGCCTTTCCGACGTTATCGTACCGTCGGCCTTCACCCCTTACATTATCGAGAACACCTTTGAACTGTCCGCGCTGGTGCAATCCGGCGTTGCGGCTCGCAATGCGGTAATTGATACGCAGCTTGCCGCCGGTTCCGATGCGTTTGCCGTTCCGTTCTGGCGTGACCTGGGGAACGACGAGGCTGATCTGTCCAACGATGACCCGGAAGATCACAGCACCCCGCGCAAGCTGTCCGCCGGTTCGCAGCGCGTCCGCAAGTCCTATCTCCACGCGTCATGGTCAAGCATGAACCTTGCCAGCGAACTGGCCGGGGCCGATGCCATCGCACGGATTCAAGATCGCGTTACCGCCTACTGGGACCGCCAGTTGCAGCGCCGCATTGTCGCGAGCCTTCAGGGCGTCATGGCAGACAACATCGCGAATGATTCCGGCGACATGGTGCATGACATTTCCGCAGAGACCGGCGACGCCGGCAACTTCAGCGCGGAAGCCGTCATTGATGCCGCCGGCACGATGGGCGACAACATGGACGCTGTAACCGGCATCGCCATGCACAGCGACAAGTACCGGGCCGCGCTGAAGTCGGACCTTATCGACTTCATCCAGCCGTCGCAGGGCGGACGTATTGCCCTGTATCGCGGCCTTGCGGTGATCGTGGATGACGCTCTCTCTGCCGACGGTGGCGTTTATACGTCAATCCTGTTCGGTGGTGGTGCGCTTGGCTACGGCATGGCGGAACCGACCGTTGCCGACGGCACGGAAATCGAGTCGATTCCGTCCGCAGGTAACGGCGGTGGCATGTCGGTCCTGCACAGCCGCCAGAACGTCGCAGTTCACCCCGCCGGCTTCAGCTGGGTCGAAGGCACGCTTGTGGAAATGTCGCCCTCCCTTGCCGACCTGCGCGGCGCGACCCACTGGGACCGCGTGGCAGCCGAGCGTAAGGCCGTACCGCTGGCCTTCCTGCTGTCCAAGTGACGCAACGCCGGGGCGGTGCAACGCCGCCCCGGTTTTCAAGGGTGACGACAATGACCGAACCGAAGAAAAAGCGCATGGGAAGGCCGAAGAAACAGCCGCCGCCCAATGCAGCCGAACGTATCCGCGAACTAGCCGCCGAAGGCCATACGAAACGCGGCATTGCAATCATGCTGGGAACGCACTTTGAAGCGTTCAACCGCTGGTTGCATGAAAACCCGGACTTGCAAGAAGCGTTCAACGCCGGACGCGAGAAAGAACACCACGCGCTGTTTAATTCGTTGTTTGTGCAAGCCACGAAGAAAGGCCACGTAACCGCCGCAATCTTCCTGTTGAAGGCGCGTCACGGCTACCGCGAGGGCGATCAGTCCGACACCGCAAACAAGGTGCAGATCAATTTCCAGCTTCCCGGCGCTATGCCGATGGAACAATTCAAGGGCGCATTAGAAGCGACTGTCGGCAGCAAGGGCAAGGGCGCAAAGGATCAAGAGCGCGGCGCGGATGGCTGGCCGGTTGTGAAGGTGGGCCACGACCATGACTAGCGAAACGATCGCGCTAAGCGAGTTTCAGAATCAGGTCATGGCGCTACCTGAAGAACTGGACGTATTTCTAGGCGGCGGACGTGGCGGCGGTAAATCGTACCTGCTGGCGCTGTTGGCCCTGCGCCATATCGAGCAATATGGCAAACATGCGCGGATTCTTTACATCCGAAAGACCTACAAAGGACTGTCGGACTTTGAACTAATCACGCGTGAGATATTCGGCAATATTTACGCCACCGCAGCGCGGTACAACGCAGCGGAACACGTATGGCGTATGCCCAACGGCGGTTATATGGAGTTGGGCCAGCTTGAAAGCCATTCGGACTATGCCAAGTATCAAGGGCGTAGCTTTACCCTACTGCTAGTGGACGAAGCTGGGCAGTTTGCATCGCCGGACCTGTTGGACATCCTGCGGTCAAACCTACGTGGCCCGGCCAACGTGCCAATCCGAATGGTGATGGCAGCGAATCCCGGCGGCGTGGGGCACCATTGGCTAGCGCGGCGCTACGTGTTCGCTTCCGGCCCGTGGCTGCCGTTCGATGAAGAAAAATCCAAACGGCAATGGGTTTATGCGCCATCGACGTTCGACGGCAACGCCTTCATTGATCGCGAGCAGTACCGTAGTCAATTGGAGTCGGCCTGTCCCGGTGATCCCGAATTGTTGCGGGCTTGGATCAGCGGAGATTGGGCCGTAAACCGTGGCGCATACTTTGCCCACGTCCTAGACGAAGACCGCAACGCGGTAGACCCGTGGCCGGAACTGCCGCCGGGTTGGGATTGCTACCTTGCCCACGATTTCGGATCGTCCGCCCCGTCGGCGACTTACGTCTTCGCGATCAGTCCAGGCGACACGGGACCGGATGGCCGATGGTATCCGCGTGACAGCCTTGTTGTGGTGGACGAACTCGCCACCACGCGGGGCGACAGTTTGGATCAGGGCAACGGCTGGACGGTGCCTGTACTGGCCGAGGCCATCCGGGCGCTGGCGGCTCGCTGGAGCGTGGAACCGTCCGGCGTGGCAGACGACGCGATCTTTGCCCGGACCGGCCACGGTGCCGGCAGCATTGCCGACGAATTCAAGCTGGCCGGCGTCCACTTTGAGCCGGCCCGCAAGGCGGATCGCCTGTCGGGCTGGAACCGGATGCGGCGGCTACTACAGGACGCCGGCAAGCCCGACCGGCCCGGCCTGTATGTGTCGCGAGCCTGCGAATACTTTTGGGCGACCGTGCCCTATCTCACCCGTGACGCGAAGCGGATTGAGGATCTGGACAGCACCGGCCCCGACCACGGGGCGGACGCCATCCGCTATGGCTGTCTGCGCAAGGCATGGGCCACGTCAGTGGCGGTGAAGTGGATGCAATAGCCGCCCTGCGCCCTCCCTGCCCCTGCCGCCTGCCGTGTAGAAGGGGCCACGGTCGCCACGTCGTCCGCCTAGGTACATTCCCAGCCTAGGCGGTGGCCCGTGGTCCCTCCTAGACGGCAGGAAGGGCAGGACAGGGCTTGCAGGGCGCTAGGCGTCGCCCTTAGCCGGCCATCCGTCCCACGTGTCGCCGGCTGCGGCCGCTAGAAGTATCTGCAACAGTACGAATGCGTGGGCGTTATCGAACGGCTTTTCGATTAACGTCCGCTTCCCATGCTCATCGGCGGTTTCTCCTACTACCGTGGGGCGGTACAGGAACGTTGTTCGCTCGCGTTGTCGCCTATCGTAGTTTTCCATGATGCGTTGGCCTATGGCTTCGCGTGCGTCGCCGCGGCAATCCTCCAATTCCTGCGCCAATTCTTTTGCAGCTTCCGTGATCGCTTCAATGCGTTCGCTTGTCATGGTCAATCCTTGCGGTATGGGTTGCGGTTTGACTATGCGGGATTAGGTGATGGGTCGCTAATTGGTGGTGATGGCGATGGGATGTCCTGTTTCCCTACCCTCCCTAACGTTAAAAAAGCGTTGGCTACCAGTGGCTACCTAGGGGGCCGCAGTGGCTACCGGTTTTGGCTACCACTTGGCTACCGTGGCTACCGGGTGGCTACCTAGGCCAATTGCCAAAAACGGCGCTATATCAACGTTTCTAGCCCTAAGTGGCTACCAGTGGCTACCACGTGGCTACCGCCGCCGCCCGTAGTGGCTACCACTGCCCCACCCCTATAGGGGTGGGCGGTAGCCACGGTAGCCAGCGGCCACGGGTAGCCGGGCAAGATCAATTCAAAAATCAAGATCATCAACCGGACCGGAAGCGGTCGCCCTGCCCTACTCGCTAGGCCGCACCTGTCGCGCCCTGCTGCCCCTGCTGTTCCTGCCGACCCATCGTTACCGCCGCGCCTTGCGACGGCCTAGGGCAACCGCAGTGGCGGCGCTAGGGGCAAGCCGCGACGGTAGGGACACTGGCCGGCACCGCTGCCGGTCCGTACCGTTGGCCGGCGATGCTGTCGCTACTGGCGGCGCTGTCGTGGCGCTGCTGCTGCTGTCCATGCTCGCCGCTGTTGTCGCTGTCATGGCCCTTGTGTCAGCACTGGCCGGCCAGCCTAGCCGTACCGCGTAGGACAGCCGTAGCGGCGGCCTGTAGCCCGGCAACCCTAGGGGCGACTTGCCTACGCTGCGGACGTTGGCGGCGAACCTGTCGCGTCACGCTGCGCGCTTGCGGCTGTTGGGCGGTCATGGCTCCCTGCGGCGTGATCGCTGTCGCGCTGCCAGCCTGTAGCGAGTCGCTAGCGTTCGCGCTAAGGTGGCGCTGTTGCGCGTCCTGGCGTCCGGTGAATCGAACCCGGCCACCGCCGTTTAGCTGGCGGTAAGTTTGGCGGTAACTTACCTAACCCACAACGAAATAACCCTTATATATCAATGGGTTATGCCGTGCTTGTGATGCCCCCTTCCGGCACCAATGACCCGTCCCAGCCAGATCACGGCCTACGCTCCGGCAGCCCCGGACAGCTTGGCCGGCAGCGCAAAGCATTCCACGAACCGGCGCGCCAGCCGGCGGTCGCCTCCCAGCCGCAGCGCGCCCTCCTCTTCGGCCTGCTTGAACGGCCGCTTGCCGTAGACCAGGGTCACGAAGGTGGTGGTGTCGGTGTCGAATGTCACATCGGCTTCCTCCGCCTCGCCGCGCTCGATCTCCAGCCCCTCCGCCGTAAGCCGGCCCACGAACGCGTTGCCGGGGAAGCGGAACGCCACGCTCATCGACAGCGGCTTGCGATCAGCACGCAGCGTGGTCCGCAGCGAGAGCATGGCCGAGACCGCCGACAACGGCCGCATCGGGTCGTGCAGCGGCGAGCGCATCGCCCAGCGACCCAGCGTCTGGAAGATCGGCTCAGCCTCCAGGCCCCATTCAGTCAGCTCGTAGACCTGCACGCTGGCCGGCGGAGGCAGCTTGCGCCTGCGCACGATCCCCGATCGCTCCAGTCCCGCCAGCCGCTGGGTCAGGACGTTGGCACTGATTCCAGTGAGATCGGCCCTGAGCTCGGAGAAGCGGCGCGGGCCCAGCATCAGCTCGCGCATGACCAGCAGCGACCAGCGCTCGCCGACGAATTCAAGCGCGAGCGCGGTCCCACAGGCGTCGTCGTACCAGCGCCTGGGAACGGGCCCACCACCTTCACTAATTTTTTCTAACTTCATAGTTGTTTTTTATAACTCATAGGCGCAGGATCTTCAACGAGTCCCGACGTGAGACCGCCCTCGCATCCTGTCAACGGACACGGGGAACACACAACCCGAGAGCAAGAGGAGCAAATCCAATGACCTATATCCAAGGCTTTGTTGCCGCCGTGCCAAGCGCGAACCGGGAGGCCTATCTTGATCACGCACGCAACACGCTGCCTCTGTTCAAGGAGTTCGGTGCCGCTCGAATGGTCGAGGCGTGGGGGGACGACGTGCCACCGGGCAAGCAGAACGATTTCCAGGGCGCAGTGCTGGCAACCGCAGAGGAAACCGTGGTGTTCAGCTGGATGGAGTACCCGGACAAGGCCGCGCGCGATGCCGCATTCGAGAAGATGATGGCCGATCCGCGCATGCAGGAGATGCCGCAGATGCCTTTCGACGGCAAGCGCATGATCTTCGCCGGCTTCGATGCGCTGGTCGACGCCGGCAGCGGGCGTGGCGGCTACTTCGACGGCTACCTGCTGCCGGTGCCGGCCAGCAATCACGAGGCCTATCGGGAAATGGCACGCAAGGCCGCCGAGGTGATCCTCGAATACGGTGCCCTGCGCGTGGTCGAAGCCTGGGGCGACGACGTGCCAGAGGGCAAGCTCACCGATTTCCGCCGCGCGGTCCTGCTCGAGGATGGGGAAAATGTGGTGTTTTCCTGGATCGAGTGGCCCTCCCGGCAGGTGCGTGACGAAGCCTGGCCGAAGCTCAGCGAAGACCCTCGCATGAAGCCGGCAGGCGACATGCCTTTCGACGGCAAGCGCATGATCTACGGCGGCTTCGCGCCGCTGCTGGACGACTGAGGAGACGACGATGAGCGAAATGATCACTTGCCTGTGGTTCGACCACGGCCAGGCCCATAAGGCGGCGGAATTCTACGCCGCCACCTTCCCCGACAGCCACGTCGGCGAGGCCATGCGTGCGCCCGTCGACTATCCCGGCGGCGAACGCGGCAAGGAACTGACCGTGGACTTCACCGTGCTGGGCCGGAAGTTCCTCGGCCTCAACGGTGGCCCGGGGATCAAGCCGAACGAGGCGGTCAGCTTCATGGTCCTGACCGGAGACCAGGCTGACACCGACCGCTATTGGAATGCCATCGTCAACAGCGGCGGCAGCGAGAGCGAGTGCGGCTGGTGCAAGGACCGCTGGGGATTTTCCTGGCAGATCACCCCGCGGGCGCTGATGGAGGCGATGACCGATCCGGATCGCGAGGCCGCCGGACGCGCCATGCAGGCGATGATGACGATGAAGAAGATCGACATCGCCGCGATCGAGGCGGCGCACAGAGGAGAACAGACACCATGAGCAATGCCGGACACTCCCTGTCGATAGAACGCCGCATGGCCGCGCCGCCCGAAGCGGTCTGGCGCGCTTGGACGGAACACCTGACCGAGTGGTTTGCACCTGCGCCCTGGAAAACGGCCGAAGCGGAACTCGACCTCCGCCCCGGCGGCCGCTTCCGAGCGGTAATGGAAGGCCCCAACGGCGAACGCGCCGATGAGGGCGCTGGCGTGTTCCTGGAAGTGGTGCCGGAGCGGCGCATCGTATTCACCGACGCACTGGGACCGGACTGGATGCCGCGCAAGCCGTTCATGGTCGCGATCATCGAACTGATCCCCGACGGCGCGGGCACCCTGTACCGCGCAACCGTCCGTCATTGGGACGCTGAATCCAGGCAGCGCCACGAGGAGATGGGCTTTCAGCCGGGTTGGAGCAAGGTGGCGGAGCAGCTTGAGGCGGTTGCCGTGCGCCTTGGCAGGTAGAACACCGTCCCTGCCGGCGCCTACTGCCCGTCCCGGCGCGTGGCTGATACAGTTCTGCGCATGTGCCTGATCGCCCTGGCCTGGAAGGTCCACCCCCGCTACCCGCTGGCGCTGATCGCAAACCGCGACGAGCTGCACGCGCGGCCCACCGCACCCGCCGGATTCGATCCCGAGGCGCCGCATGTTTATGGCGGTCGGGACCTGGTCGCCGGCGGCGGCTGGCTGCAGGCGTCCACGCGCGGGCGGCTTGCGGCGGTGACCAACGTGCGCAACGGCCTCTCGCAGGAGCAAGCACCGCGCTCGCGCGGAGCGCTGGTACGCGACTTCGTGCGGGGCAACGACGGCGCAATGGAGGCGGCGCGCGTGGTGGAAAGCAGGGCCGCCGAGTTCGGCCCCTTCAACCTGCTGCTGTGGGACAGCCGCGACCTCGCCTTCGCCAGCAACCAGTCTCAGGCCCAGCACGCGCCGGTGACGCCGGGCGTCCACGCCATGTCCAACGGCGCCTTTGACGCGCCCTGGCCCAAGAGCAACTTGGCCACGCGCGCACTTGAATCATGGATCGAATCGCTGCCGGATAGCGAAACCACCACGAACGACCCGCCGGACATCAACCCGCTGTTCGCCGCCCTTGCCGACAGAGCCATTGCGCCCGACCACGCTCTGCCAGACACCGGCGTGGGTATCGATCTCGAACGCAGGCTATCCCCGCCATTCGTCGTGGACGACGAGTACGGCACCCGCTGCAGCAGCGTGGTGTTGGTTGGCGGTAACGGCATCCTGTTTGCAGAACGCAGCTTTGGCCCGGGTGGTGCTCCCACGGGCCATTCCTCCACGACGCTGACGAACCGGAGTCGCCGATGAACCAGCACCAGTCCAGCGACCGCCCGATGGCCGCTGCCCTCGCCGCCGCTGTCCTCGTTGCCGCTCTCCTTGGCGCCTGCTCCAGCGACGATCCACCACCGCCATGGCTGGCCGAGCTTGCCTGTCATACGGGCGCATGGCGCTTCGACAGTGGCGAGACGTTGGTGCTCACCCCCGTCGACAACGGGCTGCGCTACCGCCTGCTCGATGGTCGCAGCGGCCGGTTCGAGCCCGGGGATGACGGGCGTCTGGAAGCCCGCGAAGGCTGGCGCAGCGAAGGACCGGTGGTTGCAATGGCGACTCCTGGACCCTGTCGCTCCAACACCCTCGGGTTCCAGCTCGAAGGCGGGCCGTCCGGAACCGCCACCCGCTTGGAGCTTCCGGTCACCGAGACCACCTTCGGCAGCGGTGACCTGACCCTGCGCGGTCGCCTGGTGATGCCGGCGCAGGCCAACGGGCCGGTGCCGCTGGCGGTTCTGGTGCACGGCTCGGAGGATTATTCAGCCGTCGACATCTATCCCAAGCAATACCTGCTGCCGGCCCAGGGCGTGGCGGTGTTCGTCTACGACAAGCGCGGCACCGGCGGATCGGAAGGCGAATACACCCAGGACTTCCACGTGCTGGCCGATGATGCCATCGCGGCGCTGGACACGGCGCGGCGCCTGCGCCCGGACGCATTCTCGCGTGCCGGCTTCATCGGCAGCAGCCAGGGCGGCTGGATCGCCCCGCTGGCGGCGTCACAGGCAGATGTGGATTACGTGGTGGTCGAATACGGCTTGGCCGACACCGCCTTGGCCGAGGATCGCGAGCAGGTGATAGACGACCTGCGTGCAGCCGGCCACGACGACAAGGTGCTGGCGAAAGCACGTGAGGTCACGGATGCCACCGCCCTGCTGATCACATCCGGCTTCACCCGCGGCTTCGATGAACTTGATGACGTGCGCCGCAGCTACGGCGAAGAACCATGGTTTGCCGACATCCGCGGCGAATTTACCGGCATGATCCTGGACAAGCCGGCCTGGCTGCCGCAGTGGTTGATGCGCGCCGGCTTCGCCCGCCTGGATGTGCAGACAAGCTGGGAATATGAACCGATACCGGTGCTTGAAGCGCTGCCCATGCCGCAGCTCTGGATCATCGCCGGCGAGGACCTGGAGGCGCCCAACAGCGAAACGCTGAGACGCATCCGCATGCTGCAGTCGCAAGGTCTTGACATAGACCTGGCGGTGTTCCCCGATACCGACCACGGCATTTACGAGTTCGTCGAGCAGGACGGCTCGCGCACGATGCTGCGGCATCCGGACGGGTACCTGCGACTGCTGGCGCAGTGGGCCGCGGGGTCAGGCCTGCACGGCAATTACGGCAGCGCGCAGCTCGAGCCTGCACGGCCAAGGAGCGCGGGACCTGCCCCGTTTGAAACCACTACTGCAGCCTCGCTGGACCCATAAAGCAGAAGGCCCAGTCTGCCGGGTTTGACCCCGGACGGCTGAGCCTTCCTTTGTCGAAGCTGTTGCGTTCCGGCTTTCGCCTTCCCGCTTTTTCTTCGACAGTTGGAGGTTGCCACAGGCTTCGTTAGTACGGCGTCAAATCGGATGACCGTTCGTCGGCAAGCCCGTGCTCAATCCCAAGGCCACCAGCCGCGGCCGGTGAGTGCGTAGCGATCCGCCGCACGCTCGAACCGGTTACGCACGCTGATCCCGCCGCACAGCAGGTACAGCGGCAGGAACAACGGACCCAGCAGCATGTACTGATGGACGTGGGCGCGCTCATGGTCGCCCAAGCGCATCGGCGGCTCCTGGCATTGCCCAGCCCGGTGCGCATAGCTCATGCAGCGTGCGTCCAGCGACACTCCGGTGTGGATGATCACATTGCCGAATGTGATCGCACCGCCCGGCCCCCAGGGCCAGCGATTGAACACCACGGCGAGCTCGCCGCGATCCAGGTGCATGCGCGCGCCAAACGGAAGGCCTGCCGCGCCAAGCATCAGCCCGAGCACCGTGTTGGGTAGCGTCCAAGCCATCCCCAGCACTCGCAGCACGGACAGACCGAACCGGCCCATGCCGCCGCTCAGTCGCCCTCGGGCATCAGCAGCCACAGGATCAGGTAGACCAGGATCCCCGGGAAAGCGGCCGAGAGCACCGAAGCGACGACGTACACAACGCGCAGCATGGTGGAGCTCCAGCCGAAGCGGCGGGCAATGCCGCCGATCACCCCGGCGAGCACGCGATCATCTGTGGAGCGGGACAGGGTGAGTTTGGCCATGGTGGCGATTCCCTTGCTTACGACCTTTCGGCCAGCCATTGATGAATTGCACTGGGCACTTCCTTCTGCGCCCGGCCGGACACGTAGATGCCGATATGCCCGCCGCGGAATGACAGTTCGGAATAATCCCGGCTGCCCACCACGTCCTTCAGCGCGCGCGACGCGTCGGGCGGCACCAGGTGGTCATGCTCGGCATAGATATTGAGCACCGGCATCTCCACCAGGCCAAGGTGCACTTCATCATCACCAATGGTGATGCCGCCGTTGATGAAACCGTTGCCCTGGTAGAACTGCTTGATGAACTGGCGGAAGGCTTCGCCGGCCTGGTCGGGTGAATCGAAGATCCACTTCTCCATGCGCAGGAAATCCTCAAGCGCCTTGCTGTCGTCGAGGATGTCCACCAGCCCCACATACTTCTGCACGAACAGCCGCCAGGGCTTCAGGGTGAGGTAGGTGAAATTCATCAGGTCCGCCGGCACGTTGCCAAGCGTGTCGACGAACAGGTCCACGTCCAGATCCCGGGTCCAGTTGGACAGCATGTTGTCCGGGGTATGGAAGTCGACCGGCGTGACCATGGTGATGAGGTTCTGCACCTTCTCCGGATGCAGCGCCGCGTAGCACAGCGAAAACGCCCCGCCCTGGCAGATGCCGAGCAGGTTGATCGCGTCCAGCCCGGAGGTTTGGCGCAGGTGGTCGACCGCGCCGCCGATGAAGCGCTGGATGTAATCCTCCAGGGTCAGGAACCGGTCCGAGCGGTCCGGGTAACCCCAGTCGATGATGTACACATCCTCGCCCCGCTCCAGCAGGCCCTTGACGATCGAGCGGTCGGCCTGCAGGTCGACCATGTACGGCCGGTTGACCAGCGCGTAGCTCATCAGCAGCGGCACCTTGGCGGTCGGGGCCTTCTCGCCAATGAAGCGGTACAGCACCACCTTGCCGTCACGCCAGACTTCCTGCTTCGGGGTTGCGCCGTAGTCGAAGTCCTCCACCTCGCGCAGGGTCTGCAGGCCTGCGCCGAGCTTGCGCTGCATGCGCGCGGCGTCTTCCACGATCCGGTCCATGCCGATGTTGAGCGGTCCGGCCATCTCAACCCTCCGTCCGTTTGGTGGTGGCCTTGCGCGCCAGGGCTGTCTTCTTTGCAGCCTTGGCGACAGCCTTCTTCACGGTTTTCTTCGTGGCCGCCTTCTTCGCCGCTGTCTTCTTGGTTACCTTCCTTGCCGGTGCCGCCGACTGCCCGGCCTCGACCAGGTCGCGCAGCCGACGCACTGCGCGCTCCAGCTCGACGATCTTGCGGTGGGCGCCGTCCAGCTCGCTGCGGGTCGGCAGATCAAACTGGCGACTGGCCTGCTCTATCTGGGCCTGGATGCCCGCGCGCAGGCGCATCTGGGCGTTGGCCAGTCCGGCATAGGCCTTGCGGAACTCCACTGACAGCGCGACCTCGGCATACGCCTCTTCGGCGGCATCGATCCACAGGTCGAACAGCGCCCGCGGCGATTCAATCTGCCGCCCCGGCTCCTCATGCTCAACCAGTTTGCGTTCGAAGATGTCGAATGCGGACCGGGAGGCCTTGCGCATCAGCGCGTTGTAGACGCTGTCAGCTTCCTGGTATTCCATGTGCGCCTGCGCCAGCTGCTGCAGCCGCTCCTGGTGTTCGCGGGTGACGCCGAAGGCAGGCAGGCCCAACCAGGCCTTGCCCTCCCGCAGGGTGGCGTCCAGGTAGGGCGCGGCGCTCTCCATCCACTGGTCGATGCCCTTGAGTCCCTCGCCACGCATGCTGCGCAGCATCCCCGCAAACACGTCTTCGCCGCCTGTCCGCAGCGATTCGCGCCAGGCGGAGGCGACGTCGCGCGCAGCGTGGTCGCGGCCGGCAAACTGCGCGGCGATATCCTGCATCTGGCCGAACCATGCCCGCGCCTGGCTGTTGAAACGTCCGACCACGTCGTCGGCGCCGCTGCTGTTTCCGCGAGCCTGGCGGCTCCACCAGTCGATCGCATCCTGCCAGGCCTGCATGCCTGCGGCCGGGCCCGCGGGGGCGCCACCGTGGGCTGCGCCTGAACCCGACGCTGCACTGCGCATCGTCTCCGCCCACGCGCCCCAATACTGCTGTGCCAGCTGCTCGAAATCAGCCGGGCTCCATGGCCCGTGCTGCCACCTCTTGTCCGCCATCACGCTCTCCCGGGATACCGCCCGATCATAGCAACGGCCCATGCACCACAGTGCGACCGGTTGCACCCGGCAATGCGGCTATGGGATCGAAAGCTGCGCCCGGGTCGGCACGGCTGCACCTTCACGGCTGGCGGGCCTGATGTCCGCATCCACCGGAAGCGGAGCTTCACCGTCGAGATGAGCCGTCACCTGGTCCAGCGCCGCATGCACATAGGGAATCAGCGGCACATAGCGCGCTGCGTAATCGGGCAGCACCAGGAAGCCGTCGAAATGCTGCGCTCCATGCACCCGCCACAGCGAGACGTCGCGGCCCGCGGCCCGAGCCCATGCAACGTAGGGATCGCTGGTGAAAGCAATCGGGATCAGGCCGTCGTCGACGCCGTGGACCAGCACCACCGGCAGTCCGGGCTGCGGCAGCCCAGTGCGCGTGGCGGCCACGCCCTCGCCTACCCGGCGCGCCGCCTCGCTGCCGCCCTCGGCCAATGCCCGCAGGCATTGCACCCCGGCCAGGGTGGGATCCGGCATCGCGGCCTGCGGATCAATGATGCCCACGCCGTTGCCGGGGGGAATGCCGCTGGCGTCGCTCCACCATGCGGCACGCTCGACCGCCGTGGTTGGACGCGGACTGAAGTCGGTGTTCTGGGCGGCGAACCCGAAGCCGCAGGGGTGTTCGCCGGCGCGATAGCGGCCATAGGCCGAGGCGTAGGTCACCGCCACCGAGCGCCACAGGTCGAAATCCACCGACAGCGCTCCGGCGCGCAGCGCCTCCTCGCTCCAGCCCGCATCGCGCAGCTGCTGCCATGCCGAAGCCGCCTGCTGTTCAATGTCCGCGCCTTCCACCAGGCCGGCCGCGGCCAGCGAGGCGCAGCGTGCCGCGCGCAGCGGCGCGGAAACCGGCGACAACGGCGACATGGGCAGGTCTTCGCGACCAGCCAGGGCACAGGACATCAGCAGGGCCGCTTCGGTGGTGTAGTCATACAGGCTCCGCGAGCCTTCGCCCGGCGAATAGACGCTGGGCTCCCCGGCCACCACTGCATCCAGCCAGTCGCCCTCCAGCTCGGCGGCCCGCAGGACTGCGCCGCCACCGTTGGAAATGCCCACGGCGATGATGCGGGTGTTGTCGAAAGTGAAAGGCCCCTGCTCCGGCAGGACGTCGCCCAGGGTGTGCAGGGCGAACTCGGCGGCCTGGCGCACATGCCGGCCCCAGTCCGCTTCCGGGTTGTCCTGGGAGTGCGCATGGGCAAATGCCACGCCGGATGCGTCGGCGGCGGCATCGGGGGCAAACACCGCCGCGCCACGGTTGGCGCCGGACTGGCCGGCGGCATCGATGCCCATGCCCAGATCCAGGTCGAAATAATCGCTGCCCGCGCCCTTGTCGGTATAAGCCACCGCGCACCCGCGCGGCAGGCCCCAGCCGCCGGCGACGGCGATCGATCCGTAGATGCCGCGTGAGCCGGAGGAAGCCGTCACCACCAGGCAGGGACGGCTGGCATCGAACGCGTCGGGAAGCTGCACCATCACCCGGTGCGGATGGCTTGCATCCGGCAACCGCGCCAGCGCGTGGAACTCGCGCCCGGGTACCGGATCCAGGCTGCCGTACTCGTCGCCCACTCCACCCGGCCTCAGGTCGGCGATGCCACGCCAGCTGGTCCACAGCGCCCGCCGGCGGAGCTCTTCAGCGGCAGGCCGTTCCGGATCGGCGAATGCCGGGGCGACCGGCGTGCGCAGCCCAGCCACGCCCAGCCCGGCGCTGAGCAGGTCGTCGCCATCACGATGGACGCTGTTGCGATGGTCGGTGAATGTCATTGCCTGCGGAGCCGCCGGGCCGGCGCCGGAAGCGCAGGCCACCAGCAGCGTTGCCAGCGCGAGAGTGGGGATACGGACGGATTCTGCCTTCATGCGCCGACGATATCAGCCACTGCCCGAAGCAGCATCGTACCTTCGTACAGCCAGCACACCCTGCAGAGGCCCCTACAATCAGACCATGCCCACCCTGTTGATCGCCGACGACCACCCCCTGTTCCGCGCCGCATTGCGGGGTGCGGCGCTGGAAGCCGTGCCGGACACGATGGCCTGCGAGGCGGACTCGTTCGCCGGCGTCATCGAACTGCTCGAGACGCACGCGGAGATCGACCTGGTGCTGCTGGACCTGCACATGCCCGGCAACCACGGCCTTGCAGGGCTCGCCGCCATCCGCGCACAGTTCCCGGCGGTGGCGGTGGTGCTGGTCTCGGCCAACGAGGATCCGCAGGTGATCCGCCGCGCCCTGGACCACGGCGCCGCCGGCTACATTCCCAAAAGCGCGGGCCTGGACGAGATGCGCGAAGCCATCCGCACCGTGCTCGCCTGCGAGCAGTGGCTGCCGCAGGCGCTGCGCGGTGCGGTGGAGCGCGCCGATTCGCTGCCCGGCGATGCCGACTTGGCGGGGCGCCTGGCCAGCCTGACTCCGCAGCAGTTCCGGGTGCTGACCCTGGTGGCCGAGGGCCTGCTCAACAAGCAGATCGCCGACCGCCTGGACGTGCAGGAACGCACGGTGAAGGCGCATCTGTCAGCCATCTTCGAGAAGCTGGGCGTGCGCAACCGCACCCATGCCAGCGTGGTGCTGCGCGAGCTGGAGATCGGCGACCCCGCGCGCCAGCTGAATTCCTGACTGCACGACAAGTCCAATATCAGATCATCTGCTGTCTATCTCAGCGCCCCAGCTACACGACGCTGCTCAATTGCAGGTCGGATCGTCCATGTCAATCACTCCACCAGTACCGGTTTCATGACACGTAAACCTGACTCCTCGAGTAAGACAAATGGAACTGATTCCCGTCGGCTTACCGTCCCGATACATCTTGCCGTTGTTGCATGTCAACTCAATGGCACCATCGTGATCATCTACTGGTATATCAGACACCAGATGCGTGGCTGGCAGGAAAAGTGGTCCAGAAGCATGAATTACCCTGGACCCCGGGAAATGAATTCCCTCCGCAATGCCTATCACCCCTTCAGTCCCGGTCTCCAGTACCGCGTCCTCGAAAGACACCACCGGCTCCATATCCTCAAAGTAAAGCACCGACGCTTGCTCTGCGACGATTCTTGCGTCTCCGCCAGCGGCAACGACCTCTTTATTACCGACTACCAAGCGTTCGCCGATCGCTGCCGACTGCGCCAACACACTTCCTGTGACGACGACACCTGCGAGACAAACCAACCCAAGAAGACGTTTCATCCCTGACCTCGCCTGTAAGCATTTTCTCGACCGTAGCCCAATCATCTACGCACTTCAACTCCGACCCGCCTTTAGCGGGTTCTCCTCTGAGCAATCCTGACGATCAAGCAAAGTTTGCTCACTCTCAGATCCGCGAGTAGTTCCAGGACAGCATGCGCCCGTCGCGGTACGGCATCACCCCGTGGAAGGCGCGCGGGTCGGCGTCGAACACCAGCGGCAGGAACTCGCGGTCCCCCTCCCAAAGCGGCAACTCCATGATCCGGTCCACCGCCACCCATTCCAGGGTGCCTTCCGGATTGGATGTGTACGGCGTGCCGCTGAAGCGGTCGATCACGAATACGAAGCCCAGCCAGTCCTCGCCGTTCTTGCCAAAGCCGGGCCAGCTGATGGTGCCGCGCAGGCGCAGTTCGTCGCACTCGATCCCCGCCTCTTCGCGGATCTCGCGGCGCATGCCGGCGACCACATCCTCGTCAGCCTCGATCTTGCCGCCCAGACCGTTGTACTTGCCCAGGTGCTGGTCGTCCTTGCGGGCATTGCGGTGGATCAGGAGCGCTTTGCTGCCATCGGGCGAGAGCACATAGCCAAGCGTGGCGACGATCGGTGTGTAAGGCATCCCGCCATTGTATCCACCGATCGATGTCACGCGGCTTCGCGCGCATGGCGCGCTCCTACAGCTGGGCGGCGAGCATGCGGTCGAGGACGGATTTGAGCGCCAGCGGCCGCACCGGCTTGGACAGCAGCGCCAGCCCGATGTCGAGCGTTTCGCGGCGCACCTCGGCGGTCCCGTCCGCGCTCAGGATCAGCGTGGGCCGCGCCCCGAACCGCTCCATCAACCGTGCGTGCAGCGCCACCCCGGTATCGCCGTCGTCGAGGTGGTAATCGAACAGCCACAGCGCACAGGGGCGCGATTCGAGCACCGCGGCGGCCTGTTCGCCATCGGCCACGGCTTCCACCTCGCAGCCCCATCCCCGCAGCACACCCGCCAGTGCCTCCAAAGCCACGGGATCGTTGTCCACTGCCAGGATCCTGGTCCCTGCCAGCTGCGCACGGGGCGCCGCAGGCGCGGCAACCCGGGCCCCGGGCGCGCGCGGCAGCAGCAGGCTGAACGTGGTGCCCCGGCCCACCGTGCTGCTGACCCGCAGCGGTGCATCCAGCAGCCCCGCGATGCGCTCAGCGATCGCCAGGCCCAAGCCAAGCCCCTGCCCGGCCGCACCTTCACCACGACGGAACTCCTCGAAGATCGAAGCCAGTTGCGTCGCCTCGATCCCCGGCCCGGTGTCATGCACTTCGATGCGCAGCCGTGCGCCCTCCGACCGTACCCCCAGCAGCACCCGGCCGCTGTGCGTGTAACGCACCGCGTTGGCCAGGAAGTTCTGCAGCACCCGTCGCAGCAGCTGTGGATCGCTGCTGGTCCAGGCGTGGCTGGGGCGATAGCGGAACATAAGCCCGCGCGCCGCGGCCAGCGCGCCGAATTCGGATGCCAACGGATCAAGCACCTCGGCCAGGGGGAACCGGCGCGGCTGCGCCACCAGTCCCCCGGCTTCCAGCCGCGACATGTCGAACAGACCGGTCAGCAGATCGCTGGTCGAATCCAGCGCACCGCGGATCTGCCCCAGCTGCTCGTGCTGTGGGCCGCCCGGCAGCTGTCGGCTCAGCGAATCGGTGAACAGCTGCGCCGCGTGCAACGGCTGCATCAGATCGTGCCCCACTGCGGTCAGGAACCGGCTCTTGGCGTCGTTCGCACGCTCCGCCTCGCGCCGGGCCTGGTCCAGGCTGGCGGTGCGATCGGCCACCCGCTGCTCCAGCGTTTCATTGGCCTGGCGCAAGGCTTCTTCGCTGCGCCGGAACGCAGTCACGTCGGTGAAGGTGGCCACGAATCCGCCGCCCGGCATCGGATTGCCGCGGATCTCGATGATCGCCCCATCCGGAAACCTGCGCTCGGTCACATACGGCGTACCCATGCGCATGTGGGCCAGGCGCTTGTCCACCTCCATCTGCACATTGCCCGCTTCCACCAGCCCGGCGCCCACGTTGTGGCCCACCAGCTCGGCCACCGGCACGCCCACCCGCAGCAGCTCAGGCGGATAGTCGAACAGCTCGGCATACGGCGTGTTCCACGCCACCAGCCGCAGGTCGTAGTCCACCACGCTGATGCCCTGGCTCATGTTTTCCAGCGCGGCCTCCAGCACCCGCTGGTTGAAGCGCAGGTCCTGCGATGCCTCGCCAACGATCGTGGCCACGGTATCCAGGTCCGGCCCGGCTTCCCGCCGGGCGGCGTCCAGCAACAGGCGGGCCGAGGCGCTGCCGAGCACCGCCGAGAGCTCACGCTCCAGGCGTGCTTCGATCGCCGCCGGCACCGGTCCGCTGGCCGGCGCCTGTTCCAGCACCTGGTCCACCAGCGCCGGCGGGAGGAACCGCCGCCCGGCCCGACGCAGCGTCTGCCAGTCGGCCGTACCGGAGCGGCGATCCCCTTCACGATGCTCGGCCAGCCCCACCAGCACCGTCACCAGCGTGCCAACAAACAGCGTCGCCCCGACCGCACGTCCCAGCCGGCTCCATCCGGTGAGCCCGAACAGCCCATCCGGCGACAGCCACCCCAATCCCAATGGTCCCTGCACCAGCCACGTCGAGTCGATGCCTGCCAGCGCTGGCACCAGCATCACCCATGCCCAGACCGCGAATGCGGCCAGCACGCCGGCGGTGGCCGCCCGCGGCGGCGTATGCGGCCGCCAGACAGCGAATCCGAGGGCCGGCGCCAGTGTGGCCAGCGCGGAGAACGACACCGCGCCGATATCGGCCAGCATTTCGCTCTCGCCCACCACCCGGCCGTAGGCCCAGGCCAGCAGCATGATTGCCAGGATCCCGGCGCGCCGCAGCAGCAGCAGGCCGCCGCGGTGGTCCCGCTCCCCCGCACCGCTCCGCGACCAGGCCCCGCGCAGCAGCCCCGGCGCGAACCAGTGGTTGCCGATCATCAGGCTCAGGGTGAGCGTACTCACGATCACCATGCCGGTGGCCGCGCTGAGGCCGCCGAGGAACGCGAACAGCGCGATCCCGTTCGCCCCCTGCGACAGCGGCACCGCCAGCGCGTACATGTCCGACGGCACGCTGTCGCCCAGCAGCGCCATGCCCGCCTTCGCCAGCGGCAGGCCCGGTATCGCGATCAGCAGCAGGTACAGCGGGAACTGCCAGCGCGCCGTACGCACGTGCGCCTCATCGCGGCACTCCACCACCGCCACGTGGAACTGGTGCGGCAGGATGAACATGGCCAGCCCGCCCAGCAGCACCAGCGGCACCAGGCCGCCAGTGGACGCCGCCACCGGCGCCGGCGGCACTTCCGGCAGCGGCCCCAGCGCCAGCCAGACGAACGCGCCCAGCGCCAGCATCGCTCCCAGCTTGAACAGCGACTCGAACGCCAGCGCCAGCACCAGTCCGCGATTGTGCCCGGCCGCACTGACCCGGCGGGTGCCGAACAGCATGGTGAACAGCGCCATCGCCAGGGCCACGTACAGGGCACTGTCACGCCACGGCGGCACCTGGGCCACGTCCACCACCACGGCCCCGGTCAGCGTGCCGAAGCTCATGGTCACCGCTTTCAGCTGCAGGGCGATATAGGGAACCAGCCCCAGCGCCGCCACCAGGGTGACGGTGGCGGCCAGCCACGCATCCTTGCCAAGCCGGGTGGCGATCAGGTCGGCCAGCGAGGTCGAATTGCTTTCCCGCGCCAGCCGCACCAGGCGCATCATGAATGCAAAAGCCAGCGTGTAGAACAGGATCGCGCCGAGGAAGGTCGGCGGCAGCGGCCATCCATGCCGGGTGGCCTGGGTGATGGTTCCGTAGAAGGTCCACGAGGTGCAGTGCACCGCCAGCGACAGCACATACACGTGCCGCCAGTGCCGGGCAAAGGCCTGCGGATGGCGCTCGCCGAACAGCGCCGCGGCAAACAGCACCCCCAGCCACAGCAGCGCCGCCAATCCCACCGCACCCACGCTCAACATGCGCGGCCAACCCCATTCTTCTGCTGTGTCCCCATGCTGCCCGTGCCGCCCATGCCCGCGATCGCGACCTTGCCGAGCATAGCGCAGCCATCACGCCCGCCGCGTACCCTGAAGTTCCTCGAGCAGCCTTGGGCCAAAGCCCGGAGAGGCGTCATGGCAAGACACACAGACCCCGGTCCCTACGCCCTGGACGAGCGCCTGGCCACGGACTCACATCCCGTCCACGTGCTGCCGCTGTGCGAGCTGCGGCTGATGGACGATGCCAACTACCCGTGGCTGGTACTGGTGCCCCGCGTCGCCGGCGCACGCGAAATGATCGACCTGGATCCCGCCCAGCGCCTGGAACTGTCAGACGAAATAGACCTGGCCCAGCACTTGTTGAAGGAAGGATTCCGCCCGCACAAGCTCAACGTCGCCGCACTCGGCAACCTGGTGCCACAGCTGCACGTGCACGTGATCGCCCGGTTCGAGCACGACCCTGCATGGCCCGCCCCGGTATGGGGACGGGTGACCGCGCGGCCCTATTCGCCCGAAGCGCTGGTGGAACGGATCCGGCTGCTGCAGGGAGCCCTGCTGGGATGAGCCCGGCGCTCAGGTGCGCGGCAAGGTGACCCCGGTCTGGCCCTGGTACTTGCCGCCACGATCCTTGTACGAGGTCTCGCAGACGTCGTCCGCGGCCGCCTGGAAAAACAGCATCTGCGCCACGCCCTCGTTGGCGTAGATGCGTGCCGGCAACGGCGTGGTGTTGCTGAACTCCAGCGTCACGTGGCCTTCCCACTCCGGCTCGAGCGGGGTCACGTTGACGATGATCCCGCAGCGCGCGTAGGTGCTCTTGCCCAGGCACACCACCAGCACATCGCGGGGGATGCGAAAAAACTCCACCGTGCGCGCGAGCGCAAACGAGTTGGGCGGGATGATGCACACGTCATCCACCACGTCCACGAAGCTCTTCGGGTCGAAGTTCTTCGGATCGACGATGGTGGAATTGATGTTGGTGAACACCTTGAACTCGCGCGAGCAGCGCACGTCATAGCCGTAGCTGGAAGTGCCGTAGCTGACGATCCGCTCGCCATCAGCCGCGTGCTTCACCTGGCCGGGCTCGAACGGCTCGATCATGCCGCCGGGAACCTCGGACACGCGCCGGATCCAGCGGTCGCTCTTGATGCTCATGCAGTGATATTCCTCAGCAGGCGGGCGGTGAGCCGCGCATTGTAGCCGTCACCGTGCACGGCGACGGCCCCCTACGACGCTTACAGCAGCGATGCGGAAATCGAGACTTTTGCCCGTGGACGCTTCTCCAGTTCTTCCACCAGTCGCTGCGCCACTTCCCGATAGGCTTGCGCGGCCGACGAGTCCGGCTGCGCCGCCACCAGCGGCGTGCCCACGTCGCCCTGCTCGCGGATCCGTGCTTCCAGCGGCAGCGATCCAAGCAGGGGCACGCCGTACTTTTCAGCCATCTGCATCGCGCCGCCCTGGCCGAACAGGTGTTCCACGTGGCCACAGTTGCTGCACACATGCTGGGCCATGTTCTCAACCAGCCCCAGGGTGGCGATATCCACCTTCTCGAACATCTTCAGCGCCTTGCGCGCATCCAGCGTGGCCACTTCCTGCGGCGTGGTCACGATCACCGCACCGGCTACAGGGATCTTCTGCGCCAGGGTCAGCTGGATGTCGCCAGTACCCGGCGGCAGGTCCACGATCAGGTAATCCAGGCCTTCCTCGCCGCCCCAGCGGGTATCGGCCAGCAGCTGGCTGAGCGCCGAGGTGGCCATCGGCCCGCGCCAGATCATTGGCGTATCGGACTCCACCAGCAGGCCGATCGACATTGCTTCCAGCCCGTGCGCGCGCAGCGGGATAATCGACTTGTTGTCCGGACTCTCCGGCCGGCCCGAGATCCCTAGCATGGTGGGAATGCTTGGCCCATAGATGTCGGCGTCCAGCACTCCTACCCGTGCTCCGGTAGCTGCCAGAGCCAGAGCCAGGTTGACCGAGGTGGTGGACTTGCCGACTCCGCCCTTGCCGGAGCCGACCGCGATGATGTTGCGGATGTTGGGGAGGGGGGTCAGTTCACCCTGAACTGCACGGGCATGGGTACGCAAGGCTGGGGGCTCCTTAAATCTAATGAGTGCTTCCGGACTCCCAATTCTACCCGGGTCCCCAGGACCCACTGGAGGGAGGCGTTGCATCCGGGAATCAACTATGGCATATGTTACGCACCTGTTAATTCATGTTGGCTTCATTTATCCAGGCTTCATCTCACTCTCAGGGGAATCCACCGTATGACTACCCAGCTCCGGAAATCACTGCGCCTCAGCCCGCTCAGCCTGGCGCTGGCCAGCACTATCTTTGCCGTCAGCGGCTTTGCAGCCGCCCAGGACACGCAGGACGAAGCCACTGCCCAGGAAACCCAGACGCAGTCGAGCACGGCGCAGACGCTTGACACGGTCACGGTCGTCGGATCCCGCATCAAGCGCGCCGAGATCGAAGGCCCGGCCCCCGTCACCGTCATCACCCGGGCGGACATCGACCGCGAAGGCTTCCAGACCGTTGGCGACATGCTGCAGTCGCTCACCCAGCAGAGTACCGCCAACTTCACCGGCGACCTGGCGGTTACCGGCTTCACACCCAACGCCCAGGTGGTCAACCTGCGCGGCATGGGTCCGGGCTACACCCTGACCCTGATCAACGGCCGCCGTCCTCCGGACTACCCGCAGCCGTACAACCGCGACAACAACGTGGTCAACGTGCGTGCGATCCCGAGCGCAATCGTTGAGCGCATCGAAGTCCTGACCGGCGGCGCCTCGGCCATCTACGGCTCCGACGCCGTGGCCGGCGTGGTCAACATCGTGACCCGCCAGAACTTTGACGGAAACCAGATCCGCGCCACCGTGGGCACCACCCAGGATGGCGGCGGCGACAGCGTGAACCTGGAATACACCGGCGGCACCACCGGCGACCGCTGGAGCCTGCTCTACGCGCTCCAGTACAACGCCAACGAACCGGTCTTTGCCAGCCAGCGCGATTACCTGGCTGATACCCGCAACAATCCCTACGGCATCGACGTGAACCCGGGATTGTCGCTGGTCGCATTGAGCCTGACCGGCCGTGCCGCGCCGGGCAATCACAACGCCATCTACGACTCCGCGGCGTGTGACGCCTTCGGCTATACCACCGTCACCACCCCGGCCCGCGGCCTGTACTGCGGCAGCTACAACAGCTCCGCGTCGCGCTCCATCTCCAACTCGCAGGAGATCTGGGCCGGTTACCTTGCCGGTACGTTCGACATCACCAACTCCACCCAGCTGTTCGGCAGCATGACCCTCTACGACGCCGAAGCGAAGTCCTCGGGCGGTACGGAGTTCTGGGGCACCGCGGGTGACCGTTTTACTTCCAGCGCGTCCGGCGCCGCAACCGGCTATTACTGGGATACCAATTACCAGGATGTCTTCCAGCTGCAACGCGTGTTCATGCCGTTCGAACTGGGCGGCAATGAGGCTGCGAGCACGCTTTACGATGAGCGCAGCTACAGCTTCACCGTCGGTGCGACCGGCCCCCTCGGCGACCGCTTCGACTGGGAAGCCAGTGCCAACTACGGCAAGTACGAGTACGAGATGGACATGCCGCGCCTGCTCGCCAAGTCTGTGCACGACTACTTCCTGGGTGACCTGCAGGGTTACGACCCGGTCTACGGCGCACCGATGTACGCGCTGGACCTGAACCGATGGAACACGCCCATCACCCCGGATATCTACCGGTCGTTCGCCACCCGGGTGTCCAACGTTGCGGAAACAAGCTCGGCCACGGTCAACTTCAACATCTCCGGCGACCTGTTCGAGCTGCCCGCTGGCGCGGTTGGTGTTGCAGCCGTGCTTGAAGGCACCCGCCAGAAGATGGAACTGTCCAGTGACTGGCGCACCGATCAGATCCGTCCGATCGACGAGCACACCATCTACAACCTGACCAGCTCCGGAGCCACAGACGGCACCCGCGACCGCTATGCGCTGGGCGTCGAGTTCCGCGTGCCGATCCTGGACAGCCTGACCGCCAACCTCGCTGGCCGCTGGGACAAGTACGACGATATCACCGCAGTGGGTGATGCCTACACCACCAACTTCGGCCTGGAATGGCGTCCGTTCTCGAACCTGCTGCTGCGTGGTTCCTACGCCACCAGCTTCCGGGCTCCCGACATGCAGCTGGTGTATGCGCAGGGCGCAGCCTCTTATTCATCCATCCTGGATGAATACGCCTGCCGCTCGGGTGACTACCTTGGCCAAGACGGTGGCGGGCGCATCGTGTCGGACTGCAACCAGTCCGGCGACGTGACCCTTTATCAGACCCAGAGCCTCATCGCCGGCAACCCGCTGCTGAAGGAAGAGGAAGGCGAGAGCTGGGGCTACGGGTTCGTCTGGGACATCATTGATGACATGTCGCTGACGGTCGATTACTACCGGATCCGCCTGGAAGACAGGGCCGCGTCGCTCACCGCAGGCTATATCCTGCAGAACGAGGCCAACTGCCGCCTGGGCGTCACCCGCGACGGAACTCCGTTCGAGCACGGGGCCGACTCGGCTTTCTGCCAGAACATCATGTCGCTGGTCACCCGTACCGACGCCCCCGAGGGCAGCGCGCTTGACGGCCGGATCCAGAGGCTCAATACCGCGTACATCAACCGTGCGTACCAGGAAGTGAGCGGCATCGACGCCAACTTCCGCTACAGGTTCGACACGGATCGCTGGGGCCGCTTCCTGGTTGACCTGGGTTACACCCTCCGCCTGACCGACAAGTCCAGGCAGTTCGAAGACGACGAGCTGGTGGATTACCGGGACCAGTGGGATTACGACCCGCGCTCGCGGGTACGTGGTTCGCTGGGCTGGACCCGCGACGACTGGTCGGTCACCCTGTTCGGCTCGCGCTTGGGTGCCAACATGAACTGGGACGAGACCGATCGCCTGAAGCCGTACATCACGTACAACCTGCAGGTGGGTCGCCAGATGGGTCCGAACACCAAGGTGGAAGCCACCATCGTCAACCTGACGGACAACCAGTTCCGCTACGACGAGACCTATACGGCCTACCCGTACTTCTACAACTACATCGGCGCAGACCCGCTGGGTCGTCGCTTCTTCGTGTCGCTGACGCACCGCTTCTGATTTCCGGTGCAGTGGTAGACAAAGCCCGGCGAAAGCCGGGCTTTGTCCTTTAACCGGCTGTATATACCGTTCAATCAACCATCAAGTGAGACTTCCATGCTCAGACTGAAGCACGCCATCTACGCGATCGCCCTGTTGCTGCCCGGTGCAGCGCTTGCCCTTCCCCCGGTGGAAGACTTCGTCAAACGGGCCTCCTACGGGACCGTGCGCATCTCGCCCACTGGCGAATACCTGGCCCTCACCGTGGACCGCGGCGAACAGGATGTGCTCACCGTGCTGCGCACCGCCGACCTGCAGCCGGTCAAGATCAATATCCTTCCTGACAACAAGAGCATCGGCCAGTTCCGTTGGATCTCGGACAACCGCCTGATGTTCAACGCGGTCAAGAAGATGGGCGGCTATGCCCAGCCATTCCTGCTGGGCGAGTGGTACGCGGTCAACGCGGATGGCAGCCAAGCCACGCCGGTCATCTTCCGCGGTACCCGCGGCGCCACCCAGCGCTCGCAGGCCGTGGGGAGCGAAAGTTTTTCCCTGCTCGATCCACTGCTGGACGACCCGCGCAACGTGATCATGCAGTCCCGCTTCCCGCGTTCGTCTGAAGGTTCGTCCACTCAGGTGGTGCGCGTAGACACCGTTACCGGGCGCCGCCAGGTGCTCGCCACCGCCCCCAAGGCCAACTGCTCGGTATCCCTGGATGCGGACAAGGAGCCGCGCTTTGCGGTGTGCTCGTCCTCACGCAACGAAGCCGGCGAGTTCGAGGAACGCACCGAGCTGTACAGGCGCAATGGCATGAGCTGGGACCTGATCAACGCTTCCCAGTCGGGCGGCAAGCATCTGTGGGTGGAGCACACCACGCCGGACGGCAAGGTCTACGCTGTGCAGAGCGATCAAAACCCCGGGGCCATTGGCACCTTGGACACCGATACCGGTGAATTCAGTCCGCTGTTCCAGGATGATGCGGCCGACATCTCCCGCTATCTCTGGTCTACCGACGAATCCGCCTTGATTGCGGTCATCACCGCGGCCGGCGCCCCCAAGGTCACTCTTATCGACGAGGACCACCCGGAATCGCTGCTTTATCAGTCGCTGGCCGCCGCCTTCCCGGGTAAGTTCGTCCACTTCGACAGCCATACCGCCGACGGCAAGCAGGTCATCGTTTCGGTTTTCAGCGACACTGATCCGGGCGAGCTCTATCTTTATGACCAGAATTCTGGACAGGCCCGCTTCCTCATGCGCAGCCGCGACTGGGTGGATCCGGACATGTCGGCATCGATCCAGCCGTTCCACCTCAAGTCCCGCGACGGACTGGACCTTTACGGCTATCTGACCATTCCCAACAGCTCGGATGGCAGGAACCTGCCGCTGATCGTCAATCCCCACGGCGGCCCGATCGGACCCCGCGACTATTGGGGCTACAACGGCGAGGCCCAGCTGTTCGCCAGCCGCGGATATGCGGTGCTGCAGGTGAACTTCCGCGGTTCCGGCGGCTATGGCAAGGGGTTTGAGGACGCCGGCCACATGCAGTGGGGCCAGGGCATCCAGAATGACATCATTGACGCCACCCGCTGGGCCATCGAGCAGGGCCACGCCGATCCGGAGCGGGTCTGTATCTACGGTGGCAGCTTTGGCGGCTACTCCGCGCTGATGGCACCGATCCGCGAGCCGGGCATGTTCAAGTGCACCTTCGGCTACGTGGGCGTCTATGACGTGGACATGATGTTCAACCGCGGCGACATCCCGCGCAGCCAGATGGGCCAGCGCTTCCTGCGCCGCACCCACGGTACCGACTCGAAGGTGTGGGCCGAGAACTCTCCTGCCAAACGGGCGGGCGAGGTGAACATTCCCGTCTACCTGGCCGCAGGTGCCCGCGACGAGCGCACGCCCCCCGAGCAGACGGAGCTGATGAACCGCGCCCTGATCGCAGCGGGCAATCCTCCCGAAGGGATGATCATCCAGTCGGGGGAAATGCACGGCTTCTATGACGTGGACAACCGCGTCAAGCTGTACACCGAAATGCTCGACTTCTTCGACCGCCATATCGGCGGGCACTGAGCCCGCTCCAGGAGACTCCGATGACGCAACCGATCCGTATGCTGCTTCTGGCCGTCCTTTGTTTTCCACTGGCCGCGTTGGCGGCTGGCCCCGAAGGCCGCTGGAAGACCATCGACGACGAAACCGGCCAGGCCAAGTCGATCGTGGAAATCAGCCGCGCGGCCGATGGCTCACTGTCGGGGACCGTGGTTGAAATCCTGCAATCGGACAGCGGTCCCGATCCGGTCTGCAACAAGTGCTCTGGCGAGCGCAAGGACCAGCCGATCAAGGGCATGACGATCCTTCTGGGGCCTGGAGCAGGACGGGGACGCGTGGAGCGGCGGCACGATCCTGGACCCCGCCAAGGGCAGGACCTACAAGTCCAAAGCGCAGATGCTCGATGACGACCGTCTCGGCGTCTCCGGCTGTGTGGCCTTCATCTGCCGCGAGCAGGTGTGGCAGCGCGAATAGGCTGCTCTGGCATCCGCGGCCCATGACGGCCCGGCCTTTGCCGGGCCGTTTCTTTTGCGGCGCGGCGGCCGGGCGGCATCGCGCGGCCCGCATGCGATAATCCCCTGCCCTTCAAATACTGCCTGCCATGTCCCGCACTGCGATTGTCTCTACTGCCCTGCCCTACGCCAACGGCCCGCTGCACCTGGGCCACCTGGTCGGCTATATCCAGGCCGACATCTGGGTACGGGCACAGCGAATGGCCGGCAGCACGGTGCACTTCGTCTGCGCCGATGACACCCACGGCACGCCGATCATGCTGGCGGCGGAGAAGGCCGGGACCACTCCGGAGGAGTTCATCGCCGGCGTCCAGGCCGGGCACGAGCGCGACTTCGCCGATTTCGGCGTCGCCTTCGACCATTACGACTCCACCCACTCACCGCGCCATCGGGCCCTGACCGAGGCGTTCTACGCCCGCCTGGAAGCCAACG
The DNA here is from genome assembly GCF_054052045.1 of Luteimonas sp. A277. Next base: position 283,163 of record NZ_JBSVRG010000002.1, read on the forward strand.
GCCACATCAGCCGGCGCTCGGTGGAGCAGTTCTATGACCCGGCCAAGGGCATGTTCCTGCCCGACCGCTACGTGAAAGGCACCTGCCCGCGCTGCGACACGCCTGACCAGTACGGCGACAACTGCGAGCACTGCGGCGCCACCTATGCTTCCACCGAGCTGAAGAACCCCTACTCGGTCCTGTCCGGCGCGGCGCCGGAGCTGCGCGAGTCCGAACATTTCTTCTTCGAGCTGGGCCACTTCGAGGGTTTCCTGCGCGAATGGCTGCGCGGCGATGTCGCCGTTCCGGGGGTCAAGGCCAAGCTGCAGGAATGGCTGGACGGCGAAGGCGGCCTGCGCGCCTGGGACATCTCCCGCGACGCGCCCTACTTCGGCTTCGAGATCCCCGGCCATCCGGGCAAGTTTTTCTATGTCTGGCTGGACGCGCCGATCGGCTACCTGTCCAGCCTGCAGGCGCTGAGCGAGCGCGAGGGGCTGGATTTTGAAAGCTTCCTGGTGCCGGACAGCAAGGCCGAGCTGCACCACTTCATCGGCAAGGACATCGTGAATTTCCACGGCCTGTTCTGGCCAGCCGTGCTGCACGGAGCCGGCAAGCGGGCCCCCAACCGCCTGCACGTGAACGGATACCTGACGGTGGACGGCGCCAAGATGTCCAAGTCGCGCGGCACCTTCGTGATGGCCCGCACCTACCTGGACAGCGGCCTGCGCCCGGAGGCGCTGCGCTACTACTACGCGGCCAAATCTTCCGGAGGCGTGGACGACCTGGACCTCAATCTTTCCGACTTCGTCAGCCGGGTCAACTCCGATCTGGTGGGCAAGTTCGCCAACCTCGCCAGCCGCTGCGCGGGCTTCATCAGCAAGCGCTTCGACGGCCGCCTGGCGGCGGAACTGCCAGAGCCGGAGATGTACGCGCGCTTCGTCGAGGCGCTGGGCCCGATCCGCGAAGCCTATGCCCGCAACGAGGCCGCCACGGTCCTGCGACGCACCATGGCCCTGGCTGATGAGGCCAACCGCTACATCGACGACCACAAGCCGTGGGTGATCGCCAAGCAGGAAGGGGCCGACGCCCAGCTGCAGGCGGTGTGCACACAGGGATTGAACCTGTTCCGGGTGCTGGCCGGCGCGCTGCGTCCGGTGCTGCCCGGCGTGGCTGCGGAGGCCGAGGCCTTCCTCAACGCGCCCGTTACATCCTGGGCGGACCTGGACTCACCGCTGCTGGCCCATGACGTGTCCAGCTATGCCCCCCTGTTCACCCGCCTGGACCCCAAGCACATCCAAGCCATGATCGACGCCAGCAAGGACACCCTCGCCCCCGCAGCCGACACTGCCGCCACCGCCACCCCGGAAAAGAAAGCCGACGGCAAGGCCAAGGCAAAGGCGGACGACGACTTCATCAGCATCGACGACTTCGCCAAGCTGGACCTGCGTGTCGGCAAGGTCCTGGCATGCGAGCTGGTGGAAGGATCGGACAAGCTGCTGCGCTTCGAACTGGACGCTGGTGAACTGGGCAAGCGCCAGATCATCTCGGGCATCCGCGCCAGCTACGGCGAGCCGGAAAAGCTGGTGGGGCGCAGCGTGGTGTTCGTGGCCAACCTGGCGCCGCGCAAGATGCGCTTTGGCGTCAGCGAAGGAATGATCCTCTCCGCCGGTTTCGATACCGGTGAGCTGGCCCTGCTGTCCGCCGACGAGGGTGCGCAGCCGGGCATGCCGGTGCGGTGAGTCCGCCGGGCCTGGTCGAGCGCATCGACCGGATCCTGCCGCAGACCCAGTGCCGCCAGTGCGGCTTTGATGGCTGCCGCCCCTATGCCGAAGCGCTGGCTCGTGGCGAAGCGGATATCGACCACTGCCCTCCCGGCGGCGACGCCGGGGCACGCGCCCTTGCCAACCTGCTGGGCGCGCCAGCCAAGCCCTACGATCGCGCCCGCGGCAGCCACAAGCCGCCGCAGGTGGCGCTGGTGATCGAGGCGGATTGCATCGGCTGCACCAAATGCATCCTCGCCTGCCCGGTGGATGCCATCGTCGGCGCGAGCAAGCACATGCATGTGGTGATCGAACCCCTCTGTACCGGGTGCGAGCTTTGCGTGCCTGCCTGCCCGGTCGACTGCATCGTCATGCTCACGGCTACCGGTTCACCGCTCCCGTAGGAGCGCGCCATGCGCGCGGCGCGCTCCTACAAGACCAGGGCGGCCTGGATCATTCGGAACAGGCGGTGCAGATCCTCTCCAGCTGGTAGCCCTTGGCCCCCAGCTTTTCCACCACGCCATCCTCACCCAGCAGGTGCAGCGCACCGACTACGACAATGGTGTTGCCAGTGCCATCACCATTCAGCATGGCCTCGATCTGCGGCACCCAGGCGTCATTGCGTTCAACGTTGATGCGCTGGTAAAGGGCCGGGAACTCCTCGGCCATTTCCACCGCCATGCCATCCCAGATGGCCTGCGCATCACCACTGCGCCAGGCGTCGTGGAGCTTGGCGATTTCCACCTGCCCTTCTTCCCCGGTGCCCTCCAGCGACGACTGCAGGAACTGCAGCTGCTCCTGGTCAGACATGCCGGTGAAAAAAGCGATCTGCTGGTCGGCGGTTTCAAGGCCCGAGGTGCGCTTGCCTGCCTCTGCAGCGCGCTTGGCCATGTGGTTGTCCAGCCCGATTTCCGGATCCAGTCCGAACTTGCCCATCTCGGTCACGGTGACCATCAGCGAAACGAACCAGGGCTGGAACATCTGCAGCACCTGCGGTGCCAGCTGCATCTGCTGCAGCTGCGCGGCGTTGTCCGTGGTCCAGGCATCCAGCGCGGCCACGGTCTCCTCGGGCAGCGCGCTGTTGAGCGGGGTGCCGTCGGTGCGCATCGCCGCCTGGCCCATCTTCATGCCGAGCTCGGGCGACTGCAGCTGCTCGGGTGGGATCTCGAACACCACCGCTTCCGAATCGGCAAACGCGGCGTCCACGTCCGACGACAGCGGGTAGTCATCCGGCTTGAGCAGGTGGAAGGAGCCCAGCAGGTAAACCACACGTTCGCCGCTGCTCGCCTTCCACAGCAGCGGGACCGGCGGCTGATGGCCGACCGCCGGCCCGGTGGCAGCAGCGGTCTGCGGCTGATCGGCCAGTGCAGCAGCGCAAAACAGGCCGGCCGAGACCAGCAGCAGGGTTGATAGGGTCTTGCGTCCAGCCAGGCGTGTCATCAGCTTCATCTGGATCTCCAGTTGGTGATTGGTCAGCCTGCCGGGGCCTGGTAAGCCTTTTCACCGGCAGTAATGGCCAGGTCCAGGCGATTCTCCAGCGGCGGCAGCGGGCAGGTGGCGTAGTTGGTAAAAGCGCAGGGGGGATTGTAGGCACGGTTGAAGTCCAGCAGGACGCGGCCATTGGCATCCGGTGCGCCGGCGTCCAGATACCGGCCGGCGCCGTAGCTGCCCTGCCCCGAGGTGCGGTCGGCCAGGATCAGCAGCAGTCCATCGGCACCGTCATCCAGTGCCTGCAGGCGGAATACCTGTCCATCGCGGTCGAATTCGACCACCCCCGGATTGCCCATTCTTTCGGTACCGCCGATGAGTGACGCCACTTCAAGCATCTGTCCCGGCGGATGGGCTGAAAACCGCCCTTCGATCAACCATGAAGCATCGACCGGCCAGTAATCGATGCCGGCAAAGCGCAGCCGCGAGTCGGCGTCGAGGTGCCGCACGCGGAGCGCCCGGCGACCACCGCGTTCGATCACGCCGATCTGTCCCTGCCCGGCATCGAAATCGATCAGGGTCGGGGTGCTGCTGCGATCCGAATGCAGTTCCGCACGTCCGGTCAGACGCTCGCCGTCCACCGCCAGCTCCACGCCGCGCTCCGGGGTGAAGTACAGCCGCCCCTCGCGCTGCTGCAGCATTCCCAGCCGTGGCGGCCCCTTCGCCAGGCGCATGCCGCTTTCGCCACTGCTGCCAATGTAATGCGCGTTGAGTTCAATCCAGTGCAAGCCCACCAGCGTGGTCCAGCCGTCCGGCGCAAGCAGCCGGTCGCGGCGCTCGGCACGCCAAGCCTCCTGCCCGGTAACAAAGGCCGCATCGGCCGCGGCCGTGGCGACGGCGTCCTTCGCATCTTCGCTGCGATCGCCACTGCAACCGGCCACCGTCAAAGTCGTGCCCAGCAGCAGCGCGGCAAACATCCGGCCCCTCCCCCTGTCCAACAGCCTATCCAACAACATTTCCCCTTTATCGCGAAAGCGGCGCTCAGCGTCCGCGCATGAACCAGCGATCGATCTCGGCCAGGCTGAAGCGCGCCCAGGTCGGACGCCCATGGTTGCATTGTCCCGAGCGTTCGGTCTCTTCCATCTGCCGCAGCAGTGCGTTCATCTCGGGAATGGTCAGGCGCCGGTTGGCGCGCACGGACCCGTGGCAGGCCATGGTGGACAGCAGCTCGTCGCGGGCACTGGCCACCCGCAGGCTGTCGCCATGCTCACGCAGGTCTGCCAGCACATCACGCAGCAGCGCCTCTGTATCGCCCTCGGCCAGCAACGCCGGCACGCCGCGCAACAGCAGCGACTGCGGTCCGGTACGCGACACCTCGAAACCCAGCGCCTCGAGGATGGCTGCCCCGCTTTCGGCCACGTCCGCCTCGCGCTCGGCCACGGCCAGGGTCTGCGGCACCAGCAGCGGCTGCATGCGCAGGCCTTCGCTGTCATGAGCGCGCTTGAGTTTCTCGTAGCCGATACGCTCGTGCGCGGCGTGCATGTCGACCACGATCAGGCCGTCCGCACACTGGCTGAGGATATAGATGCCATGCAGCTGCGCGATCGCATAGCCCAGCGGCGGCGCAGTCGTAGCATCGGCAGCCGGCAGCGACGACAGGCTGCCAGCGTCCATGCCCGGTGGCTGCGATGCGACAGGCCAGGACTCCGGCGCCGCGGCAGGCGATACGTCGCCGTACAGGGCCGCGTAGCCGGCACGGGCTTCATCGGTACGCAGCGCCAGACCTGATTGCGCGGCCATCCACTGCTCCGGCCGCGCAGGGGCCGCACCACCGAAGGCACCTGCCCCGGCCGTTTCCGCAGCCGCGGCCTGCTGGCCGGCACGGGTCCCGGCCAGCACCTCGTGCAGGGTGCGGCGGACGAAGTCGTAGATCAGGCGGGACTCGCGGAAGCGCACCTCATGCTTGGCCGGGTGCACGTTCACATCCACCCGGGCCGGATCCATTTCCAGAAACAGCACGTAGGCAGGCTGCCGGCCGTGATAGAGCACGTCGGCATAGGCCTGCCTGACCGCGTGCGCCACGCTGCGGTCGCGCACGCTGCGGCCGTTCACGTACAGATACTGCTGGTCGGCGCTTGCACGTGAATAAGCAGGCTGGGCGATCCATCCATGCAGTCGCAGCCCGGCACCTTCCTGCTCCACCCGCAGCGCATGGCGGGCGAACTCCGCGCCCAGCGTTTCATGCAGGCGTTCGTCGGAAAACAGTTCGGCGCTGCCCTTGTAGCGGCGGGAAGGCTTGCCGTTATGGCTGACCCGCAGCTCCACATCCGGCCGGGCCAGCGCAAGCGAGCGCAGCCACTCTTCGATATGCCCGGTTTCGGTCCGTTCGGCACGCAGGAACCGGCGCCGCGCGGGCACGTTGTAGAACAGCTCGCGCACTTCGATGGTGGTGCCGTGCGGGTGCTGGCGCGGTTCCACCTCGCCTACCGTGCCGCCTTCCACCGCCAGCGCGCTGCCGTGATCGTCTTGCGCCTGGCGCGAGACGATCAGGAACTGGCTGACCGAAGCAATCGAGGGCAGCGCCTCACCACGGAAACCCAGCGTGGCCACCGACTCCAGGTCATCGAGCGAAGCGATCTTGCTGGTGGCGTGGCGCGAGACGGCAAGCGGCAAGTCCGCAGCCGGGATCCCGCCGCCGTTGTCACGGATCCGGATCAGGCGAACGCCGCCTTCCTCCAGTTCGATGTCCACGCGGGTGGCGCCGGCATCCAGCGCGTTTTCAACCAGTTCCTTGACCACGGACGCAGGCCGTTCCACGACCTCGCCTGCGGCGATCTGGTTGATGAGGACGTCGGGAAGCTGCTGGATGCTCACTGCGGGCGGCGCGCGGCCGTCGTTGATACCGGTCAGCGATGATACCGGGCCGCGGCGGCGCCTGTATGCAGCGCGGCCCGCAGCGTATCCCTGTCTGTCAGGGGCTGCCGCCGGAAACAGCCGCGGCCTGGCCCGCCGCTTCCGCCCTGGCGCGCGCGGCAAACAGGGTGCCCGGCGGTGGCTGGTCGGAGAAGTAGGTGTTTACCCCGTCCAGGACGGCACGTGCCACGGTGCGCTGGAATTGCGGATCGATCAGCCGCTTTTCCTCTTCCGGATTGGAAAGAAACGCGGTCTCCACCAGCATCGACGGCATGTCCGAGGTGCGCAGCACGGCAAAATTGGCCCGTTCGATATGCGGCTTGTGGTTGTTGCCTATGCGCTTGAGACCGTCGAGGATGTGCCGGCCAGCGTCTTCCGAGGCCTTCATCTGCCCGCTCTGGGTCAGATCCAGCAGCACCGAGGCCAGGGTGTCGTCGGTTTCCTCAAGGCGCACGCCACCAATCAGGTCGGCAGCGTTCTCTTTGTCGGCCAGCCACCGCGCCCGTTGCGAGGACGCGCCGCGCAACGACAGCACGTACACCGATGAACCCTGGGCATTGCGATTGTGGGCGGCGTCGGCATGGACGGAAATGAACATGTCCGCCCCGGCCTCACGCGCGAGCCGGGCGCGGTGGTTGAGGGGAATGAACACATCGGTGTCGCGGGTCAGGTAGGACTTCAGCCCGGGGGTGGTATCCACCTGGCGCGCCAGCTCGCGGGCAATGGCCAGGGTGACGTCCTTCTCGCGGGTCCCGCTGGGACCGACGGCACCGGGATCCTGCCCGCCATGGCCGGCATCGATCGCGATGACCAGCGGACGCATCACGGCCGCGGGCTGCACCGGAACAGGCGCCTGTTGTACAACGGCCTGCTGTACGACGGGAGGCGGAGGAGTGTCGATCACAGCGGGTGGCGGCGCTGCGGCCGTGGCTGCAGGCGGTGCCGGCGTCGGCACGGACGCCGCAGGCGTCGAGACGGCCGACACCTGGGAAACCAGCCGGTCGGTCGCCGCCCGGGAAGCCGCGGAAGGATTGGCAGGCGGCTGTGCAGCCGTGTCCGGCTGGGATACCTGGGCGATGATCCGTCCGATCGGATCGGCTCCGGCCGGGCCGTCACCAGGCCATTCCACCACCAGTCTGGCCCCCTCGGCCGAGGGTTCCATGCGCGGCCCGATCGCCGCCACGCTGGTGGCCAGGTCAAAGACGATCCGGGTCACGCCGGGCTCAGGCTGTCCATTACGCACGGCCTTGACCAGCCCGGCGGCCGCCGGAAGCCGGAAACCGCTGGCCAAACGGGCACCCGGCAGATCAATCACCAGCCGATCCGGGTTGGACAGCCTGATCACCTTGAATTCCGTCTCCCCGGCCAGCGCCAGCTCTGCACGCGTGCCGGTGGGACCGCTATCGAGGCGCAAGTGATTGATTTCCGTTGCCTTGGCAACGTTCCACACCAACCCGGCCAGCAGCGCTAGGCCGAGCAGCAGTTCCTGGAGTCTGGCGCCGCGAATTCGCATGGGGCCCAGTCAATCATTCCAGCCCCCCCATTGCAAGCACTTTCTCCTTGTAAATCGGGCACCTGCCGTCCCTTCCTGCAGTTACGGTTCAGGAAAGGACGCCAACTCGTCTTCGTCTGCCAAAGCTGCCAGCCAGCACTCGCCCAGCGGACTGCTTGCGACAAGCCTGGCGCTGCGGCCTGGACCATGGATCGCCAGTGCGATCGAAAGGTCGGCCGGAGGCAACCCGCCCGCCCCGCGTTCCGGCCATTCCACCAGCCACAGCCGGGCCGGCTCATCGTCCAGGCCGAGGAATTCAAGCTCTCCACCCGATCCGATGCGGTACAGGTCCAGATGCAGCGCCTCCGAGTCACCCAGCGGGTAGCGCTCCACCAGCGTGTAGGTGGGGCTGCGGATGGTTCCGGTGACACCCAGGCTGCGCAACCAGGCCCGGGCCAGGCTGGACTTGCCCGCACCCAGGTCACCTGCCAGGTACACCACACCCGGTCCTGGCTGGCTGGCTGCCAGCAGGCGCGCCAATCGCGCGGTTGCCGCCTCGTCGGGCAACACCAACTGCAGGGACGGTCCGCTCATGCGTTTACCAACCGGCGCAGCGGGGCGAAAAGATCCGAGGCAAGCATTCCGCGCTCTCCTTCCTGTGCGGCCATATCGCCGGCGACGGCGTGCAACAGCGCGCCCGTGCAGGCTGCTTCGAACGCCGGGTAACCCTGCGCGCGCAGCGCGGCAATGATGCCGGTCAGCACATCACCGGTGCCGCCGGTCGCAAGGCCCGGGTTACCTGCGCCAATCACCCGCGGTGTTTCATCCGGTGCCGCCACCACCGTGCCGGCCCCCTTGAGCACCACGACGCAGCCGAACTGTTCGCACATGGCGCGTGCAGCCACCAGGCGATCAGCCTGCACCTGGGCGGTGGTGGTTCCGAGCAGACGTGCAGCCTCGCCCGGGTGCGGTGTCAGCACCGTGTCCGCCGCAAGTTCCGGGCGGTCCCGCTTGGCCAGCAGGTTCAATGCGTCTGCGTCGAGCACCAGCGGCTTGCCTCCACCCAGGGCCACTCCGAACTGCGCCGAACCCCATGCTCCCTGTCCCAGCCCGGGGCCGATGGCGATCACGTTGGCGCGTTCGATCAGCTCCCGCAGCGCCCCCGCGCCTTCTACCGCCCGGGCCATCACCTCCGGTCGGCGGGCCAGCATGGCGGCCACGTGCGCGGCGCGCGTGGCCACGCCCACCAGTCCAGCGCCGCAGCGCAGGGCCGCTTCGGCCGTGAGCAGTACGGCTCCTCCAGTGCCCTCGTCTCCTCCGATACACAGCAGGTAACCGGCATCGCCTTTGTGCGCACCGCGGCGCCGCGGCGGGAAGCGGCCGGCCAGATCCGCCGGGCGCAGGCACACGGCAGCGGGTTCGATTGCGGACAACAGCTGTTCCGGCAGATCCAGCGTGGCTACCGAGGATTCGCCAGCCCAATCGAGCGCTGCCCCCGTGTGCAGGCCCACGTGGGCACCGATGAACTGCAGCGTCGCCTGCGCCCGAATCGCTGCGCCGGGCACCGCGCCGGTATCGGTGTCGACGCCGCTGGGCGCATCCAGCGCCAGCACCGGTGCGCCGCTGGCGTTGATGGCCTCGACCAGCCGCGTGGCATCCGCCTCCAGCGGGCGCGACAGGCCGATGCCGAACAGGGCATCCACCCATATATCCGCCGCCGGCAGCCGGCCCTTGAATTCCGCGACACTGCCGCCCGCAGCAACGTACTCACGGCATGCGCGCCCTGCCAGTTCCCCGCGCGGCTCGTGCCCCGGCAATCGCAGCACGGTCACCCGCCGCCCCGACTCAAGGGCCTGGCGCGCCAGGACATAGCCGTCGCCACCGTTGTTCCCCGGGCCGCAGACCACCACGACCTCCTGCGCCTGCGGCCAGCGCTGCAGCAGCTCGCGCCAGGCGGCCTGTCCCGCCCGGGACATCAGCGCAAAGACATCGCCGCCCAGGTGCGCAGCAGCAGCCACCTCCAGCGCGCGCACCGCCTCGCGTGTGTACAGAAGACCTGACCAGGCTGGCGGGGGCGCACTCATGGCCCGGATTCTATACTTGGCCATCATGTCCAGCCCCGACGCCATCGCCGGTTCCTGCGATCCGGCGGCAATTGCCGCGCGGATCCGGGCGCTCGCCAGCGCGGCCGGGTTCCAGCGCTGCGGTATCAGCGGCGTTGAACTCGGTGAAGACGAGGCCCACCTGCACAGCTGGCTGGCCGAGGGCCTTTACGGGGACATGGACTGGATGGCCCGCCACGGCAGCAAGCGCTCGCGCCCACAGGAGCTGGTGCCCGGCACCCTGCGGGTGCTGTCCGTCGGCCTGGATTACGGGCCCGACAGTCACGACGAGGCCTGGGCCACCCTGGCCGACAGTGAGCGTGCCTACGTGGCCCGCTACGCTTTAGGGCGCGATTATCACAAGCTGATGCGCAACCGCCTGCAGAAGCTGGCGGCACGGATCGCCGATGAGATCGGCCCGTTCGGCTTCCGCGTTTTCGTCGACTCCGCACCGGTGCTGGAACGGGCCCTGGCGCGCAACGCCGGCCTGGGCTGGATCGGCAAGCACACCTGCCTGATCGACCGCGATGGCGGCTCCTGGTTTTTCCTCGGCGAGATCTACCTCGACCTGCCGCTGCCGGTCGATACGCCCGCCACCGCGCACTGCGGCAGCTGCACCCGCTGCATCGATATCTGCCCGACGCAGGCCATCGTGGCTCCGAACCGGCTGGACGCGAGGCGCTGCATCTCCTACCTGACCATCGAGCACGAAGGGTCGATCCCGGAACCGTTGCGCCCCGCCATCGGAAACCGCATTTTCGGCTGTGACGACTGCCAGCTGGTCTGCCCCTGGAACAAGTTCGCCCGCCGCACCGACGAGCCCGACTTTCGCGCCCGTAACAATCTGGATACCGCCAGCCTGGCCGAACTGTTCGCCTGGGAAGAAGACGAATTCCTGCGCCGCACCGAAGGCTCGGCGATCCGCCGCAGTGGCCATCGCCGCTGGCTGCGCAACATCGCCGTGGCCTTGGGCAACGCCCCCACCACGCCCGAAGTACTGTCCGCCCTGCGCTCGCGCGCCGACAGCGAAGACCCGCTGGTGCGCGAGCACGTCGCATGGGCCCTGGCCCGCCACCACCGCCCCGCGTAGGAGCCGTTCTCCCTACAATTGGAGCGCTGCCCGGGGAACATGCGACCGATGATGACCAAGCGAATCAAAAGGATCTTTGGCTGGAGCCTGTTTACCCTCGGCACGCTGGTGCTCAGCGGCATCCTGCTGGCCGATCATTTGACCCCACCCGCCACTGGCACACCCAGCCATGCCCTTCCGGTCCAGGCCGACCAAACCCTGCTGGACCAGGAGCTGGCGCCGCTGCTGGCCCGCCGGCCCGGGCAGAGCGGCGTGGTGATGCTGATTGACGGGCGCGACGCGTTCGCCGCCCGCGCCATCGCTACCCGCCGCGCCGGGCGCAGCATCGACCTGATGTACTACATCTGGCAGGACGACCTGGCCGGGCACCTGCTGCTGGGCGAGCTGCGGGAAGCCGCCGAACGTGGGGTCCGAGTGCGGATGCTTCTCGACGACATCAATGCCAAGGGCAAGGACGGTGCCCTGCTGGCAATGGTGGAACACCCGAACATCGAGGTGCGGGTCTACAACCCGTTCCGCAACCGCGACGGCATCGGCCGACTGCTGGAGATGGTGCAGCGCAGCTGGAGCATCAACCACCGCATGCACAACAAGGCGTGGATCGCCGATGGCCGGGTGGCCGTGGTGGGCGGGCGCAACGTGGGCGTGGAATATTTCGACGCCGCCGAGGACACCAATTTCCGCGATCTGGACGTGGCCCTGTTCGGCCCGGCGGTTGAAGAGGCCAGCGCCATCTTCGACACCTTCTGGAACAGCGAGCAGGTGGTGCCGATCTCGGCCCTGAACCGCAAGTCGCGGCGCACCCTGGAAGCGGTGATGGAACAGATCCGCGAGGAAACCCGCAGCCCGCAGGCGCGACGGTTCCTGGACAAGGTGGACACCTCCGACAACGTGCGCCGCTACATCACCCAGACCCTCACCCCGTACTGGACTGATCGCATCCGGGTGCTATCCGATCCTCCCGACAAACGCCCAAGCGAAGACCGCTCGCAGTGGCTGATCCACGCCATCCTTGAGGATCTGGCGTCTGCCCGGCACAAGGCCCTGCTGATCTCGCCCTATTTCGTCCCCGGCAGCGAGGGCGTGGTCGCCCTTGCCAACGCCGCGCGGCGCCATGACGCCCACGTAGGCGTGATCACCAATTCGCTGGTCGCCAACGACGTGCTGGCCGTGCACAGCGGTTACAGCAAATACCGCGAACTGCTGCTCAAGGCCGGGATCCACCTGTACGAAACCAAGGCCGATGTCGCCACCGATTCCAGCCTGTTCGGCAGCAGCGGCGCCAGCCTGCACACCAAGGCCTATCTGGTGGACGACCGGCGCGGGTTCGTGGGCTCGTTCAACATGGATCCGCGCTCGATTAACCTGAACACCGAAATGGGGGTGCTGTTTGACGATCCCGAGCTGGCGGGCGCACTGCGCGAGGAGTACCTCACTCTCTCGAGTGCGGAACTGAGCTACTGGCTGTATCTGGACCAGAAAAACAGGCTCCGCTGGCTCGACGGCGCTACCGATCCACCCACCGTCCACACCAGCGAACCGGGCGCTTCACTGCTGCAGCGCAGCATTGTTCGCGTGCTGCGCTGGCTGCCGATCGAATCGCAGCTGTAGCCGCGGGAGCGTAGAATACCGACCCTATCGGCGCCCCTGCGGCGCCGCGCTCACGTTCAGATTCCACCCACCAGACACGCCGGTCCGTGCAGATCACGGGCCGCCACGGAGCCAGCAATGATTTTCGAACAACTCGACACTTCCGGCCACGAACAGATCGTGTACTGCCACAACAAGGACGCGGGCCTGAAGGCCATCATCGCGATCCACAACACCGTGCTGGGCCCGGCCCTGGGCGGCACCCGCATGTGGCCCTACAAGAGCGAAGCCGAGGCCCTGAACGACGTGCTGCGCCTGTCGCGCGGCATGACTTACAAGAACGCCGTAGCCGGCCTGAACATCGGCGGCGGCAAGGCCGTGATCATCGGCGATCCGGCCAAGGACAAGTCCGAAGCGCTGTTCCGCGCCTTCGGCCAGGCCGTGGAATCGCTGGGCGGGCGCTACATCACCGCCGAAGACGTGGGCATCGATGTCAACGACATGGAGTTCGTGTTCCGCGAAACCCAGTACGTGACCGGCGTGCACCAGGTCCACGGCGGCTCGGGCGATCCGTCGCCGTTCACCGCCTACGGCACCCTGCAGGGCCTGCTGGCCACCCTCAACCGCAAGCACGGCAACGAGGAAGTGGGCAATTACAGCTACGCCGTCCAGGGCCTGGGCCACGTGGGCATGGAGTTCGTGAAGCTGCTCAAGGAGCGCGGCGCGAAGATCTTCGTCACCGACATCCATCAGGGGCTGATTGACCAGGCCGTGTCCGAATACGGCGCCGAAGCTGTGGCCCCGGACGAGATCTACGACGTCGACGCCGACGTGTACTCGCCGTGCGCGCTGGGCGCCACGGTCAACGAGGACACAGTGCAGCGTCTGAAGGCGAAGATCATCTGCGGCTCGGCCAACAACCAGCTGGCCAACAACGAGATCGGCGACGAACTCGGCAAGCGCGGCATCCTCTACGCCCCGGACTACGCGGTGAACGCGGGCGGCGTGATGAACGTGTCGCTGGAGATCGAAGGCTACAACCGCGAACGCGCCATGCGCATGATGCGCACGATCTACCACAACCTGACCCGCATCTACGAAATCGCCGAGCGCGACAGCATCCCGACCTACAAGGCGGCCGACCGCATGGCAGAAGAGCGGATCGAGCTGATCGGCAAGCTGAAGCTGCCGCTGGGCCGCGCGGCACCGCGCTTCCAGGGTCGCGTCAAGGGAAGCTGATCCCAGGCTTCGCCTGGATCAGCCCAAAGTTGCTTTGCAACTTCGGGTCCCGCTTTGTGCTTCCAAAACCCCGCCGCTTCGCGGCGCCCCCTTTACTAAAGGGGGCTTGGGGTTCCCAGCTTCACCGAGAGATTTGAGGTCGTATATGCGAGCGTTTCCGCTGGGCGAAGAGATTGATGCACTACGCGATGCGGTGAGGCGCTTCGCAGAAGCGGAGATCGCCCCTCGCGCGGAAGAGATTGACCGCGACAACGCGTTCCCCCAGGAGCTGTGGCTGAAGCTTGGCGAGATGGGCCTGCTGGGCATGACCGTGCCGGGCGAGTTCGGCGGCAGCGAGATGGGCTACCTCGCCCACCTGGTGGCGATGGAGGAGATCTCCCGCGCCTCCGGATCGGTCGGGCTCAGCTACGGCGCCCACTCCAACCTCTGCGTCTCCAACCTCTACGCCAACGGCAATGAAGCCCAGCGGCAGAAGTACCTGCCCAAGCTGTGCAGCGGAGAGTGGAAAGGCGCGCTGGCAATGAGCGAGCCGGGTGCCGGCTCCGATGTGGTGGGCTCGATGGCCTGCCGCGCGGAATTCCGCCGTGAAGCCGGGCGTGACGGCGAGTGGATCGCCAACGGCAGCAAGATGTGGATCACCAACGGCCCCGAGGCCGACGTGCTGATCGTCTACATGCGCACTGCCGGCAAGGAGGCAGGCAGTCGCAGCATGACCGCGTTCCTGGTGGAAAAGGGCATGCCCGGCTTTTCCACCGCGCAGAAGCTCGACAAGCTCGGCATGCGCGGCTCCAACACCTGCGAGCTGGTGTTCGAGGACTGCCGGATTCCACAGGAAAACGTGCTGGGCGAAGTCCACCTTGGCGTCAAGGTGCTCATGCGCGGACTCAACACCGAGCGCCTGGTGCTCACCGGCGGACCGCTGGGACTGATGCAGGCGGCGATGGACATCGCCCTGCCCTACGTGCGTGATCGGCGGCAGTTCGACGTCGCCATCGGCAGCTTCGGGATCATGCAGGCCAAGATTGCCGACATGTACACCGCGCTGCAGTCCAGCCGCGCCTTTGCCTACCAGGTGGCGCGGGATTTCGACGCCGGACACAGCTCCCGCGTGGATGCCGCCAGCTGCCTGCTGCACGCCTCGGAGTCCGCCGTGCAGGTGGCACTGGAGGCCATCCAGTCGCTGGGCGGCAATGGTTACATCAACGAATACCCTACCGGCCGGATCCTGCGCGACGCCAAGCTCTACGCCATCGGCGCCGGCACCAACGAAATCCGCCGCATGCTCATCGGCCGCGAGCTGTTCGAGGACCGGTAATGCGTCGGGGGCGTAGCCCCGACCTATGTAGTCACGCTGAGGGCCACGGTCCCGACCGGGTCAACCTCGCAGGTCGGGGCTACGCCCCCGACGCGGCTGGTTTCAGAACCCTAGCGCGTACCTCAGCGACACCATGCGTGCATCGCCACGCGGGCCGAACCGCTGGTCATAGCCCAGCGTGACCAGGCCGCTGCGTCCGACCGGCGCATCCAGGCCCAGCCCGAACAGCCCGCCCGAACGCGCCGGCTGCAGCCCCATCAGCGGCGCCCAGGCATCGACGCCGGTAAAGCCGGCCTCCAGGTCGAGCCCCTGCGCGGACAGGGTCTGCTGCCACTCTGCATAGCCCTGCAGCCTCAGCCCCGACAGCCACTGACGCTCCCCGCGCAGGCCGGCCATGGCCTGACTGCGGCTTGAACTCCAGGCATCAGCACGCAGACCCAGTCCGTCCCCGCCCAGCTCGTTGAACCCATCGCTGCGGATGCGGCTGTATTCGACGCCCACATACGGGGTGACTCCCGCCTCCGCGTCGCCCAGCCGATAGCCCGACTCCAGGCTGGCAGTCATGAAATCGCCCGCGTAGTTGCTGAACACCCCCATCGAACGCTGGCCGGTGAACAGATGGCGCTCCAGCTGGCGGTCGAAGCGGCCAAACCCGACCTGGCCCAGTGCGTAGGCCTGGCTGCCGGCAATACCGGCATACATCAGGCTCTGCGCCTGGCGGTCGCGACCACGGTCGCGGCTGCCCGCGCGGCGACTGTCGGCCGTGGTTTCTCCGAAGGCAAAGCCGGCGATGGCATTCCCCAGGCGCACGTCGCGGCCGATCATCCAGCCATCCATCGCCTGCTCGCTGCCGGAGAACCCGCCCTGGCCCCCTCCTCCAAGCTGCCGTGCCCAAGCCGCCGGCCGCTCGACAAGGTTGGCCCCCGAAGCAAATTGGTCGGACAGCGCCCGCCGGTTCATGTCGATCGCGTCGAACGTGGTCGAAGACGCCACCGCGTGCAGCTCGCCGGACAGGCTGGCCAGTGAAACGTGCGCCATCCGCGCATCGGCAATCCGCTGGAACTCGCCGGCCGCACGGATCAAGCCGCTGGCCACCGGTCCGTCCCCTGACTGCTGGCCGTCCAGCTCACGGAACGCGTTCTCGACCCGTTGGGCCGAAGACAGCGAGGCGGCCGTAGCGTTGGCCAGGCGGGCCGCGGTGGCATGCACGTCCAGGCGGGCAATATCCAGCCAGACATTCTGCAGGTCATAGGCCAGGTGCGCCTGCAGAAACATGGTGTCGGCGTTGTAGGTGAGCTCTTCGAAATAGCCGTTCATTTCGCCGTACACCTGCAGGACGTGCTCGCGGTCGCTGGTGACATAGCTGTCGCTCACTCCGGCCACGTGCACGCTGCCACCGTCGATATCCGCATCGCCATTCACCACCAGCGGGCCATGTCCCAGCACCAGCGCCAGGGTCGCGCCGTTGGCATGCGTGTAGTTGCCGGTGATCTCGAACTGATCCGCCCGACCGATATCGCCCTGGTTGACCAGCACCGTGCCGTGGTTGGTGACGCTGCCGAAAACGGTCCCGCCGCCGCTGAGGGTGCCATCCGAGCCAACGGTCACGCCCGATCCCGCGACCGAGCCGCTGACGTGCAGCGTGCCCCCGTCAACGCGCGTCGCACCGCGATAGGTGTTGGCCCCGGACAGTTCAAGCGTGCCGCTTCCACGCTTGGTCAGTCCGCCCGCACCGGCGATATCGTTGGCCCAGATCGACGTCTGGTCGCTGAAGTTCGCAGTCACCGTGCCCCAGTCGAACCTGCCCGGCCCCTGCACCGCCTTGCCGACATCCAGCAGCCCGTAGCCGAAGATCTCATCTACCCCGGCCGGGCCGATGTCCTTCGCGGTGCCAAGGATGGTCTGGCGCACCAGGTCGTTGTTGAACCAGGGGAAAGCCTCCCACACCAGCGCCGCCGCGCCGGACACCTGCGGGGCTGCAAACGAGGTCCCCTCAGAGATCCAGTATTCCGGCGAATCCGGAGCATCATCAGTGCCGGTGAAAACCACCTGGCCGGGTGCGGCCAGGCAGTAGTTCATCGCGACACCGCAGGCGTTGGAATATTCGGCCAGCAAGTCCGGGTCGTCACCGTCCAGGGCCACGACTGTCAGCCAGCCAACCTCCAGGTCCGCGCCCGGCGTGCTGCCGCCGGTGCCCTGCTGGCTCGGCAGCGCAGCCATGTCGGTCGGGTCGTCACGCCCCACGTTGCCCGCCGCGAACACCACCAGTCCGTCATGGCTCAGGATGAAGCGCCGGTACTCGGCCGCGATCGGCGAGGTGGCCGCCGGATTGCTCCAGTACAGCCCGCCCCAGGAGTTGTTGAGGATCTTCACCCCGCGGGAAATCATGTCGTTGTGGATCGGCTCGAGACCCAGGGCGCCGCCCACCTCATTGCCGTCACCGCTGCCATCATCCTCGGGCGGTTCGTCATTGATGATCCGCGCTGACACGATCTCCGCGCCCTGGGCGATGCCCCCCGGCCACTGTCCGAACGGCTTGCCGGCCGCAATCTGCGCGACCGAGGTACCGTGTCCGTCCTTGTCATCCACAGACATGTCGTTGGTGTTGCGGTTGATGTAGATCAGGTTATCCACCACCCGACCGGCCAGTGACGGATGGTTGCGATTGACACCGGTATCGATGACGCCGATCCGGACGCCCTCGCCGGTCAGCCCGGCATCGATCGCCGGCTGGGCGTTGGTGAGCGTGATGTGGTCGCTGTAGGCGGGGTTGGCCGGCTCCACCACCGTTGGCGGAGGGCTTGGTGGCGGCCCCGCGGGCGGTGGATCCGGGCGCAACGGACCGCCTCCACCTCCTCCACAAGCACTGAGTGCCAGCCCTACAGCTGCCGCAAGCAGCGAACGCTGCGCGGCCCGCGATTTCGCCACTCCCTCCCAAACACCAGTCATCGATCAACTCCCTCTGTGGGTCAGATGCGCATACCTATACCGCAACGCGGCAGCCCACGATATGCCATGGTTCCCAGAATCGCACTGAATGCAGTGCACGGTTCCCACGGCGGTTTGCCGCGTGGGAGCGCAGGCACGATAATCGGACGCATTCCATACCCCCACACCCAGGTGGAGCAACTTCATGAGCGACATCATCATCGCCGGTGCCAAGCGCACCGCCATCGGCTCTTTCCTCGGCCAGTTCAACGGGGTCCCGACTCCGACCCTGGGCGCGACGGCCATCCGCGGCGCGCTCGAGCACGCCGGCCTTTCCGCCGACAAGGTGGACGAGACCATCATGGGCTGCGTGCTGCCCGCCGGCCTCGGCCAGGCACCGGCGCGCCAGGCTTCGCGCGCAGCCGGGATCCCCGATGCTGCCGGTTGCACCACCATCAACAAGGTGTGCGGATCGGGCATGAAAGCGGTGATGTTCGGCCATGACCTGATCCGCGCCGGATCGGCAAAGGTGGTCGTCGCTGGCGGCATGGAATCGATGACCAATGCCCCGCACCTGCTCAACGGCTCGCGCAACGGCGTGCGGTACGGCAGCGCCGAATTCCTCGACCACATGGCCTGGGACGGCCTGACCAACCCCGACGATGGCAAGGCCATGGGCGTGTTCGGAGATGAAGCCTGCCGCAAGTACGGCTTCAGCCGCGAAGAGCTGGACGAGTTCTCGGCTGAAAGCGCCAAGCGCGCCCAGGCGGCGATTGCCGACGGTTCATTCAAGGACGAGATCGTTCCGGTCACCGTCAAGACCCGCAAGGGCGAGCACGAGGTGGACACCGACGAGGAACCGGGCCGGATCGACCTGGCACGGATCCCGACCCTGCGCGCCGCGTTCGGCAAGGAAGGCCTGCTGACCGCAGCGTCGTCCTCGAAGATCTCCGACGGTGCTGCCGCGCTGGTTCTCACCTCGGCCGAGGAGGCATCGAACCTGGGACTGACCCCGCTGGCCCGGATCGTTGCCCATGCCGGACACGCCCACGAACCGGAATGGTTCACCACTGCGCCGATCAAGGCGATCGACAATGTGCTCAAGCGCGCCGGCTGGACTGTGGACGATGTGGACCTGTTCGAGATCAACGAAGCCTTCGCCTGTGTGGCCATGGCACCGATGAAAGACCTCGGAATTCCCCACCAGAAGCTGAACGTGAATGGTGGTGCCTGCGCCCTCGGCCACCCCATTGGCGCCAGCGGCGCACGCCTTATCGTGACCCTGTTGCATGCGCTAAGAGCCCGTAATCTGAAGCGTGGCGTGGCTTCGCTGTGTATTGGTGGAGGCGAGGCCACTGCGATTGCAGTGGAGCTGATCTGACCTCGTTAACATCCTCTTTACTTAAAAAATCAAACAGATACTTGACAGCGATTGCGCGACCGTCATGATGTTTCCCGGCACGTGCTAACCAGCGCGTTTGTCACTTTGATTACAACGACGAGGAAATCCACAATGTCCATCAACAAGGCTCTGCTGGCCCTGACCATGGGTTTCGCCCTGGCTGCGTGCTCGAACCAGGACGCCGCCCAGGACGCAGCTGCTGACGCTGCTGAAGCCGCTGCCGAAGCGCAGGCCCAGGCCGATGCCGCCTACGGCCAGTTCGAAGATACCGCCCAGGCCGCTGCCGACACCGCTGCCGAAGCCGCTGACCGCGCCACCGACGCCGCTGCCGACGCAACCGACGCGACCAGCAACGACATCGAAGACGCTGCTGCCGACGCTGCCGAGACTGCAGCCGACGCTGCCGAAGAAGCTGCCGACATCGCCGAAGACGCTGCTGACGCGGCCGACGACGAGATCTGATCCAGCCGGAAGCCTTCGGGTTTCCAGCAAGGGAAAGATCGAAGGACCGCCGGGCAACCGGCGGTCCTTTTTTTATGCGCCCGAGAAGATCGGCGGGCCCGTGCCATGGTGAAGTTTCAGTTCCACGCCTCCTTCACTCTCCCGGCCCAACACTTGCGTCGTCCCCACAGCAACAGGTTTCGCCATGAACAATCGCTCCCTTGTGTTGATTGCCGCCGGTGTGCTCGCCCTGAGCGCGTGCAGCAACGATCCGCCCTACGAGACCCAGGAAGGCGCCGAAGCCGCCGCTGCCGCGGAGCGCGCGCGTGCCTCCGCCGCTGAGACGATCGATCACACGGGCACTGCGATCTCCGAAGGCGCTGATGCCGCCGCAACGCGCACCCGCGCCGCCGCCGATGACGCTTCAGAGGCTGCACGACGCGCAGCCGACGACGCCGCTGCCGCAGCGGACCGGGCCGGCAATGCGGCACGCGAGGCTGCCGCCGATGGCACCGAAGCAGCTGGCCGGGCGGCCGATTCCACTGCCGACGCCCTGGATCGTGCCGCTGAGCGCGCAGAACGCCAGGCCGAGGAAATCCGCCGCGACGACTGAACCTGACAGGCCCCGGCCAGTCCGGCCGGGGCCTGTCATCGCGGGTATCCTGTGCGGTCCATCCACCTCACGATGCCGAGCATGCCCGCACTGAAGACCCGCTTGGACCCAGGCTCACAGGAATTCATCGACAACTCCGCCTACCACCGCGAACTGGTGGACGAACTTGACCGCCGGCTGGCCCGGGCCGCGGACGGCGGCGGTGAGAAGGCACGCGACCGGCATCTGTCGCGAGGCAAACTGCTGGTCCGGGACCGCATCAGCGCGCTGCTCGACCCGGGCTCGCCCTTCCTTGAAATCGCTCCGTTGGCAGCGGAGGACATGTACGACGGGGATGCCCCTGCAGCCGGCATGGTCTGCGGCATCGGCCGGGTCATGGGCCAGGAAGTGGTGGTGGTTGCCAACGACGCCACCGTCAAGGGAGGCACCTATTTCCCGATCACGGTGAAGAAGCATCTGCGCGCGCAGGAAATCGCCCGCGAGAACAACCTGCCGTGCATCTATCTGGTCGACTCGGGCGGCGCCTTCCTGCCGCTGCAGGACGAGGTGTTTCCGGACAGGGAACATTTCGGCCGCATCTTCTACAACCAGGCCCGGATGAGTGCGGAAAGCATTCCGCAGGTGGCCGTGGTCATGGGCAGCTGCACCGCCGGCGGCGCCTACGTACCGGCCATGAGCGATGAAAGCATCATCGTCCGGGACCAGGGCACGATCTTCCTTGGTGGCCCTCCACTGGTGAAGGCGGCTACCGGCGAAGTGGTGGACGCCGAATCGCTGGGCGGCGCCGATGTCCACACCGCGGTGTCGGGCGTAGCCGACCACCTGGCCGAGAACGATCATCACGCTCTGCAGGTGGCGCGCGACATCGTTGCCAACCTCAATCGAACCAAGGCGCTCCCGGTAGCGCTGCAGGAACCGGCAGCGCCCCTGTATCCGGCCGAGCAGCTGTACGGGATCGTGCCCCGCGACACCCGCCAGCCGTTCGATATCCGCGAAGTGATCGCCCGCATTGTCGACGGCAGCGACTTCCAGGAATTCAAGGCGCGCTACGGCAAAACCCTGGTGACCGGCTTCGCCCACATCCACGGCTGCCCGGTGGGCATCGTGGCCAACAACGGCATCCTGTTTTCCGAGTCCGCGCTCAAGGGCGCGCACTTCATCGAACTGTGCAACCAGCGCGGCATCCCGCTGGTGTTCCTGCAGAACATCACCGGGTTCATGGTGGGCAAAAAGTACGAGAACGCCGGCATCGCCAAGGACGGGGCCAAGATGGTCACCGCCGTGGCGTGTTCCAGCGTGCCCAAGTTCACCGTGGTGATCGGTGGCAGCTTCGGCGCCGGCAACTACGCCATGTGCGGGCGCGCCTACGGGGCCCGCTTCCTGTGGATGTGGCCCAACGCGCGGATCAGCGTGATGGGCGGCGAGCAGGCCGCCAGCGTGCTGGCCACGGTGCGCCGGGACGGTATCGAAGCGCGCGGCGGGCAGTGGAGCGGCGAAGAGGAAGAGGCCTTCAAAGCGCCCATCCGCCAGCAGTATGAAGACCAGGGCAGCCCCTGGTACGCCACTGCCCGGCTGTGGGACGATGGCATCATCGATCCTGCCGATACTCGGCGGGTGCTGGGACTTGCCATTTCCGCCTCGCTCAATGCCCCGATCGAGCCCGCCCGATTTGGCGTATTCCGCATGTAATCCATCGACGGGTCCTGGTCCCGTCGCCTGACCCCTTTAGCGCAGCCGTCTGTACCCGGAATCAGTGAGTGGGGTCACAACAAGGCCCCGCATGCCACGTGATAGGCTCGTGAAATACGACCCTGTCGTTGCCGCTCCGGCCCCCGCGGCCGGTGATCCTGCCCGCGTTGCACCCAGTTCCAGGAGTCCCCCGTGATGGCCATTTTCAACCCGTCCAGCCAGCCCAAGAAGGACGCCAGCCCCTTCGCCTCCGACCAGTCCGCGGCGCCCGGGCGCGATGAGCGCCCGGCAGTCGCCGATTTCAATCCCACTTCGACCCCGCCCCGCCAGGCGCCCGCAGCGGGCTCCAGTGCGAGTGCCAAGGAGTCGCTGATCGCGGCCAACCTGACGATCGAAGGCAAGATCGAGGGCACCGGCCACGTCCGCATCGCCGGCCAGTTCAAGGGCGACGTCAACGTCAAGGGCGATCTGACGATCGAGCGCGGCGCCAAGCTCAACGGCAGCGTCCGCGCCGACAAGGTCACCGTGGCCGGCGACCTGGAGGGCAATATCGAATCAGCCGAGCGCGTTGAGCTGCTGGACAGCGCCGTGCTCAACGGCGACCTCAAAGCCGGCACCCTCACCGTCGCGGCCGGATCCCGGATCCGCGGACACATCGACTGCGGCTGGGACGAGGCGGACGCCCGCTCCGGCAAGGCCTCGGCCGATGCGAAGGCCGCAGGCAAGTCGGACAGCAAGACGGGCGTCGAAGCCGTCTCGTGAGCAAGGGCCGGCCGGGCGCGGCGGGCGCCACCCGCACCTGTCCACACTGCAAGACCACGATCCTGCAGAGTGCTGCGATCTGCCCGTCCTGCCGGCATTACCTTCGTTTCGATGCATCCGCTCCGACCACCGGGGACGCCGGAAATGCCGAAGCCGAATCCACCAATGCGCTGCAGGTGGAAGGCACCATCCGTCATCCGGCGGAGGGCGGCGCCTGGGAGTACTCGGTGGTACTGGTGGTGCGCGACGGCGACGGCAAGGAAATCAACCGCCAGGTGGTCGGCGTGGGCGCGATGTTTCCCGGTGATGAACGCAGTTTCAGCCTTGCCGTTGAGGTCACTCCCACAGACGATCATCGCCGTCCCGGGCGTCGTCGCCTGCGGCACTGAGCGCGCCATCATTGCAGCACCACGCACCCCGCGTGCGGGCGGCCGTCCCCAGCTGAACCGGTATCATGGCCGGCCGTCCACTTCCACGGTGAGCTGACGCCCATGTCCGATGCCCTGACGATCAAGCGCGAAGGCCCGGTCGCCCGATTGCGACTCGAACGGCCCGAGCTGCACAACGCATTTGACGCCGCGCTGATCGACGCACTGACCACCGCACTTGAACAGCTTGCAGGCGATGCTGGCGTGCGCGTGGTGGTGCTGGAAGGCGCCGGACGATCGTTCTCGGCGGGCGCCGACCTCAACTGGATGCGCAGCATGGCCTCCGCCGGCGAGGCGGAGAACCGGGAGGACGCGCTGGCGCTGGCACGGCTGATGCGCACGCTCGACGAGCTGCCAAAGCCAACCATCGCCCGCGTCCACGGCGCCGCGTTTGGCGGCGGCGTGGGCCTGATGGCCTGCTGTGATATCGCCATCGGCGTACCGGAAGCGAAGTTCGGGCTGACTGAAAGCCGGCTCGGCCTGCTACCGGCGGTGATCTCCCCCTACGTGATCGCCGCCATCGGTGCGCGCCAGGCCCGCCGCTGGTTTTCCACCGGCGAGGTGTTCGACGCCGCCCAGGCCGAACGCTTCGGCCTGCTCCACCAGGTGGTTCCAGCCGAAGCGCTGGACGGCGCCGTGCAGCACCAGATCGACCTACTGCTCAAGGCCGGACCGGTGGCTGCGGCCCAGGCCAAGACCCTGATCCGTTCGGTCCAGCCGCATATCAACCGCGACGCGCTGGACGGCGCCACCGCCGACCTGATCGCCGCCCTGCGCGTGTCGCCGGAAGGCCAGGAAGGCCTGGCCGCCTTCCTCGACAAGCGTGCGCCGGCCTGGACCGGGGGCTGACCATGTTCGAAAAGATCCTGATCGCCAATCGCGGCGAAATCGCCTGCCGGGTCATCCGCACCGCGCGCCGCATGGGCATCCGCACCGTGGCGGTGTTCTCCGAGGCCGATGCAGACGCGCAGCACGTGCGCCTGGCCGACGAGGCCTACCCCGTCGGCGGTCCGCGGCCGCAGGACAGCTATCTGCGCGCCGACACCATCCTGGAAGTGGCCCGGCGCAGTGGCGCCCAGGCCATCCATCCGGGCTACGGCTTCCTGAGCGAGAACGCAGACTTCGCCGAAGCCGTGGAAGCGGCCGGGATCGCTTTCATCGGCCCGCGCGCGGCATCCATGCGCAAACTCGGCAGCAAGGCCGGGGCCAAGGATCTTATGCAGGCGGTCGGGGTGCCCGTGGTACCGGGTTACGCCGGGGCAGACCAGTCGCCGCAGCTGCTGGCA
This sequence comes from Luteimonas sp. A277, assembly GCF_054052045.1. The sequence continues at coordinate 307,620 of NZ_JBSVRG010000002.1, forward strand.
GAGGAAGCTGCGCGGATCGGCTTCCCGCTGATGATCAAGGCGGCCCACGGCGGCGGCGGCAAGGGCATGCGGATCGTCCACGACGCCAGCGGTTTCGAAGCCGCGTTGGACAGCTGCCGGCGCGAAGCCGCGAACGCGTTCGGAAATGATCGCGTGCTGCTGGAGCGCTATATCGAATCGCCACGCCACATCGAGTTCCAGGTGTTCGGCGATGCCCACGGCAACCTCATCCACCTCAACGAGCGCGAATGCTCGGCCCAGCGCCGCTACCAGAAGGTGCTGGAAGAATCGCCTTCGCCATTCCTCACCCCGGATGCGCGCCAGCGCATGGGCGAGGCTGCGGTGCAGGCCGCGGGCGCGATCGACTACGTCAACGCGGGCACGGTGGAGTTCATCGTGGCGCCGTCGGGCGAGTTCTGGTTCATGGAAATCAACGCCCGGCTGCAGGTGGAACATCCGGTCACCGAGATGGTCACCGGTCTGGACCTGGTGGAGTGGCAGCTGCGGGTGGCCGCCGACGAGCCGCTGCCGCTGGCCCAGGACGCAATTCCCCGGCATGGCCACGCCATCGAGGCGCGCCTTTACGCGGAAGATCCGGAGGCCGGCTTCCTGCCCGCTTCCGGCCGGCTTGAGCGTCTGTCACTGCCCGAGCCATCCAGCGGGGTGCGCATCGACTCGGGCGTGGTTGAAGGCGACACCGTCACGATCTTCTATGACCCGATGATCGCCAAACTCATCGTCCACGCCGACGACCGGCCCGGCGCTCTGGCGCGCATGCGCGAAGCCCTGGCTGCGTGCACGATCAGCGGGCCGAAATCCAACATCAGCTTCCTGGAGCGGCTGGTCCGCCATCCCGTGGTGATCGGGGCCAGCATTGATACCAGCTGGCTTGACCGCAATCCGGACGCGCTGCTGCCCTCGTCGGAGCCACCCTCGCCCGCCACCGTTGCAGCGGCTGCCGTGACGGCGCTGCTGCAGCAGGAACACGCCAGCCTGGCGGCCGCGGCATCCACCGCGGAGCCGCATTCCCCGTGGGCGCACGCCGACGGTTGGCACCTGGGCCATGCGGGCGAGCGCCTGCTGCGGTTGCAGCAGGGATCCGTGCACCACGAAATCCATGCATCGGGCAGCAACGGCACCTATCGCCTTCGCAGCGGCGGGCATACCCAGCTGGTGCAGAGTGCCAGTCGACAGGGCCACCTGCTGGTACTGCGACTGGACGGCGAGGCCCGCCGGTTCCGCGTTGACGGCACTGCCGCCCAGGTGGTGGTTCATGACGGCACCCGGCGCCTGGCGTTCGACCATGTCCCGGCATTCCAGCCGGACACTGCCGCCGAGTCCACCGGGGACGGCCGCATTGGCGCACCGATGCCTGGACGCGTGGTGCTGGTCAGGGCTGTCGTGGGTGATACGGTGGCAGAAGGCGATGAACTGCTGGTCATGGAGGCAATGAAGATGGAACTGACGCTGCGCGCCCCGCGTGACGGCACGGTGGCTGAAGTCCGCGCCGCGGCCGGCGATTTCGTTGAGGCAGACGCCGTGCTGGTCACCCTCGAGCCGGAGGCGGAAGCCACGCCATGAGCCGCCTGCCCGCCGCCGTACGCATCGTTGAAGTCGGCCCACGCGACGGGTTGCAGAATGAAAAGGCCATCGTGCCCACCGCTGACAAGGTCGAGCTGATCAATCGACTGTCCGCGACCGGGCTGCGGTCGATCGAGGCCACCAGCTTCGTCAGCCCGAAGTGGGTTCCGCAGCTGGCCGATGCGGCCGAGGTGTTTTCCGGCATCGAACGGCTTCCGGGCGTCTCCTATCCGGTGCTGGTTCCCAACGAGACCGGCTATGAGCGGGCCCGTGCGGTGGGTGTGGAAGAGATCGCGGTATTCAGCGCGGCCTCGGAGGCGTTCAACCGCAGGAACATCAACGCCTCGATCGACGAATCACTGCGCCGCTTCGAACCGGTGCTGGCCCGTGCGCGGGAAGACGGCGTGCGCGTACGCGGCTATGTTTCCACCGTGCTCGGCTGCCCCTATCAGGGCGAGGTGCCGGTGGCCGACGTGGTGCGGGTTTCGCGTGTACTGCACCAGATGGGATGCCAGGAAATCTCCTTGGGCGACACGATTGGAACCGGCACGCCAGGCGCGGCCCGGGCGATGCTGCGCGCCGTGGCCGAAGAGGTTCCGATGCAGGCACTTGCCGTGCATTTCCACGACACTTACGGCCAGGCGCTGGCCAATATCCTCGCCTGCCTGGAGGAAGGCGTGGCGGTGGTGGATGCGGCGGTTGCCGGTACCGGCGGATGCCCCTATGCCCGCGGCGCCAGCGGCAACGTCGCCACCGAAGACGTGGTGTACATGCTCCAGGGCATGGGTATCCACACCGGCGTCGACCTGCCCGCCCTGGCCGCCACCGGCCGCTGGCTGGCGGAGCGGCTGGGACGCGAAACCGGCAGCCGGGTCGGACGCGCCATGACAGCGGGCAACGACTGAAATGGATCGCCCGGCTCGCCGCAGGCCCGACGCCCTGCCAGAACCGGACGACCCCCAGCGCGTTGCCGCTGCCCTTGAGGCCGCCTGCGGCAACCCATCCCTGCCCAGTGATCTGCGTGAGCTGCTGTCATCCGCCCGCAGGGCCCTGGAATCGGTAACCCGCGATGCTGAAGGCGCGGATCTCCGATACCGGGCATTGTTTGATGCGGTGCCCGATCCGGTCAGCATCCTGGATGAGCAGGGAATCGTGCTTGACCTCAACAATGCGGGCATGGCCGCCTATCGCCGCCCGCACGAAGAAATCGTGGGCCAGCCGATCGAAGTGCTCAACCCCGATCTACCCAAGGATCACATGCAGCCGGTGCTTGAAAAGCTGCGCCGCGGCGAGACCTACGTGATCGAAGTGACCAACATGCGCGCCGACGGCAGCCGCTTCCCTGTGGAAGTGCACTCGGCCGGGTTCATGCACGACGGGCGCCGCTGCGTGGTGGCGGTGGCACGCGACCTCAGCGCCAGGCGCGAGGCGGAACTGCGCTACGGCCAGCTGCTGTCGGTAATCGACAAGGGCGTGCTGGCGCTGGATGCCGATGGCCACGCGCTGCAGGCCAACGCCGCCGCGATGCGCATCCTGGGCGCACGGCCGGACGACAGTCTGCGAAACATGCTGGATCCCGCGATCTGGACCCTGCTGGACGAGTCCGGTCGCAGCATCGGTTTCGAAGACCTGCCCAGCCAGCGCACCCTGCGTACCGGCCAGGCCACGGAAAGCACCGTGATCGGCATGTATCACAAGCCCGAACGGCGCTTGCGCTGGCTCTCGGTCACCACCGTGCCGCTGTTTGCCCCCGGCGGGCATGCGCCCTACGAGGTGATTTCCCTCTTCAGTGACGTCACCCGCCTCAAGCGCGACAGCGCGCTGTTCAGCCGTGCCCAGGCACTGGCGCGGATCGGCGGCTGGGAATGGGAAGTCGGGCGCGATGCGCTGTACCTGACCGACGAGGCCATCCGCATCCTCGGCCAGGCGTCTCCTCCGGCCACCATGGAAGGGCTGCTGATGTGCCTGAGCATCGGCGACCGCGTGCGCCTGGGCGAGGCCCTGCGCGTGGCCGCGGAGCACTCCGTGCCCATTGACCTGGAGCTGCAGGGCCTGCGCCGGGACGGACGGGCGCTGTGGATCCGGATCATCGGCGAGGCCGAGACCGATGAATCCGCCAACGTCAGCATCACCGGCACCCTGCAGGACATCAAGGAGCGCAAGCAGGCCGAGGAAAGCCTGCGCGTACAGGCACGCACCGATCCGCTCACCGGGCTGCTCAACCGCGACGCAATCCTGGGCGAGATCGGCCAGCGCATGGACGATCCCTTGCAGGCCCGGCTGGCTGTGCTCTACATCGACCTGGACCGCTTCAAGATGGTCAACGATGGCCTCGGCCACGCGGCCGGGGACCAGCTGCTGTGCCATGCCGCCCAGCGCATCCTTGCGGCGGTGGACGACGACGGGCTGGTGGCCCGCTTCGGCGGTGACGAGTTCCTGGTGCTGTGCCAGCTGGAAGGCGGGGACGCCCTGCCCGAACAGATCGCGCAGCGGATCGTGGACGCCTTTGATGCCAGCTTCCACCACGGCAGCGAAGAGTTCCACGTGACCGCCAGCATCGGCATCGCCCTTGCGCCTCACGATGGCGACCGCCCCCAGACCCTGATCCAGAATGCGGACGCGGCGATGTACGACAGCAAGCGCCGGGTCCGCAACGGCTGGCTGCTGTACTCACCCGCCCTGCAGGAATCGCGCGAAGACCGGCTGCGGCTGGAAACGCACCTGCGCCGCGCCGTCGACAACGGCGAGTTCCATCTTGTCTATCAGCCCCAGGTGTGCCTGCGCAGCGGCGAGATCATTGCCGCCGAGGCGCTGATCCGCTGGAGCAATCGCCAGCTGGGAGAGATGCGGCCGGACCACTTCATCGGCCACGCTGAAACCAGCGGCGACATCGTGCGCATCGGTCGCTGGGTGCTCAGCGAAGCCTGCCAGCAAGTGGCCGCGTGGCGTGATGCCGGGCACGGGATCGTGCGGGTGGCGGTGAATGTGTCCTACCGCCAGTTCCTGGGCGATGACCTGGCCGGGTCGGTGCGCACCATCCTCGAGGAGTACGAGCTGCCGGGCAACGCGCTGGAGCTGGAGTTCACCGAGCGCGCCCTGATCGAGGATTCGGCCGACACCCTGCACGCCTTCGCCGAGCTGCGGGAGCTGGGGGTCATGCTGACCATCGATGATTTCGGCGAAGGCTACAGCGCCCTCAATTACCTGCGTCGGCTGCCCATCCACGGGCTCAAGCTCAGCCAGCTGTTCGTCGGGGGTGCTCCCCGCGACCGCTCCGACGTGGCCGTATGCCAGGCGATCGCAGGTATCGCCCGGAGCCTGGGTCTTGGGCTGGTGGCCGAGGGCGTGGAATCGGAGGCCCAGCGCCAGTTCCTGCTGGAGCTGGGCGTGCGGGTGGGCCAGGGCTTTCTGTTCGCCCCGGGCCTGATGCCGGCCGAGTTCAGCCGCCGCCTCGCTGCCGGCCACCGCCATGCCCGGCTTGCCGAGAGGATCAGCGCGGTGGAGCCCACCAGTTAGAATAGTGGGCTTTCCGCACCCGCAGGAGCGTCCATGCAGCTTTCCGATATCCGCGCCATCGTCACCGGCGGCGTGTCCGGCCTTGGCCTGGCCGTGACCGAACATCTGGTCGCCCACGGCGGCAAGGTGGTGATGTTCGACGTGAACGATGACAAGGGCGCGGCCGCTGTGTCGTCGCTGGGCGAGGACAAGGTCCGCTACGTGCGCACCGATGTCACCTCCGAAGACGGCGTGGTCGCCAGCGTGGACGCCGCCAGGGAGTTCCTGGGCGGGCTGGACGTGCTGGTCAACTGTGCGGGCATCATCGGCGCGGCCCGGGTCCTGGGCCGTGACGGCGCGATGCCGCTGTCCACGTTCTCCAACACCGTGATGGTCAACCTGGTGGGCAGCTTCAATGTGGCCAAGGCCGCCGCCGCGGTGATGCAGCAAAACGAGGCCGGCGAAGATGGCGAGCGCGGGGTGATCGTCAACACCGCCTCGGTGGCCGCCTACGACGGCCAGATCGGCCAGGCCGCCTACTCCGCCTCCAAGGGTGGCGTGGTGAGCATGACCCTGCCGATGGCGCGTGAACTCGCACGCTTCGGCATCCGGGTGAACACCGTTGCCCCGGGCATTTTCCACACGCCGATGGTTGACGGCATGCCTGAGGAAGTGCAGCAGTCGCTGGGCGCTTCGATCCCCTTCCCCTCACGCCTGGGCCGCCCGCAGGAGTTCGCCGATCTGGTGGGCTACATCCTTGGCAACCGCTATCTCAACGGCGAAACCATCCGCCTGGACGGCGCGGTACGCATGGCACCGCGCTGAGGAACTGACAGATGAGAGCAAGCGACGCGAAAAGGGGCAGCGTGGTCGAACACGACGGAGGCACCTGGCAGATCCGCGATATCGACCGCAGTTCGCCCCAGGGACGTGGTGGCAACGTCCGCTTCCGTTTCACCATGTACAGCGTGCCGGGCGGCAACCGCATCGACGCCAGCTTTGACGCGGACGAGGAGCTGCGGGAAGTGGAGCTGTCGCGCCGCGCGGCCAGCTATTCCTACCGGGATGGCGACGCGTTCGTGTTCATGGACGACGAGGACTACACCCAGTACGTGCTGGATGCCGACGCCGTTGGCGATGCCGCCGGCTACATTACCGACGGACTGGGCGGATGCCACGTGCAGGTCATCGATGACCTGCCGGTAGGCGTGCAGCTGCCGCAGACGGTCGCACTGGAAGTGGTGGAAACCCCGCCCGAGCTCAAGGGCGGCACCGCCACCAAGCGTCCAAAGCCCGCCAGGCTGAGTACCGGGATCGAGATCCAGGTGCCCGAATACATCGCCAACGGCGAGCGGGTCCTGGTGAACACCACCAGCGGCGAATTCGCCGGCCGGGCCGGCTGAGCTCCACTTCGTCCAGGACAGCATGCAAATGAACGACAACGACACCGCCGCTCCGCCGGCCAGCCCCCTCGCCCGCCGCTTCCGCGGCTACCTGCCAGTGGTGGTGGACGTGGAAACCGGCGGCTTCGACTGGAACCGGCACGCGCTGCTGGAAATCGCCGCGGTGCCGATCGACCTGGATGAAGACGGTCGCTACGTGCTGGGGGAAACCACCAGTGCACACGTGATCCCTGCTGAAGGCACCGAGATCGATCCGCAATCGCTGGAAGTGACCGGGATCGACCTGGATCACCCGTTCCGCCTGGCCAAACCCGAACGCGAAGCGCTCAACCACGTGTTCGGCCCGGTACGCGCTGCGGTGAAAAAGCACGGCTGCCAGCGTGCGATCCTGGTCGGGCACAACGCCCATTTCGACCTCAACTTCCTCAACGCCACGGTGAACCGCTGCGGGCATAAGCGCAATCCGTTCCACCCCTTCAGCGTGTTCGACACGGTGACCCTGGGCGGCGTGGCCTATGGCCAGACGGTACTGGCCCGCGCGGTGCAGGCGGCGGGCTTTGAATGGGACGCCGCCGAAGCGCATTCGGCCGTGTACGACGCCGAACAGACCGCGCGCCTGTTCTGCGCGGTCCTCAACTCCTGGCCCTGGCCCCCCGCACAACAGCTGTAGGAGCGCGCCATGCGCGCGAAGCCGCGTGACATCGATCGGCACCGCGTGGCTTTGGCCCTGACGCATTCGCCGAAGCTTCTCCGCGAACCATGATTCACGCGGCTTCGCGCGCGTGGCGCGCTCCTACGGGACAGCGGATCAGGGGGAGGCGAGCTTGAGGCCGATGATGCCGGCCACGATTAGTCCCAGGCTCACCAGCCGGCCGGCGTTGGCCGGCTCCTGGAACAGGAAAATCCCGAGGATGGCGGTACCCACCGCCCCTACGCCCACCCAGACGGCGTACGCCGTGCCCAGCGGCAGCGAGCGCATGGCGATGGCCAGCAGGTAGAAACTCACCCCCATCGCCGCCAGCGTGCCCAGGCTCGGCCACAGCCGGGTGAAACCTTCCGTGTACTTCAGGCCCACGGCCCACGCGACTTCAAACAGACCGGCAAAAAACAGGATCAACCAGGGCATGACAGCCTCCGCGATTGCTGGGGCCGTCCCCGGAACGATGTGGAGCGGCGGGGTCGTCCCCGCTTCCTGAGCGCCAGATTATCGCAAGCAGGCGATGACCCGGATGTAACCCGCAGCGGCTAGATCCTGCGCTCTTGGCGGATTTCGGCCAGCAGCGCGCGAGTGACCGGATCGTCCACTTCCACATCTTCTCCGCGCACCGCTGGCAGCAGCCTGCCCGCGATCCGCTTGCCCAGCTCCACGCCCCACTGGTCGAACGCATTGATGCCCCACAGCACCGACTGGGCATACACGCTGTGCTCGTACATCGCGATCAGCGCACCCAGCGAATGCGGGGTCAGCGCATCCACCAGCAGCATCGTGGAGGGGCGGTTTCCGGGATAGGACTTCTGTGGGTCGGCGTCCTCGTGCCCGCGGGCCAGCGCTTCCGCCTGTGCCAGCAGGTTGGACAGCAGCGCATCGTGATTACCGGCATGCGTGTGCGCTGGATTCACCACCCCGATGAAGTCCGCCGGCACCACCTGGGTCCCCTGATGCAGGGCCTGGAAGAAACTGTGCTGGGAAGTACTGCCCGCCCCGCCCCACAACACCGGCACGGTGTCCACGGGGACCGCGCTACCCTCTGGCGTGACCGACTTGCCCAGGCTTTCCATGACCAGCTGCTGCAGGTACGAGGGCAGCAGTTCCAGGCGCTGGTCGTAGGGCAGTACTGCGTGCGCAGGCAGGCCCAGTCCGTTGCGGTTCCACACCGCGGTCAGCGCGTGCAGCACCGGCAGGTTGGCAGCGAGCGGGGCCTGCAGGGCGTGCGCGTCCATTTCCGCCGCGCCCGCCAGCAGTTCCTCAAAGCGCTCCATACCAACCGCCAGGGCAATGGCAAAGCCCACCGCGGACCACAGTGAAAAGCGCCCGCCCACCCAGTCCCACATCGGCAGCACGCGTTCAGCGGACACCCCGAATGCCTGCGCTGCGGGAACACTGGCACTGACGGCATACAGGCGATCGCCACCGCCCATCCAGTCGCGCAGCAGCGCACCGTTGAGCAGGGTTTCCTGGGTGCCGAAGCTCTTGGACACCAGGATCCCCGCAGTGCGCCGCGGGTCGAGGCCCGCCAGCGTGTGCTGGACAGCGCTGCCGTCCATGTTGGCCACGAAGTGCAGGCGGAACCGGCCGTCGTGGAAGTCCTTGAGCGCGTCGACGATCAGCCGCGGGCCCAGATCGGAGCCGCCCACGCCCACGTTGACGATGTCGGTGACGCCGGAGCCTGCCAGTTCCGCCACGAGAACGGCCATGCGTGCACGCGCGGCCGCAGCCAGACTGCTCGCTTCCCTCGCCGTCGCGCTGTCACCCAGCGAGGAACGCAGCGCCACGTGCAGCGCGGGACGATCCTCGGAAGCATTGACCTTGCCCCCGTCGAACAGCTCAGCGAACGCTGCCGGAAGGCCCGCACCGGCAGGCCCGGCCAGGTCCAGCAGGGCTGCCAGCGCCTGGCGGTCATAGCGCTGCCTGGCGAAGCTGGCATACAGCGGGCCGACCTTCAGCGAAAAGTCGATGGCTCGCGCCGGATCGGCATCCAACATGTCTGTCAGACGCACGCCCGACAACCGCGCTGCGTGTGGCGCCAGCGTACCTTCCAGGTCCGGCGCCGCCGGCATCCTCAGGGCACCTGGGTGGGGATGGAGTCGTTGGTATGGGTCATGCGGTTTTCGCGGTCCACGTAGACCAGGCTCGGCTTGAACTTCGACACTTCCGCCTCGTCGAGCATGCCGTAGGCGCAGATGATCACCAGGTCGCCTGGTGCGGCCTTGTGCGCGGCGGCGCCGTTGACCGAAATCACGCCGCTACCCTCCTCGGCCCGGATCGCGTAGGTGGCAAAGCGCTCTCCGTTGTTGATGTTGTAGATCTCCACGCGCTCGTATTCACGGATGCCCGAAATATCGAGCAGGCGACCGTCGATCGCGCACGAACCTTCGTAGTGGAGTTCGGCGTGGGTGACGGTGGCACGATGGATTTTGGCTTTGAGCAGGGTCAATTGCATGATCTGGCTGCCGGTTCACGGCAAAAACGGGCGGTGGGGCGCCACGGAACAGGAAAGTATAGGGACCATCTGCCGCATCGCAACAATCGGCCCCCGGACCGCTCAGGTGGCGGCCATCTCGAACTCGAGGTTGTCGATCAGCCGGGTACTGCCCAGCCGCGCCGCGATCAGCAGCACCCGCGCTCCGGCGTCGTTACCCGGCTCCGGCTCCGCCAGCTCGGGGGTGCGCACCACGGCATATTCAACCGCGAACCCGGCGGCCTCCAGCCGCTGCAGGGCCGAAGCTTCCACCTGACCTGCCTCATCGCCGGCAAGCAGGCGTTCACGCATGGCCTGAAGGCTGCGATGGATCTGTGAGGCCTGCTCCCGTTCCGCCGCGGAGAGATAGCGGTTGCGCGAACTCATCGCCAGGCCGTCCGCTTCGCGCACGGTTTCCCCTGCCAGCAGTTGGATGGGGAATGCGAGATCGCACACCAGATAGCGGATCACCGCCAGCTGCTGATAGTCCTTGCGCCCGAACGCGGCGACATCAGGCTGCACCTGGTTGAACAGGCGCGAGACCACCGTGGCCACGCCGTCAAAATGCCCCGGACGGCGCTCGCCCTCCAGCACGTCCGTCACCCCGGGAACGCGCATCTGCACCGCGTTGGCCGCGCCAAACGGATACATGGTCTGCACCGACGGCATCCACACCGCGTCGCAGCCGGCCGCTTCCAATCCGGCAGCATCGTCTTCGGGGGTGCGCGGATAGCGGTCGAAATCCTCATCCGGCCCGAACTGGGTCGGGTTGACGAACACGCTGGCCACCACCCGGTCAGCGTGCTCCCGGGCCAGGCGCACCAGCGAGTGGTGTCCGGCGTGCAGGTTGCCCATGGTGGGCACGAACCCGACCCGCAGCCCCTCACGCTTCCATCCGTCCACTCGAGTGCGCAACGCACCCAGTGCCGTGATCGTCTCGATCCTGCTCATTCCCTCGCGCCTCAGCTGTAGGAATGCGCGTCGTCGGGGAACGAGCCGTCGCGCACTGCCGCCACGTAGGCCCGCACCGCGCCGGCCACCGAGCCACCTTCGGCGAGGAAGTCCTTGACGAACTTCGGCCGGCGCTGGCCCGAGTCCAAGCCCAGCATGTCGTGCAGCACCAGCACCTGGCCATCACAGCCGGCGCCGGCACCGATGCCAATGGTGGGGATCGGGCTCTCGGCGGTGATGCGGGTAGCCACATCCGCCGGAACGCCTTCCAGCACCACCAGCGCCGCGCCGGCTTCCGCCACGGCACGGGCCTCGTCCATCAAACGCTCGGCGGCTGTCTCGCCGCGGCCCTGCACCTTGAAACCGCCAAAGCGCAGCACCGACTGCGGGGTCAGCCCCAAATGGGCACAGACCGGGATCTCGCGCTCCACCAGATAGGAAATCGTTTCCAGCTTGTGGCCAGCCCCTTCCAGCTTGATCATGCCGGCGCCGGCCTGCAGCAGCCGCGTGGAGGCATCCAGGGCCCTCTCGGGGGTAGCGTCTGCCTGGAACGGAAGATCGGAAACCAGCAGTGCGCGCGACAGGCCACGGGCCACGCAGCGTGTGTGATAGACCATGTCGTCCACTGTGACCGGCAGGGTCGAGTCGAGCCCCTGCACCACCATTCCCAGCGAGTCACCGACCAGCACCAGGTCGATGCCGCTGGCGTCCAGCGTGCGGGCGAAGCCGGCGTCGTAGACGGTCAGCATGGTCAGTTTGCGCCCTTCTTGGCGGGCGGTGGAAAGGTCGGGAACGGTAACGGGGCGTGTGGGAGTATTCATCCCGATAGTATGGCCCGGACGCGGTTACGGTTGCAGGAATGTGGCGCCCTGACCTTGCGCGACAGTCCTACAGTCGCTGGATATCGCCGGCATCCAGCGCAGCCAGCGCCGCGCGGGCCGTGCCGATGTCCGGAATGCGCGCATCCGGCACCACATCCAGAAGCGGCACCAGGGCAAATGCGCGCTCGTGCAAACGGGGATGCGGTACCCGCATTCCGGGCGCGTCGATCACCGCGTTACCGTACAGCAGCAGGTCCAGATCCAGGGTGCGCGGCCCCCAGCGGTCGCTGCCATCAGCGGCACGGACACGGCCGAAATCACGTTCGATCCCAAGCAGCGCGTCCAACAGCGCCTGCGGCTCCAGGGCGGTCTGGATTGCCGCCGCCGCGTTGATGAAGTCCGCCTGGTCCTCGACACCCCAGGCGGGCGTGCGGTACAGCGCCGAGGTGGCCAGCACAGTACTGTGCGACAGGTCTCCCAGCGCGAGGAAGGCGCGGCGCAGCGTCTGCTCGCTGTCGCCCACGTTGCCGCCCAACCCAACGACGGCAATCACCGGGAGTTGCATCAGCCGTTCACAGGCCGGCGTCGGCGCCGCCGGCGCGGACGCGGGTCCTGCCCGGCATCATCCATCGGCGGATGGGCAGCGATCGCCAGGTCGGGATCCTGCTGCGCCTCGCGCCAGAACTCCACGTCTTCGGCATGCTCACTGGAAGCGCTCTGGCGCAGCATCAGAAAATCGAACGCAGCGCGGAAGCGTGGGTGCGCCAGGGTACGCATGACCCGCTTGCGCTGGCGCAGGGGGAAGCGCGTCTGCAGCAGCCAGATCTCCTGCATCGGCAGCGAGAACCGCCGTGGCAGGGCCACGGTGGACAGCTGGTGCACGGTGACCCGGTCGGCGGCACGACGCTGGGCCTCAACCGGTTGGACATCCTGGGCCTGCAGCGCCATCAGCGCGCGGCAATAGGCCGGCCACAGCAGCAGCGCGAACAGGAACGCCGGCGAGACCGGCTCCTCCGCCGCCACCCGCGCATCGGTGTTCTTCAGGCCCGCGATCACCATCCGCCGCAGCGCGCCGCTGCGATTGGCCGCCAGCGCAGCCGCCGACTCCGGAAACAGCGCCTCCAGCAGGCCATACCTCTCCAGCCCCAGAAAGCTGCGTTCAGCGTGGCCTGACAGGAACAGCTTCAGGCACTCCTCGAACAGGCGCGCCGGCGCCGCCTCGGCGAGCAGCCCGGCCAGCCTCGGGATCGGCGCGGCGGTGCCCTGCTCTATGCTGAACTCGAGCTTGGCCGCCAGCCTCACGGCGCGCAGCATCCGCACCGGGTCTTCGCGATAACGCAGCTCCGGATCACCGATGAGGCGCAGCACCCGGTCCTGCACGTCCTCGAAGCCGCCCACGTAATCACGCACCGAGAAATCCTCGATCGTGTAATAGAGCGCGTTGGCGGTGAAATCGCGCCTCACCGCGTCTTCTTCGATCGTGCCGTAGATATTGTCCCGCAGCAGCATGCCGTCCTCGTGCTGCTGGCGATCGCCGCTGCCGTCGTCCACGTTGGCGCGGAAGGTGGCCACTTCAATGACTTCACGCCCGAACAGCACGTGCGCCAGGCGGAACCGCCGACCGATCAGTCGGCAGTTGCGGAACAGCGACTTGACCTGCTCGGGCGTGGCGTCGGTGGCAACGTCGAAATCCTTGGGTTTGACTCCGGCCAGCAGATCGCGCACCGCGCCGCCGACCAGGTAACCCTGATGGCCGCCCTCCTTCAGCCGGTAAAGCACGCGCAATGCGTTGGGACTGATGTCCTTGCGGGAGATGGGATGGCTGTCGCGGGCAATGCTGCGAAGCTGCGGGAAAGCGGGTGCGTTGTGGGTTGGCATCAAGTCTTGGATCGACGGAAAGCCTGCTATACTACCAAGCTGCTCGGCCGTTCAGGCCCGCAGATTGGCAGACAATGCCAAAAGGGGCCCGGCCCCAGCTCCGCTCCCTTCGTCTAGCGGTCCAGGACGCGGCCCTCTCAAGGCTGAAACACGGGTTCGATTCCCGTAGGGAGCGCCATATCGCGCGGGACACCCCGCAACCGGTCCGCCCCTGGCGCGGACCGGGCGCAACAGCCCGGCTCCGGCCGGGCTGTCCGTTTCCGGACCCGTGCCGCGCTGTCCTACAATAGTGCCAGTACCACAGGGATCCGAACCGCAATGGCTTTCGTCGTTACCGAGAACTGCATCAAGTGCAAATACACCGACTGCGTGGAGGTGTGTCCGGTCGACTGTTTCCACGAAGGCCCGAATTTCCTGGTGATCGATCCGGACGAATGCATCGACTGCACCCTGTGCGAGCCCGAATGCCCGATCGGCGCCATCTACCCTGAAGACGACGTCCCCGCCGGCCAGGAGCAGTTCATCGCCCTCAACGCCGAACTGTCACAGGAATGGCCGGTGATCACCGAGCGCAAGGACGGTCCTGCCGACGCCAAGGAATGGGAAGGCAAGCCCGACAAGCTCAAGCACCTGGAGCGCTGACGGCAAACGGCGGGCCTGGGCCCGCCGTTTTCATACCTTCTGCTGAGCGGGCCCGCGCCCGCCCCGCCTGTTATCCGCCGATCTGCGCGCGCAGTACTTCGATCAGCTTGCGCGCAGCGTCGCCCTGCGCCGGCTGGCCGCGCGGATCCACCGCACTGACGTACGACCCGTCTTCGGCTGTGACGATCCGGATCATGAAGTTGCTGTCTTCATAGCTCAGGTCGTAGGTGCCCAGCAGCTTGGCACTGCTGACCACGCTCAGCCCTTCGGTGGCAGCCAGCACCTGGCCTACCTGTTCGTACACCGCATCACGTTCGCCGGCGACGCCAAACCCGACGGCGCTGCTCGCGGCTGACTGCTCCGACATGCCGGAGCGGGTCACCGAGCCGGGTCCTTCTGGAACCACCATCCCCCCGGCCGCGCTGGGGCGATCCAGATCCGGCGGCACTTCCAGCGGCCTGTTCTCCGGGCTGGCTGCATACAGAGGGTTCTCTTTACGGAACCAGCCGCAGCCGGAGGTGGCCAGCACGGCGACCGCCAATGCGGACAGCACGCCGGTGCGCAACACATGGGGACGAACGGACATCTTGTCTCTCCTGAAGTCAGGCCGCGAGTGTATCGCGACAGTCATGTTCAATTTGCTCCAACAGGCCCAGAATGCGCGCGGCTTCCGGCTGCAGTTCCTGTGACAGCGGCATCAGCGGCAGACGCAGCCCGTGCCCGATTCCCTGGCGGGTGAGCAGGGCCTTGATCGGGATCGGATTGGGCTCGATCCCGGCGAACGCGTAGAGCGCTGCCAGCTTTTCATCCAGCTCCGCCGCCTTGCTTTCGCCGGCCAAGCGGCATAGCAGGCGCATCGCGTGGGGCGCCACGTTGGACACGACCGACACCACGCCCTCGGCTCCGGCCTGGATGGAATGCGCGCAGCTTGGATCATCGCCGCTGAGCACGGTGAAATCGGGGCCGCGCAGGGCCACCAGGGCCTGGATCCGCTCCGGCTCGCTGCGGGCCTCCTTGATTGCAATGATGCGCTCGTGGCCAACGAGCCCCGCCACCGTTTCCGGCAACAGATCGCATCCGGTACGCGGGGGAACGTTGTAGAGCACCACCGGCAGCGCGCCGTCATCGGCGACACCCCGGTAATGCGCAGCCAGTCCCGCCTGGGTCGGGCGCACATAGGGAGGGGTCACCACCAGCGCCACGTCGGCGCCCAGGGCAGCCGAGCGCCGGGTCTGCTCGATGGTGCGCGCGGTGCTGGACTGGCCGGTACCGGCGATCACCGGAACCCTGCCCGCCACCACTTCCACCGCGGTGCGCAGCAGCAGATCGAATTCGGAGTGGAACAAAGCCGCCCCTTCGCCGGTGGAACCGGCCACGACGAGCCCGTCGATACCCGCATCCAGCTGCTGCTGCAGCAGCCTGCGCCAGGCTGGGAGGTCGACTTCGCCAGCCAGCGTGAACGGGGTGGCCAGTGCGGTGATACAACCTGTGAGTCGCAAGCCTGTGGTTTCCTGAGCGGGTGCCAACGATCTTACTTGCGGCTCCAAAGCGCGGGCAAGTATGCTGGCAGGTGGCAGCGGCCCGGCACCGGGCTGCTGTTCAGGACCAGAGCGAGACCCCTTTCCCCCGGACGCTGCCTTGACCGAACCCGACATCGTTGCCAGGCCTGCGCCGAACGAAAACCTCCTGATCATCAACGCCTACACGACGCATCCGCAATCACCGTTGCTGATGCTCAGCCGGCGCATCGCCGACAGCGGCTGCAACCTGGCCGATGCCCGCCTGTCCACGGTGGGGCGCGATGTATCCATGACGGCGCTGGCGGTCGGCTCCTGGGATGCGGTAGCCAAGCTGGAATCCATGCTCACCCGGCTGGACCGCGAGGAAGGCCTGAAGCTGGTCTGGTACCGCACCGGACCCAAGGCGCTGCAGTCCAACCTGCTGCCTTATGTGGTGGAGGTGATCGCGGCCGACAAGCCCGGCATCCTGTTCCAGCTGGCGGACTTTTTCGACCGCCAGGGCATCACCATTGAAAGCCTGCATTCCTCGCGCTACCAGGCAATGCAGACCGGCGCGGACATGTTTTCCGCCCAGATCACCATCGGCGTGCCGGCCGACATGCACATCGCCGCCCTGCGCGATGATTTCCTCGAGTTCTGCGACCATCTCAACCTGGACGCGATCATGGACCCGATGAAGTTCTGATCGTGCAGGATCGACGGCACTCCGCCACGACCCACCCCGCAACACAGGGACACGATCCATGAACGAAGGCGACATCCTCGGCCAGGACATCCTGGACCTGCCGCTGAATCTTTCCGGCGGCGCCACTGCCACCCTCGGCGATTACGCCGGCAAGTGGCTGATCCTCTACTTCTATCCCAAGGACTCCACCCCCGGCTGTACCACCGAGGGCAGGGACTTCAATGCCCTGCTACCGGCGCTCGAGGAACACAACGCCGCCGTGCTGGGCGTCTCGCGTGACTCGGTGAAGTCCCATGACAGCTTCTGCGCCAAGCAGGGTTTCAGGTTTCCGCTGGTCAGCGATTCCGATGAAGCCCTGTGCCGGGCCTTCGACGTGATCAAAGAAAAGAGCATGTTCGGCCGCAAGGTGATGGGGGTCGAGCGCAGCACCTTCCTGATCGACCCCGAAAGCCGCATTGCGGCTGCATGGCGCAAGGTGCGCGTGCCCGGGCATGCTGACGCGGTCTTCCAGGCCCTCAAGTCAATGTAACCAGGGCCCTCCGGCCCCAACGCCCAGTCACGGAGCTCCAGCGGATGATGACCCAAGGCAAGCGCGTGTACGTGCTCGACACCAACGTGCTGATGCACGACCCCACGGCGCTGTTCAAGTTCGAAGAGCACGACGTGTACCTCCCGATGCAGGTCATCGAGGAGCTGGACAACGGCAAGAAAGGCCTGACGGAGTCATCGCGCAACGCACGCCAGGTCAGCCGCTTCATCGATGAGCTGATCGAAAGCCAAGGCGCGGACAGGATCACCACCGGCCTGCGCCTCACCCCGCCCAGCGGCCTGCTGCTGCGGGGCGAAGAAGCCATCGGCTTCCTGCGCTTCCAGACCACGGTGCCGAAGGAGGACAAGACCTCGTTCGGCGCGGTGGCCCCTGACAACCGCATCCTCGGCGCCATCCTCGCGCTGCGTGCTGAGGGTGGCGACACGCCGGTGGTGTTCGTTTCCAAGGACATCAACCTGCGGATCAAGGCGGCGATCGCCGGCATCCCCAGCGAGGATTATGAGAACGACCGCGCGCTGGATGACTTCAGCCTGCTCTATACCGGCGCCGCCGCCCTGCCCGAGGACTTCTGGCAGCGCCATGGCCGCGATCTGAAGTCCTGGACCGACCGCGGCCGCACCTTCTACGAACTGGACATGGCCGAGGGCGATGACTGGCAGACCAACCAGTTCCTCTACCTGCCTGGCGACGAGCAATCGGAGTTCCAGGTCACGCGGGTGGAGGGTGGCAAGGCCACGCTGCAGATCGTTGACGACTATCGCACCAGCCAGCACGCGGTGTGGGGAATCATGGCGCGCAACCGTGAGCAGAATTTCGCCCTCAACGCGCTGATGGACCCGGAGATCGATTTCGTCACCCTGCTCGGCACCGCCGGCACCGGCAAGACCCTGCTCGCCCTGGCTGCCGGCCTGGCCCAGACCATGGACCAGCGCCGCTACCGCGAGATCATCATGACCCGGGCCACGGTGAGCGTGGGCGAGGACATCGGTTTCCTGCCCGGCACCGAAGAAGAAAAGATGACCCCGTGGATGGGAGCGCTGACCGACAACCTGGAGGTGCTCACCCACAACCAGGAGGGCGGCAACTGGGGCCGCCAGGCCACCAATGACCTGCTGGCCAGCCGGATCAAGATCCGCGCGCTCAACTTCATGCGCGGGCGCACCTTCCTCAGCCGCTGGCTGATCCTGGACGAGGCCCAGAACCTCACCCCCAAGCAGATGAAGACCCTGGTCACCCGGGCCGGCCCGGGCACCAAGATCGTCTGCCTGGGCAATCTGGAGCAGATCGACACCCCGTACCTGACCGAAACCACGTCGGGCCTGACCTATGCGGTGGACCGCTTCAAGACCTGGCAGCACAGCGCCCACATCACCCTGCGCCGCGGCGAACGCTCGCGCCTGGCTGATTACGCATCCGAAGTGCTGTAGATGACGTACTAAACATCATTAAAGACTCTTTTAACTTGATTAAGCGGGCCTGATCGCCAAGAATAGGGGGCGTACCCATCTTCGCCCCCAGCATGATCTCTCCCGGACAACTACGCGCCGCGCGCGCCCTCCTCGGTATAGACCAACGCTCGCTTGCCGCCATGGCAGGCGTCTCGTTGCCCACCATCCAGCGCATGGAGGCCAGCAGCGGCGACGTGCGCGGCGCCATCAGCACCCTGACCAAGGTGGTCGAGGCACTGGACGCGGCGGGGGTCGAGATGATCGCCAATGACCAGCCCAGCCAGGGCCGCGGCCGCGGCGTGCGGCTGAAGGGCCCGGCGCAGTGAAGATCGACCGCAGCTACCTGAAGATGTTCGAGCCCAAGCTCGTCACGGCTTTCCGTGAGGGCTATGGCTGGGGCGATCTGCGCGCCGATATCGTCGCCGGCCTGACCGTGGCGATCGTTGCCCTGCCGCTGGCGATGGCGCTGGCGATCGCCAGCGGCACCACGCCGGACAAGGGCATTTCCACCGCCATCATCGCCGGCTTCCTGATCTCCGCCTTTGGCGGCTCGCGGGTGCAGATCGGCGGACCCACTGCGGCCTTCATTCCGGTGGTATTCGTGGTGATCGAGCGCTTCGGCTACGGCGGGCTGATCCTGTGCACGCTGATGGCCGGCCTGATGCTGATCGCCGCCGGCCTGCTGCGGCTGGGCACGCTGATGCGCTACATGCCGCAGCCGGTGATCACCGGCTTTACCGCCGGCATCGCCGTGACCATCTTCTCCAGCCAGATCATCGACGCATTGGGGCTGCAGATCGCCGAGGTGCCGGGCGACTTCATCGGCCGCTGGACGGCCTACGCCCAGCACATCGCCAGCACCCAGCCGGTGGCGGTCGCGCTGACGGCGCTCGGGCTGGCAGTGATCGTCGCCCTGCGGCGCTGGCGCCCGAACTGGCCCGGGTTCCTGGTCGCGCTGCTGGCCTGTACCGGCGTGGTGCTGGTGTTCGGGCTGCCGGCCGAGACCATCGGCAGCCGCTTCGGCGCGTTGCCCAACACCCTGCCGGACTTCAGTTTCCCGACGATCCCGCTCGAGCGCACCTTCGAAATGCTGCCGAGCGCTTTCACCATCGCCTTCCTGGCCGCGGTGGAATCGCTGCTGTCGGCGGTGGTCGCCGACGGCATGACCGGCGGACGCCACCGCTCCAACGGCGAGCTGGTGGCCCAGGGCGTGGCCAACGTGGGCTCGGCGCTGTTCGGTGGCCTGCCCGCCACCGGTGCGATTGCCCGCACCGCCACCAACATCCGCGCCGGCGCGCGCTCGCCGATGGCGGGCATCCTGCACGCCGGGTTCCTGCTGGCATTCATGCTGCTGCTGTCGCCGCTGATGGGCTACGTACCGCTCGCCGCGCTGGCGGCGGTGCTGCTGATCGTGGCCTGGAACATGAGCGAGCACGAGAACTTCCGCGCCACCATGTCGGCGCCCATCGGCGACCGCGTGGTGCTGCTGCTGACCTTCGGCCTGACGGTGCTCTTCGACCTCACCGTGGCGATCCAGGCTGGCATCGTGGTGGCCGCGCTGGTGTTCATGTACCGCATGTCGGAGTCGGTGGAGATCAGCTCCGGTATCCGCACCTTCGATGACGATCTCTACAAGGACGGGGGGCCGCAGCTGGCCGAAGGGGAGCAGCGCCGCCTGCTGCCCAAGGGGGTGGAGGCCTACCAGATCACCGGCCCGCTGTTCTTCGGCGCCGCCAATCGCCTGGACAACCTGCTCGACCAGTTCTTCAAGCCGCCCAAGGTGTTCATCGTGCGCATGCGACTGGTGCCGATGATCGACTCCAGCGGCGTACATGCGATCAAGGCGCTGGCCGAGCGCTGCCGGCGCAAGGGCATCGTGCTGATCATCTCCGGCCTGCAGGACCAGCCCAACCGGATCCTGGCCAGCATGCAGCTGCACGAACGGCCGGGCGAGCTGTACTACGCCAACAACTTCCACGCCGCCCTCAGGATCGCCCGCTCAATCGTGTAGGAACGCGCCATGCGCGCGAAGCCGCGTGACGTCCGTCGATCCGACGCTCCTTCGGCCAGCCACGTTGCTGGCCGACGCCTTTCCGCCGCTCCAATTGCCCGCGGCTTTGCGCGCCATGCGCGCTCCTACGGGGCACAATGGATGGATGAATGAACTTCCTTCCGCCCTCACCATCGCGGGCTCCGATTCCGGCGGCGGTGCCGGCATCCAGGCCGACCTCAAGAGCTTCGCCGCACATGGTGTACACGGCCTGTCGGCGATCGCCGCGCTCACCGCCCAGCACACCCGCGGCGTCACTGCCGTGCATGTTCCGCCACTGGAATTCCTGCGTGCGCAGATCGACGCCTGCTTCGACGATTTCCGCATCGGGGCGGTCAAGATCGGCATGCTGGCCAACGCCGGGGTGATCAATGCAGTGGCCGATGCGCTGCAGGCACACGGCAACCCGCCGCTGGTGCTCGACCCGGTGATGATCGCCACCTCCGGCGCCCGGCTGCTCGAATCCGAAGCTCTCGACGCACTGCGCACACGGCTGCTCAACGGCGCCGCGATCCTGACCCCCAACCTGCCCGAAGCCGAGCTGCTGCTGGGCCACCCCATCAACGACCGCCAAGCCATGCGCGACGCTGCCACCGAGCTGTTACAAGCCGGCGCCCGCGCGGTGCTGCTCAAGGGCGGCCACCTGGAAGACGGCGCCGACGACGTCATGGACCTGTTCGCCGATTCCGAGGGTCTGGTCCGTGAGTTCACGCATCCGCGCCTGCCGCAGGATGCCCACGGCACCGGCTGCACCCTGGCGGCTGCGATCGCCGCCAATCTGTGCCGCGGCCTCTCCCCGGCCGATGCCTGCGAAGCCGCCACCGGCTACGTCCACCGCGCCCTGCGCGGCGGCTACCGTCCTGGCCGCGGCGACGTACTGGTGCTTGACCACTTCGGCGCCGCCGAACCGGCGTGACGCCCGCGCACGACAGCCTGGCACTGGAAGCAGCGGACGGCCACCGCTGGCAGCTTTACGCCTGCTCCCCGGCGGAGCCCGTCGCCACCGTGCTGTGGCTGCCAGCGCTGGGCGTCGGCGCGCGCCACTACCTGCCGTTCGCCCAGGCCCTGGCCAAACGTGGCATGGCCACGTTCCTGCATGAGTGGCGCGGCGCCGGCAGCAGCAGCCTGCGCGCGGGGCACGATTGCAACTGGGGCTACCGGGAGCTGCTGGAGCTGGACATCGCCGCCAGCGCCGACGCGGTCGATCGGACCCATCCGGGTCTTCCTTCCATCATCGGCGGCCACAGCCTTGGGGGACAGCTCGCATCCTGCCGGTTGGCACTCGCGCCCGACACCGCCCAGCAGCTCTGGCTGGTGGGCAGCGGCGCGCCGTATTGGCGCGCGTTTCCGCTCCCCCACCGACCGTGGTTGCCGCTGGCCTACCGCTTCCTGCCCTGGCTCGCCGACCGCAACGGGGCGCTGCCCGGCCGCAGGCTGCGCTTCGGCGGTCGCGAGGCGCGCGGGGTGATGCGCGACTGGTCGCGTACCGCGCTGACGGGCACGTACGCTGCCGACGGCCTGGATACCGACCTGGAGGCCGGGATGGCCAGGGTCCAGGCGCAGGTGAGCGCCGTAGTGTTCGAGCGCGACTGGCTCGCCCCGCCCTCTTCGCTCCAGCACCTGCTGTCCAGACTGCCGCAGGTGGACACGCAGGTGATGTCCTTCGACGACGGCTCCCTGGGCGTGCGCGCGGATCACTTCCAGTGGATACGGGCGCCCGGTCCGGTGGCGGACTGGCTCAGCCGCTGATCGCAATGCTGGCCGCGGCCGTGGCCAAAGCTCCATCGGCCTCGAGCAGGCCCGTTTCCGGATCACTGTCATAGCCTTGGGGGTTGTGCGCCTGCCAGCGCCAGGCGTCGCGGCACATTGCATGGACATCAAGCCTGGCGCGCCAACCCAGCAGTTCCCGCGCCAGCGAAGGGTCGGCGTACACCTCGGCCACATCTCCGGGCCTGCGGGGAACAATGTCGTAAGGAATCGTCCGCCCGCTTGCCCGCTCGAATGCACTCACCAGCTCCAGGACGCTGGTCCCGCGCCCCGTGCCCAAATTGATGGCCGCACTGCGCTTCTCCCGCACGAGGAAGTCGAGCGCGTCGGCATGCGCGTGCGCCAGGTCCATCACATGGAGGTAGTCGCGCACCCCGGTGCCGTCCACCGTGGGCCAGTCGCCGCCGAACACCGCCAGCCGCTCCCGCTGGCCCACGGCGACCTGGCAGACATACGGCATCAGGTTGTCGGGAACCCCGCCGGGCGCCTCGCCTATCAGGCAGGAATGATGTGCTCCAACCGGATTGAAGTAGCGCAGGCTGACCGCATGGAAAGCCGGATCGCTCGCGCACAGGTCGGCGATCAGCTGTTCCATCACGAGCTTTGAACGTCCGTAGGGGTTGGTGACCCGAAGCGGCGCGTCCTCGCCCACCGGGACCACGTCGGGATCGCCGTAGACCGTGGCCGAGGAGCTGAATACCAGTCGGTCCACGCCATGCGCACGCATCGCCTTGAGCAGCTGGATCGTACCGCCGATGTTGTTGTCGAAATAGTCGAGGGGCCTGGCGCAGGACTCGCCGACCGCCTTCAGTGCCGCGAAGTGCATCACCGCGTCGAAGCGATGGCCGTCGAAGAGTCGCGCCAGCGCCTCCCCGTTCCCCAGGTCCACGCGGTGGCAGGCCACCGGCATGCCGATGATCTGTTGCAGGCGTTGCAGCACCCGCGGCGAGCTGTTGACGAAATTGTCGGCAATCACCACCTGATGGCCGCGCCCGGCCAGCTCCACGCAGGCATGGCTGCCGATATAGCCGGCACCGCCGAAAACCAGAATAAGCATCAGCCCCTCCCGTACGTCTTGCCCGGGATAACGCGGAAAGCGGACTTTGCCGGCAATGCACGGTTTTCGCGTTGGAACAGACACACCACTTCACCGGTCGCGAATGCCAAGGGGACACCCGCCGGAACAATGGCCGGACCGTCGACCATGTCGCGTTACATCGTAGGGAAACTGGAGAACGGACCTATGAACAGCTTGTGTTCCGCACTGCTTGGAGTCTCGCTGTCGATCCTGATGGCTGCCTGCGCCACCACCAGCGGCGACGGCTCCGGCCCGCCACCAGCACTAGACCAGTCCGCCGAGGCCTACCTCATCGGCGTGGACGACATGGTCCAGGTGTCGGTATGGGGCAATCCGGACGCGGGCGTCACCGCGCCGGTCCGCCCCGACGGGATGATCTCCGTCCCGCTGCTGGGGGACGTGGCCGCCGGGGGCCGTACCCCGCCCGAGGTCGCCCAGGACATCGAGGGACGCCTGCAGGAGTACATCAAGGACGCCAGGGTCTCGGTGATCCTGACCGAACTCAACAGCCACGAATACCTGTCCCGGATACGCGTCACCGGAGCGGTCCGGCAGCCGGTTTCGATTCCATACCGGCCCGGCATGACGGTGCTGGACGCGGTGCTGGCCGCCGGAGGGGTGACCGAATTCGCGGCCGCCAACCGTACCCGCCTGCACCGCAGGAGCGGAAACGGCACCGGAAGCTACGCGGTCATGCTGGACAACGTGCTCACGACCGGCGACCTGACGACCAACTACACCGTGGCGCCGGGCGACGTGCTCACCGTGCCAGAACGCATGCTGTAAGGGGGATAGATGACCAGTCTTGCCGAATGGAGGGCTCCCGCTCCCGGGAGCCGACCGACCATTGTCCAACTGTTGCCGGCCGCCACGAAGGAGGCCCGGCGGCGACGCTGGACGCTCGTGGGCCTGTTCGGGGCGATCGTGATCGCCGGGTTGGTCCTAGTC
This sequence comes from Luteimonas sp. A277, assembly GCF_054052045.1. The sequence continues at coordinate 331,616 of NZ_JBSVRG010000002.1, forward strand.
CTGGCCATGCCCAAGGAGTACACCGCCTCGACCACGCTTCTGGTCGAGGAAACAGACGTCATCCAGCCGCTGCTGGAAGGCCGGACGGTGCCGACCAGCGTGGTCGACCGGGCCGCGATCGCACGCGAGGTGGCGTTCAGCGGCCAGTCCATGGAGCAGGTCCTGGAGACCGGCGGCTGGCTGGCAACCGATCCCGATCCGTTGCAGCGCGCCCAGCTGGCCAGCCAGATCATGGGCCGGGCCGAGATCACCAACCCGCGTGAAAATCCCAACCTGATCAGGATCAGCTACTCCGACTCCGACCCGCGGCGGGCGCAGGCGGTCACATCCCGCTTCGGCGAACTGATCATCCAGGAGAGCCTGAGCACCCGTTCCCGGGAGAGCCGGGCCGCCTTCGAATTCATCGACTCCCAGGTGGATGACTACAGGACCAGGCTGAATGACGCCGAGGACAGGCTGGCGGAATACCGCGAGGCCCATCCTGAAGTCCTGCTCGGCGACGAGGAAAACGTCGCCCGGCGGATCAGTGAACTGCAGCTGCAGATCGACAGGTCTTTGATGGACCAGGCGGAGCAGAGCTCCCAGGCTGGAAGCTGGGCAACCCACGTGGCGCGCGAGCAGTCGATCAGCGCGGTGCAGACGCGCACCGGCCCGCTGCAGCAGCGTATCGCCGAGCTTCAGGCCGAGCGGATGACGCTGGCCGGCACCTATACCGATCAGCATCCCGACATGGTCCGGCTGCAGGCCCAGATCAACGACCTGCAGGCGCAGCTGGAGCGCGGCGGGATACCCGTCACGGCCGCGGCGATGCCCGTTGCCGCCAGCGGGAACCTTGATCGCGGCAGGCTGACCGAGGCGCGCAGCCGCAGCGTCGGTACGGCCTCGCGCATCGCTACCGGCAACCAGCTGCTGCAGGGGGAACTGCAACGCCTCAGCCGCGTGGCGGCACTGGGAAGCGACCTGGCGAACCTGACCCGCGACGTCCAGGTCAATCTCGATTTGTACCAGGATCTGCTCGAGCGGCGCGAGAACGCCCGGCTGTCGATGAACCTGGACATCCAGCGTGGTGGCCTCAACTTCCGCGTGCAGGAGCCCGCGGCGCTGCCGCTGATGGCCAGCAGCATCAGCCGGACCCATGTCGCGCTGGGCGTGCTGGCCCTGGCCATCATCGCTCCCCTGCTGCTGCTGCTGGCCTGGCTGCGGTTCGACCCACGGGTCCGCATCGCCTCCCAGATCGAAACCATCGGGCTGCCGGTGCTCGGGACGATACCGCCGGGCGGCTATTCGCGGCCCCGTCGCCGTGCACCCGGTCAAAAGGCGCTGGCTTTGACCAGCGCAGTCCTGCTGGCCCTACCCATTGCCGCCGCCGTTGCACTGATGCCGAGGTAGGACCCAGATGACCGCCAACACGCCTGCATTTGAAAACCTCCAGCCGGTCGCGGATCAGCATCCGCTCCCGCACCTGACGGAAACACGGCTCGTCCCGTCCCCGGCGTTTGGCCGCGCGCAAATGGACGAGCGGGCGACGATCTCGCGCGCCGGCATCGGCCAGCCTCACGTAGATGCGTTCAGGACCCTGCGCACACGCCTGCTGGCCGCCACCAACGGTGCTCCCAGCGCCACGATAGTGGTCGCCCCGGTCAGTCGTGGCAGCGGCGGCAGCTACGTGGCACGCAACCTCGCGGCTGCATTCGCGTTCGACGAGACCATCAACGCCGTGCTGATCGACTGCGACCTGTTCCACGGAACACAGCACGACACCCTGCGGCTGGACCCCGTCAATGGCGGCCTGGTGAACTACCTCGAGGATCCGGCGGTGCTGGTAGGCAGCATGCTGTATGAAACCGGCGTTCCGCGGCTGCACCTGCTGCCGGCCGGCACGGCGACCGGGGCCAGCGCCGAGTACCTGTCGTCCTTCCGCATGCGGCTGCTCATCGATGTTCTGCGCAGCCGCACTCCCCCGCGCCACGTGATCCTGGACAGTCCGGCCGTGAAGGACAGCCCGGATGCCCGCATCCTCGCCGACTACGCAGACCTGGTGGTGCTGGTCGCAGGCTACGGCCGCGACAGCCCGGAACAGATTTCCCGCGCTGCCGCCGAGTTCAATCCCGGCAAGTTCGCCGGCGTGGTCTTCAACGAAGGACCATGAGGAGCAACCATGAGCAAGGGACGGGGATCCGCTTATCGACTGCGCGCGCGCGCCCGCGCCGGGACCCTGCCGGGGCTGGCGCTCATGCTCGCCATATCCGGCACCTGTGCCGCGGCCGAGATCGACTATGAGCTCGGCTTGTCCGGCGCACACAGCAGCAACATCGCGCTCAGCGAGGACGCCGAAACCAGTGACACCATCCTCGCACCGAGGCTGCGTTTTGCAGTGGCTCAGCGGGGCTCGGCGTTCGCCCTGCAGGCCCGTGGCCTGGTCGAGCACCGTGACTACCTTGACGACACATTCCCGCGCGAATGGCGCGGCGAACTCGCCGGCCAGGCCGAATGGACGATCGCCCCGGACCGCTTCAGCCTGGTGCTCGAGGACTACCTGAGCCACCAGCCCGTCGATATCGGCGCCGGCCTGTCACCCGGCAACCTGCAGCGGGTCAACGTGTTCATCGCCGGCCCCACGTTCCAGACCCGCTTCAACGGAACCACCCGCGCCCAGCTCGACGTGCGCGCCGCGAAAAGCTATGCCGAGGTGACCGAGGAGTTCAACGGCGACCGGTTCAGCGCCGCCGCGCGGTTGCAGCGGGAAACGGGCTCCCTCGGCCACGTCGCGCTGAACCTGGTGGCGTCCGAGGTCGAGTTCGATGACCCCGGGCAGGACTCCGATTATTCACGCACGGACGCCTATGCAAGCTACCGCCGCGAGCTGGCACACGGCAGCTTCGAGCTGGACCTGGGACGCTCCTGGGTGGATCCGGATCGGGGGGGAAGCACCGTGTCCGCGACCCTGGCCCGCGCGGGGTTCGTTTGGGCGCCCACCGGCCGCAGCCGATTCGACCTGCAGGCCCGGTACCAGCTTGCTGACAGCGCCCAGGAACTGATCATCCGCCAGATAGACCTGGCCGAGCCTATGATCCAGGAACTGTTCGCTTCCACCCTGGAGGTCAACGCGGATGTACATCGCCAGAGAAGGCTGCAGCTCGATTACAGGTTCCGCGGCGATCGCTTGGAGCTGAGGCTGCGGCCCCGCTACCGCAGCTACCGCTATCTGCAAAGCACGCTCAGCGATCGGGAAGATGTCAGTGGATACGCGGAGCTCGCCTATCGCATCCGTCCGCGCACCACGCTGGCCATCCATGCCACGGCGCTCAACCGCGAGTTCATGACTACCCAGCGCAAGGACCGGGACCGCATCTACGGGATCAGGGCCGAACACCGCTGGACCCGTCACCTGACCACCCAGGTCGGGTTCCACCGCAACACCCGCGACTCGACCACGTCCGGTTTCAGCTATGGGGAGAACGTAGCCACCATCACCCTCCTCTGGGTCCGCTCCAGTGGACGGTGAACGGGCCGGTGCGCCCGCGCCGCGGCGCGTGCTGTACGTGGTTTCGCTTTTTCCGATCCTGGCGGAAACCTTCATCGTCCGTGAGATCCAGGCGCTGATCGACAGCGGCGTCGACGTACGCATTCTTTCGCTCAAGACCCCGCGCGGCCAGACCATCGTGCATCCCGAGGCGTCCGCCCTGCTGGACCGCGTCCGCCAGCCGCAAGCCCCGGCCGTCGCATTCTGGAACACCTTGCGCGCCGCGCTCTCCCACCCGGTCGGGGTGATCCGCGATGCCGCCATCATCGCGGCGGGCACCTGGCGCACGCCGGTGGCCATGATCAAGTCGCTGGTAGCGATGGCCCGGGGGCTGGAACACCTGTCGTGGATGCGCGACTTCGACCCGGAGTTCATCCACGCCCATTGGTCGACCTACCCTTCAACCGCCGCCTGGGTCCTGTCACGGGCCGCGGGGCGCCCGTTCGGCTTCACCTGCCACGCCCACGACATCTTCGTCGATCGGCACATCCTGGCCCGCAAGATCGCGGACTCCGCCCTGGCGGTCACCATCTCCCGGCACAACGTCGACTGGATCGACCGGAACGTTTCGCCGCTGACGCGGCACAAGCTGAAGGTTGTGCACTGCGGCGTGGACCTGGCGCAGCTTCCATGGTCGGGCAACGGCAGGGACGGGGCCCACATCCTCGCCATCGGCCGGCTGGTTGCGCAGAAAGGGTTTGGAACGCTGATCGACGCGCTCGCGCTGATGCATGCCAATGGAACCGGCTTCCGCTGCACGGTGGTCGGGGATGGACCGCTGCGAAAAGACCTGCAGGCACGGATTGACCGGCTCGGTCTCGGGGACAGGGTCGAGATGGCCGGCGCGCTTTCGCAGCAGGCGATCCGCGCCAAGTTGCAGAAAGCCACGATCTTCGCCCTGCCCTGCGAGGTCGCCCCCGACGGCAACCGCGACGGAATCCCGGTCGCGCTGATGGAAGCCATGGCCGCCGGCTGCCCGGTGGTCAGCTGCGCGGTCTCCGGCGTGCCCGAACTCATTACCGACGAGGTCCACGGGCTGCTTGCAGCCGAGTACGACCCGGCCGCGCTGGCCCGGGCGCTGGAGCGGCTGCTCCACGACCCCGGACTTCGAATGCGGCTCTCGCTTGCCGCCCGCCAGCGCATCGAGCTGGAGTTCGACGCGCGCAAAGAGGCCTTGAAGCTGCACCGGCTGATGGCGGAGGCACTGTGCAATGCGACCTGAGCGCCTGCTGCTGGTGGTCGACGAAATGGAGGTGGGTGGCAGCCAGCGCCAGATCCAGCACCTGCTGGCCGGCCTGGACCGCGAACGCTGGGCGCCGGAGCTGGCGTATTTCCGCAGTGATTCGTTCCTGCTCGGAGCCATCCAGCGCAGCGGCGTGCCGGTGCACCACCTGCCCAAGCGCGGGCGGATCGATGCTCGCTTCCTGCTCGCGTTCACCCGGCTGCTGCGGCGGCGCAACTACGCCCTGATCCACGCGTTCTCGCAGACCGCGGAAATCTGGTCGGTACTGGCCAGCGGCCTCTCCAGGCGCACCCCGGTGCTGATCGCTTCCGAACGCAGCTTCGCACCCGACAAGCGCGCCAGGCATTGGGTGCTCAAGCGCGTCGTGGTTGCGCGCAGCGCGGCGGTCATCGCCAACTCCCGCGCCGGGGCACGCTCGACCGCACGCCATACGCGCATGCCCGAGGCGAAGTTCGCAGTCATCGGCAACGGAGTGGCGCTGCCGCCGGCGATGTCCGCGGCGGAGCGCGCCGCCCTGCGGCGCACGCTCGGCGCACCGGCAGGGCGCGCAGTCGGGCTGTTCGTGGGGCGGCTGGTGCATGCGAAGAACCTGTCCTGCCTGATGGAGGCCGTGGCATCGCTGCCGCCCGGACATCGGCCATGGATCGCACTGGCCGGCGAAGGACCAATGCGCGCTTTGATCCAGGCCCAGGTCGCAGCGGCTGGCATATCCGACAGCGTGTGCCTGCTCGGGGAAGTGGAAAACGCGGTGCAGCTCATGCAGGCCGCCGACTTCCTGGTGCTGCCGTCCCACTTCGAAGGCCAGTCCAATGCGCTGCTGGAAGCGATGGCTGCAGGCTGCCCGGTCATCGCCTCCCGGGTCGGCGGCACCCCGGAACTCGTCGAAGACGGCCGCACGGGCGTGCTGTTTCCCCCGGGAGACGCGCGCGCCCTCGCGGCCGCAATGGCCAGCCTGGCGTCAGAGCCGGACCTGCGCAAGCAGCTTGCGGATGCGGCCCGGGAGTTCGTGGCCCGGCATCACAGCGCAGCCGCCCTCGCCGCCGCCACGTCGGCCGTTTACGAGCGCTGCCTGGCCGCGGGCGGCAGGAGACCAGGCCGGGCGGCCGGCGGGCTCATTCCTTCGCCGCGCCAGCGTGAGTAGGAACAACCGATGAACCTGCTCTACGCCCTGCCGATCATCCTGCTGCCGTATTCGCTGTTCCTGCCGCCGGACGTGGGCGTGGGCGCGTCCGTGCTGCTGCTGCTGTGGGCAAGCATGTTCGGCCGGCGCGATCCGCACGGGCTGCCCCGCACCAGCCTCCTGCTGCCGCCACTGGTGGGCCTGTTCCTCGCCTTCCTGCTGGGCTGGTTCATTGCAATCAGCCGCGATCCCTCGAGCCCCGGCGCAATCGTGCTGCAGGCGAAGTACGCGTTGACCTACCCGTTGCTCTACCTTGCCTACCGCCATTGCGGCCTGGATGCCAATGGCACCCGCCAGCTGATCATGCTCACGCTGGTTGTCGCTGCGGTCGCAGGGCTCCAGGCGGTATCGCAGGGGCTCCAGTTCGACCCCGCGCAGTTCGCGGACGGACAGCGGGCAACCGGCCCGTTCGGTGCAATCAGCGCCGCGAACCGCGCCGGCGTGTACTTCGCCATGTTCCTGCCCATGTTCGTTGCACTGGCACTGCAGCCCGACTGCCAAAAGCCGCTGCGGCTGATGGCCGTGGCTGCCGGCGCGGTGCTCGTGGCAGCGATTCTGTTCACGTTTTCCCGCCAGTCCTACGTGATCGCCGCACTCGGGATCACGCTGCTTCTGTTTCATCGCAGCTTTACGGCGGCGGCGCTGGCCATGCTGGTGATAGCGATCATTGGTGCCAGCGTGTTGCCGGACAGCGTGATCCAGCGGATCGATGAAACGCGACAGATGAACGCCGGCGGCGTGGCGTCATTCGACGGCAGCACGGCGAGCCGGCTGGAGATCTGGAAAGGAGCGCTTGCAATGCTGGCCGACCACCCGGCTGGCGTGGGCCTGGGACGTTTTCGCGAGCACATCGGTGACTACACCGTGTATCCGGGCATGGATGCACACAACGGATTTGTGCGCGCGCTGGCCGAATGCGGCCCGTTGGCCCTGGCGATGATGCTGTGGCTGGTCTGGCGGCTGTGGCAGCTCGCCCGCAGGGCACGGAGTGCCACCCGCGACAGCAACCCGGCTTCGCGCGCTTTGGGCGTTGGCCTTGCAGTGGCGGTGATCGCGATGGTGCTCGGCAATCTGTTCGGCAGCCCATATTTCGACGGCCTGGTGATGCACAGCTTCTGGATTCTGTGCGGGCTGATGGAACGCTACGCGGTCATCCAGGCCCACGCTCCGGGTACCCGTGCCGACGCCGGCCGCTCCGCGCAGGCCGCGGTCGCAGCAAGTCGTTTTCCCGCCGCGGCCCGGATATTTCCGGGCCTGGTGCGCAGACCGGACCCGGGGCCGGGTGAGTGATCCGGCTGCGGCGCCTATGGTCCTCGTTGATGGCCAGGTCCGCGCTGGTAGTCGCCGGGACGGCGTGCATGGCGGCATGTCACGCAGTGGACACACCCGATACCGTCACGTGTTTCCAGGTGCAGCCACCGTTGCCGGCGCCCACGGAGGCAGCAGCCAATCGCGACCGCCGAGGAGCCACCTACCACGTCCGTACCGACGGCGGCACCGCCAGCCAGTGCACCGGCCGCGCCGACGCGCCCTA